>JAFAXS010000058.1 GCA_019240755.1 Vulcanimicrobiota bacterium
GCGGCCATCCAGGACGACGCCGCACCGGTGCGCGCCGGCTCGATGAAATCCGGAATGATTGCCTGATACGGTCCGATAGCGACGTTCAACGCCGCCTGTAAAAGGAGCAGCGCGACCGTTAAACCGACGAGTGTCCGCGCGCTATAGAAGAGCGCAAGCCCGGCGCATCCAACGACCGCGCCCGCAACATAGAACTCGATTCGACGGCTGCCGGCTCGCCGGCGCGAGTCGGACCAAAAGCCGACGATGACCTGCGTGATCGCTGCAACTAACGCCCCCGCCGTCGCCAATCGGCCATACGCGACGAGCGCATTGCCGCCGGCGAGCTCCAAGCTGCGCGATTGCAGCGAAATTCCGAGCAGCGCCCCCCAAACGGCCTGAATGCCCAGCCAAAACAGCGCGAGGCGCAGCGCGTTAGCCGCGCGCGCAGGCATACCGATACTCTTCGACCGTATCCACATCGTAGGCTAGATCCGCCGGCGCGCGGCGCAAGGCGCGTGCCGGAGTGCCGAGCGCGCGCGTGGCCAGCGTTTCAAGTTCGGCGATGCGCAGGCGCCGGAAGAGAAAGCGCAACAAGATCCAGGGGCTCACCAAGCCCGCCATTCGCCAGGGCGCTTTGCGCGCTTTGAAAAATCGCGTTGCCAGCGACGCAAGTCTTGGCACGCTCGCGTCGGGAACCGTGAAGACACCGCCGTTGACGACGCGTTCGCCGGCGAGCGTCACGCCGAAGGGAGGCGCACCGGGGAAACGGAGGTCGAAGTCGTTCCACTCCGTCAACGGAAGGGCGAGCGAGTCCGCGGGGACGCGCGTAAGAACGTCTTCGATCGCCGCTGCGGTGACGTAAGGGAGATCGCTCGTCGCGTAGACGAGCCTCTCGCCCTCGCACGGCCACGCGTGCAACGCCTTTAAAAGGTTTTCGCTGCCCGAGACGCTCTCTTCGATGACCGTTTCGACGATCGGCGAACAGGCCCGAGCAACTTCCTCTCCTCCGATAACGGCAATTCTGCTGGCGCCGGCCGCACGAAGGGCCGCGATCATGCGCTGCAGCATGGTCGCGCCGCGTACCGGCGCAAGAGCCTTGACCGTGGTGCCTGCGATGCGCGCAAACTCACCGTCGATGCGGCCTCCCGCAGTAATGACAGCCTTCAGGGCTACTTCTTGGCTATAGCTTTTTTCTTGCCCGCGACGGTGCGCTTCGGACCCTTGCGCGTTCGGGCGTTCGTCTTCGTGCGCTGACCGCGCACAGGAAGGCCGCGCCGATGGCGCATCCCGCGGTAACAGCCGATGTCCATGAGACGCTTAATGTTGCCCTGGACCTCGCGGCGGAGATCTCCCTCGACTCGCAGCGACAGTGAGTCGATGGTGTCGCGCAGCCGCTTCTCATCTTCTTCGCTCATTGCCTTGACGCGCACGTCGGGATTGACGTGTGCGGCTGCAAGAATTTTCCGCGACGTCGACGGACCTATTCCGTAGATATAGGTCAGCGCGACCTCGATTCGCTTCTCGCGCGGAAGATCGATGCCGGCAATACGAGCCATTAACCCTGCACCTGTTTGTGCTTGGGGTTGACGTCGCAAATCACGCGCACCTTGCCGTGGCGGCGAATGATCTTACACTTCTCACAAATTCGTTTTACTGAAGGTCGTACTTTCATAATTCTTCTCGTCTAGCTCGACTATTATTTGTACCTATAGGTGATGCGGCCGTGGGTCAGGTCGTACGGCGACAGCTCCACCAGAACTCGGTCCCCCGGCAGAATTCGGATGAAGTTCATTCGAATTTTTCCGGAGACGTGGGCCAGCACGCGATGTCCGTTTGCCAGCTCCACGCGAAACATCGCGTTGGGCAACGGCTCGACGATCGTGCCCTCCACTTCGATCGCTTCCTCTTTGGGAGTCGCGGTCTTGGCGGCTTTCTCGGCCGATGCCTTGTTTCTCGGCATGCGGCCGCGGCGCTTACGAGCCATCGCTGCCCTTGGCGCGCGCTCCGATCATGCCATAACCTCGTTCGCGTGGCGGTAACGCTCGATCTCGGGATGTTCCGCGTAGTCGCGCAAGGTTAAGATCTGCGGTCCATTCTCCGTGACGGCGATGGTGTGCTCGAAGTGCGCTGCGAGTTTACCATCTGCCGTGACGACTGTCCAGCCGTCCCTGCGCATGCGGACTCTGCGAGAGCCCTCGGTGATCATTGGCTCGACGGCCAGCACCAGCCCTGTCCGCAGCTCGATCCCCGTCCCCGCGTCGCCGTAGTTGGGGACCTGCGGCTCCTCGTGCATCGCACGGCCGACGCCGTGCCCGACGAGTTCCCGCACCACGCCGTAACCGTGCGACTCCGCATGCCGTTGCACGGCCGCGCCGATGTCGCCCAGGCGCTTGCCGCGCTGCATTTGGGCGATCCCGATGGCGAGGCATTCATGCGTGACGTCAAGCAGGCGCTGCGCGTTGCGCGAGATCTTGCCGACAGGCACGGTCACGGCACTGTCGCTGACGTACCCGTCCAAGGTCGTTCCGATGTCGATCGAAAGCAGGTCGCCTTCGCGGAGGGCACGCGAACCCGGTATTCCATGGACGACTTCATTATTGACGCTCGAGCAGATCGAACCGGGGAACCCATTGTACCCCTTGAACGTCGGCACGCCGCCGGCGGCGAGAATTCCCTGCTCGGCCAAGCGGTCCAGCTCGCCGGTCGTCCGGCCCGGGCGCACGGATTGCATCAGGTGCGTCAGCACGGCCGCCGTGACTCTTCCGCTGCGGCGCATCGCCTCGATTTCGCGCGCCGATTTCAGCATTACCACGCCGGCATCTCCGCTCGGATCGCGGTCACGATTTGCTGCGCCACGCTCTGCATGCTTTCCATCGCGTCCACCTCGACGAGCTTGCCGCGGCGACGATAATACTGTATCAACGGCTTCGTCTGCGTGTCGTATACGTCCAGCCTTTTGGCGACCGTTTCGGCTCGGTCGTCGTCGCGCTGGATCAACTCGCCGCCGTCGTCGTCGTCAATGCCGGCCACCTTGGGCGGATTCGTCAGCGCGTTGTACGTTCGACCATTACGGGGGTTCGTCCAGCGCGCGGAAAGCCTCGCGATCAGCGTCTGCCGATTGGCGCCGAACAGCACGACGGCGTTGAGGGGGATGCCGCGGCGCGTCAGCATCTCGTCGAGTGCCTCCGCCTGCGCGACGGTCCGCGGAAAGCCGTCCATCACCCACCCGGAGGGCGTCCGCTCCAGCTCGGCTTCGATCATGGCGATCACGAGCGCGTCGGGAACGAGTTCGCCGCGCTTCATGTACTCGTGCGCCTCACGACCGAGCGCGGTCTGCTCGGACTGAACGCGCAGAATGTCACCGGTCGAAATTTGCGTGGCGCCGAAGCGCTCCTCGAGCAGGCGCGCCTGGGTCCCCTTACCGGCACCGGGAGGCCCAAGAAAGACCAGTCGCATGAGCGTGCTCGTCGAAGCTCGCCTATCGCTTGATGAAGCCGCGATAGTCGCGCATTGCCAGGCGCGCTTCGATTTGGGTGATCGTATCGAGCGCGACGCCGACCACGATCAGCAGCGAGGTCGAACCCAGATAGAACGTCGTCACAGAGAGCCCCTTCTGTAAGGCTCCAGGCAAGACGGCGAGCACGCCGAGATAAATCGCGGCCGCGGTCGTGATCCGCATCAAGATCTTGTTCAGGTAATCCACGGTGGGCTGGCCCGGCCGGATCCCCGGCACGAAAGCCCCGGTCTTCTTGAGATTGTCCGCCACGTCGCGCGTGTTGAGCACGACCGAGCTATAGAAAAACGTGAAGACGACGACGAGCAAGAAATAAACGATGTTGTACAGGACACCGTTCGGGGAGAAATAAACGTTCACGACGTTTGCTACCGCGGCCGGATTCGTCGGAATCTCGAAGGGACCAAAGAGGTGGGCGAACGTCGGCGCGGCGCCGCCGTGGCTGAACCACGAGAGCGCCTGCTGCGGCAGTAACAGGATCGAGATCGCAAAGATGATCGAGATCACGCCCGCGTTGTTGAGACGCAGCGGAATATACGTCGAGCGTCCGGCGAACATCTTCCGGCCGACGACGCGGCGCGCTTGCTGGACCGGCACGCGTCGCTGCCCCTGGTACAAGAACACGATCGAGACGATGATGAAGATCGCGATCACGATGTACAAGATGAGATTCAGCAGCGACTCCGCCCCTTGGCTCGCCGACGTGTACGTCTGTCTAACGTATTGCGGGTAGCGCAGCACGATGCCGATGAAAATTATCAGTGATACGCCGTTACCGATCCCCTTGTCGCTGATTTGTTCGCCCAGCCACATGAGGAAGAGCGTGCCGCCGACCATCGCGATAATCGCGTAGAGCAAGTACCACGTTGAGGTGTCGTAGAACACGCCGGAGCGCTCCATCGAGATGCCCATGAAGGTGGCCTGAATGGTCCCGAGCACGATCGTCAGCCAGCGCGTGTACTGGCTGATCTTTTTGCGCCCTTCCTCGCCGCCTTTCTTGGCCATCTCCTCGAGCTGAGGCAGCACGACCGTCATCAACTGCATGATGATGGACGCGTTGATGTAGGGCGTGATTCCCATCGCGATAATGGAGAGCTTCTGCAGGGCGCCGCCCGAGAGAAAGCCGAGCAGGTTGTAGAATGCCCCGCTCTGCAGCACGCGCTGCCAGGCCTCTTGGTTCACGTTGGGCAGCTGCACGTGGATCATGAAGACAAACCACGCGAAAGCGAAAAAGACGAAAAGTATCCGCTGCCGGATCTCCGGTACTAAGACTGCCGCGCGAAGGTTATCGAACACCTACGACTTGTCATCCGCAGCGCTTCGACTACGCTCAGCGTGAACTTCGTCGAAGGACGCGCCCGCGGAACTGAGCGCTTCACGCGCCGACTGCGAGAAGAGCACGTCGCGGAAGCGAAGGCCACTTGGCAACGACACCTCGGCGCCGGCTCCCAGGATCTTGACCGCATCGACCTCGCCCTTGAACATTCCGCGCTCGCGCAGTGTCTCCGGAGAGATCTCAACCGAGGGGTCCCAGTTCCCGAGGCGGCGCAAGCTCACGACGGCGACTGCGGTGCCGAAGTGACCGCGGTCGCGTGCCTTCTGTGAATATCCCCGGCGATGAGGAAGTCGCCGCGCCCATGCGGTCTGACCGCCTTCAAAAGCCGGCCCTTTCCCGCCGCCGGAGCGCACCGTCTGACCTTTGCCACCCTCGCCGCCGGTTTTCACCATGCCCGAGCCGTGCCCGCGGCCGATGCGCTGGCGCTTCGGCCGGCTGCCCGGCGACGGTTTGAGGTCGCCCAACTTCAACGATTGCTTCTCCGCCATACTTATGCCGTTACCGCCGCGGCGTCATCCTGAGCGACGTCCACGGAGGAGTAGATCTCGCGAACGGTTTTCCCGCGCATCGCAGCGACCTGCTCGGCCGTGCGCAGCGAACGCAGCGCCGAGACTGTGGCCATCACCACGTTGATCGGATTGTTGCTTCCGAGCGATTTCGTGAGAATGTCGTGGATGCCGGCGAGCTCGAGAACCGCGCGCATCGAACCTCCGGCGATGACCCCGGTTCCGGGCGCCGCGGGTTTGAGCAGGACTGTGGCCGCGCCGACGTTATGGCGAACTTCGTGCGGAATCGTCCGCTCCACCATCGCAACCGTCACGAGATTCTTTCGCGCCTGTTCGACGGCTTTGCGAATCGCCTCCGGAACCTCGCCCGCCTTGCCGATCGCATAACCGACCTTGCCCTTCCGATCGCCCACCACGACGAGCGCGCTAAAACTGAAGCGCTTTCCGCCCTTCACGACTTTGGCGACGCGATTTACGCGCACGACCGTCTCCTCGAGACCACTCCCGTCGCGGTCGCGCGGGGCACGATATTGCATCAGAACTCCAATCCTGCTTCGCGCGCGGCATCCGCCAGCGCGCGCACCCTGCCGTGATACTTGTAACCGCCTCGGTCGAACACGACTTGCGAGATGCCGGCGGCCTTCGCCTTAGCGCCGATGGTCGCGCCGACCGCCTTTGCAGCGTCCGTGCCGCTTTTCGACTGAAGGCTCGAGGCGACGCTGCCTTCTCGCGTCGAGGCCGCCGCGAGCGTATGTCCCCGCACGTCATCCACGAGCATCGCATAGATGTGGTGCAGCGAGCGCCGGACGCAGAGCCGCGGTCGCTGTGCCGTCCCGCTGACACGCTTTCGCAGCCGTTCGTGGCGCGAGCGACGTGCTTGAGCCTTAGCGATCACTTCTTGCCTGCCTTGCCGGCTTTGCCGAGTTTCTTCCGCACGCGCTCGCCCTCGTAGCGGATACCTTTTCCTTTATATGGTTCCGGCTTGCGCAAGCGGCGGATGTCCGCCGCGACCTGACCGACGAGTTGCTTATCGATGCCGTCCACGTGAATCTTGTTTTGACCCTCGACCGAAAGCGCCACGCCCTTCGGCGGCTCGAAGGGCACCGGGTGTGAAAAGCCGAGACTCAAGTTGAGCCGTTCTCCCGACTTCGCCACGCGATAGCCGACGCCGCTGATCTCGAGGCTCTTTCGGAAGCCTTTGCTCACGCCTTCGACCATATTGGCGATCAGCGTGCGGGTGAGCCCGTGGACGCTGCGATGCTCTTTTGCATCGCCCTTGCGTACAACCACGATCTTGCCGTCGTTCAGCCCCACGTCAACCAGGTTGCGCAAGACGCGCTGGCGCAGCTCGCCCTTTGGCCCCTTAACGGTCACTTCTCCGTCATCAATCTGCACGTTCACCCCTGACGGAAGCGTAACCGGCAGCTTACCTATTCTCGACATAATCCATCACCAAACGTACGCAAGGACCTCTCCGCCGACGCCTCGCTTCTTCGCGACTTTGCCGGACATGATGCCTTGCGGGGTCGACATGATCACGAGGCCGAGCCCGCCGAGCACTCGCGGAATCTCGGTCTTGCGAGTGTAGACCCGCAAGCCGGGACGCGAGATGCGCCGCAGCCCCGTAATGATCTTCTCCTTCTCCGGGCCGTAGCGCAAACGAATGCGCAGCGTGCCCTGCGGTCCCTCGGTGAGCCGCTCGAAGCTCTCGATGAAGCCTTCCTCTTGCAGAATCTGGGCGATAGCGCGCTTCGTGCGAGAAGCCGGAACGTCTACCGTCGTGTGGTTTGCGGTATTGGCGTTTCGAATTCGCGTCAGCATATCGGCGATCGGATCGGTTAGCGACATCTCGTCCTCCTCACCAAGACGCCTTCGTCACGCCGGGGACCACGCCCAAGTGCGCGTTTTCGCGGAAGCAAATCCGGCACATCGCGAATTTCCGGAGATAACCGCGTGGGCGGCCGCAGACGCGACACCGGTTATGGCGCCGCACTGCAAATTTCGGCGCGCGCTGCGATTTCATGATCAGACTGGTCTTTGCCATCTCTTACCGTGGTCTCCGTGCCGGCGCGGCCGTCGCCTTTTGCAGCGGCAAGCCCATCGCGGTCAAAAACTCCGAAGCCTCCTCGTCGGTCTTGGCGCTCGTAACGATCGTCACGTCCATGCCGCGTGTCTTATCCACCTTATCGAAGTTGATCTCGGGAAAGACCAGCTGTTCGCGCAGCCCCAGATTGTAGTTCCCCCGTCCGTCGAACGACCGCGCCGGCAACCCACGAAAGTCCCGAATGCGGGGAAGCACGACGTTGAAGAGCTTATCAACGAAGACGTACATCCGGTCGCCGCGCAGGGTCACCTTGGCGCCGATGTTCGTGCCCTCGCGCAGCTTGAACGCCGCGATCGATTTCTTTGCCTTGGTCACGATCGGCCGCTGCCCCGAGATCGCCGCCAGCTCGCTGACCGCCGCGTCGAGCGCTTTGGGGTTGGCAATCGCCTCGCCCACGCTCATGTTTACGACGACCTTTTCCAACTTCGGGATCTGGTTGACGTTCTTGTAGCCGAATCGCTCCTGCAATGCCGGTCGAATCTGCCGCTCGTACATCTCACGCAAACGCTGCGCCATTACGCTCCTTTCGCCGAGTCGCGCGCCGGTTCGCCGCACCGCGCGCAGATGCGGTGCACACCACCGTCGGCGGTTCGGCCGTGACGTAGGCGCGTCGGCAGCTTGCACTTTTCGCAGACGTATTGCAGCGCGGACAGCGGCAGCGGTGACTCCTTTTCGATGATGCCGCCGGTCTGCATGGCCCCGCCCATGTTGCCCGACTTGCTGCCTTGCTTCGTGTGGCGCTTCACCACGTTGGCACCTTCGACCGTCGCGGTTCTGGCGGCCGCTTGCACCGCCTTGACGGTGCCGCGCTTCCCGCGCTCCTTGCCGCGCCGAATCATCACGGTGTCGCCTTTGATGATCGTTGCTTTCATGAATCCTACAACACCTCAGGCGCCAGCGAGGCGATCTTTAAGAAGCCACGCTCGCGCAGCTCGCGCATCACCGGTCCGAACACGCGCGTGCCGCGCGGATCAAGATTATCCTTTTCGCCTTTGATGATGACGCATGCATTGTCGTCGCAGCGCACCACCGAGCCGTCGCCCCGGCGAATCGGTGCGCTCGTTCGAACCACTACGGCCTTGACGACCTGGCCCTTCTTGACGGCCGCGCCCGGGATCGCGCTCTTCACGGTCCCGACCACGATGTCGCCGACGTGCGCGTACACGTGCCGGCCCCCGCCGCTGACGTGAATCACGAGCAGCTCGCGGGCACCGCTGTTGTCGGCAACCTTGAGCCGCGTCTCTTGGGCGATCATTGCGCGCGCTGCACGATCTCGACCAGGCGCCAGCGCTTCTCCCGAGAGAGCGGACGGCATTCCATAATGCGAACGACGTCGCCGACGTTGGCTTCGTTGTGCTCGTCGTGCGCCTTGAAGCGCGCCGACTTGCGGACGATCTTGCCGTACGAGGGATGCGGCACGCGCGTTTCGGCGACGACGACGATCGTCTTGTCCATCTTGCTCGAGGCGACGCGGCCTTGCTTCACTCGGCGCGACGTGCGGGCTGCCCTGCGTGCTTCCACGTTAGGCTGCTCCATGCTCGCCTCCGGCGAGACGCTTCTCGCAAATTACCGTTTGAATCTGCGCGTACGTCCGTCGCATCGCACGAATCTTGCTGAAGTCGGTCAGATGCCCGGTGCGCAACGCGAAGCGCAAATTGAATAACTCGGCCTTCGTCTCGCGCGCCTTTTGTTGCAACTCGCGCACCGAAAGGTCACGCAGCGACTCGAGATCCTTGTGCTTCATGTCAAACCTTCTTCTCGCGCGACGATTTTCGTGCCGATCGGCAGTTTTGCGGCAGCGCGTTGGAGCGCTTCGCGCGCCACGGCCGGCGCCACGCCGGAAAGCTCGAAGAGCACGCGCCCCGGGCGCACGACCGCAACCCAGAGCTCGGGGTTCCCTTTGCCGGAGCCCATTCGCACTTCTGCCGGCTTCTTGGTCGCCGGTTTGTCGGGAAAGACTTTTATCCAGACCTTTCCGCCGCGCTTGATGTGCCGGGTCAGCGCGATACGTGCAGCTTCGATTTGCCGGTTGGTCATCCAGCACGGCTCCATCGCTTGCAGGCCGAAGTCCCCGAAGCTCAGCGCGTTGCCGCGCACGGCCGATCCCCTCATGCGCCCGCGTTGCACTTTCCGCCACTTGACGCGTTTTGGAGTCAGCATCTTACGGCGCCACCTGCGCCGGGATAATCTCAGGCGAGGACTCGGTCGCGGGAACCGTGCCGCGCGCTTGCGACGCTGGGCGCGCTTCTCGCGCGCGCATCCGTCCGCCGCCGCGCGGTCCGCGGTCGCGCCCCCGCTCCCCCCGCTCACGCAGGGCGCCGTCGCCGCGCGCTTGATCGGGGAGAACTTCGCCTCGATAGATCCAAACTTTTACGCCGATGCGGCCGAAGGTCGTGAACGCCTCCACCTGCGCGTAGTCAATGTCGGCGCGCAGCGTGTGCAGCGGCACCTTGCCGTCGGCGTTGTGCTCGGTCCGCGCGATCTCGGAGCCGCCCAGGCGACCCGAAACCTGCACCTTGATGCCGCGGGCTCCCGCGCGCATCGTCCGCATGATCCCCTGCTTCATCGCGCGGCGAAACGCTATTCGCTTTTCGAGCTGATCCACGATGTTTTGCGCGACGAGTCTCGCGTCAAGCTCCGGATGCGAAATCTCCATCACATTGACGGCCACGCCCTTGCCGGTGAGCTGCTCTAGATTCTTGCGGATCTCGTCGATGCCGACGCCGCGCTTGCCGATGATGATGCCGGGCTTCGCGGTATTGACGATGACGCGGGCTTGATTCGCGCGACGCTCGATCTCGATCTTGCTGATCGCAGCCGAGCGCATCCATCGATTGAACGATTTGCGAATCGCGACGTCTTCGTGGAGCCAATCGACGTAATGCTTCTTCTCGAACCACCGGCTGTCCCAAGTGCGGGTGATTCCGAGCCGCATGCCGACCGGGTGAATTTTTTGGCCCATCTATGCTTCCTGTGCTTCCTTTGCGGCGGCTTCACGCCGCTTGCGGGGTCTGCGAGGCTTCTTTGGCGACGCGCTGGCAGCGGCGGCCGCTCGCCGCGACACCTTTGCCGCCTGCACCGATGCGCCGGGGTGCCGCTTGCGGGGTTTCGCCGGCGGCGTTTCGCCCAACATCACCGTGACGTGCGAGAGCCGCTTGCGCTTGAACGCGGCGCGCCCTTGCGCTCGGGGATCCAGCCGCTTCGTAAACCGTCCACCGGGACCGCCGTCCACGGTGATGCGCGCGATGTAGAGCTCGTCGGAGTTCATGTCGTGATTGTTGGCCGCGTTTGCGACGGCGCTGCGCACCAGCTTCTCGATCGGCTCGGCCGCGAAGACCGGCGTCAACTGCAGGAGCGCCAGGGCCTCCGCGACCCTCTTGCCGCGGATCGCGTCGGCGACGCGGCGCAGCTTGCGCGGAGCGGTCCGAACGAAGCGCAGGTGCGCGACGGCGTACGGGTGCCGTGCGTTCACGTCTTCACCGTTGCCTTCTCGCCGCCGTGACCGCGAAAGTGGCGCGTCGGCGCAAACTCTCCGAGCTTGTGTCCGACCATGTTCTCGGTGACGTAGACCGGTATGTGCGTCTTGCCGTTATGCACGCCAATGGTGTGGCCCACCATCGAGGGCAACACCGTGGACGCGCGGCTCCAGGTCTTGATGACGCGGCGCTCGCGGGTCTCGTTGAGTCGCTCGATCTTCTCTACCAAATGCGGCGCCGCGTACGGCCCTTTTTTCAGCGAACGCGCCATCTATTTCGAACCTCGGCGCCGCACGATCATCTTGTTCGTTCGCTTATTGCGACGCGTCTTTTTGCCCATCGTCATCTGGCCCCACGGCGTCGTCGGGGGACGGCCCGACGTGGACCGCGCCTCGCCTCCTCCGTGCGGGTGGTCGACCGGATTCATTGCGATGCCGCGCACGCTCGGGCGTTTGCCCAAGTGACGCGTGCGGCCGGCCTTGCCGATGATCTGATTCTCGTGCTCCACGTTCCCAAGCTGGCCGATCGTGGCGCGACACTCGACGTGAACCCTGCGTACTTCGCCGGACGGCATGCGCACCTGCGAGTACGCCTCTTCTTTGGCCATGAGCTGCGCGGCGACGCCGGCGGACCGCACGAGCTTCGCGCCCTCTCCAGGGCGCAGCTCGATATTGTGGATGACGGTTCCGACCGGAATGTTCTTAATCGGGAGCGCATTGCCGATCTTGATGTCGGCGGATGGCCCGGATTCCAAAACGTCGCCGGTTCGCAACCCCAACGGCGCGAGGATGTAGCGCTTCTCGCCGTCGCGGTAGTTTAAAAGAGCGATCCTACAGGAGCGATTAGGATCGTACTCGATCGTCGCTACCTTTGCGGGAACCCCGTCTTTGGTGCGCTTGAAGTCGATGATCCGATAGAGCCGCCGCGTACCGCCCCCGCGGTGGCGAACCGTGATGCGGCCGTTGTTGTTGCGGCCCGAATGCTTCTTGCGCACTTCGACCAGCGAGCGCTCCGGGCGAACGTCGCTCAAATCGGAAAAATCGAGCGTGGTCAGAAACCGCTTGCCGGGAGATGTCGGCCTATACTTTTTTACCGGCACTTCTGCCTCGCAGTATTTCTATTGTTCAAAGTAGTTCACTCCGCCGAGCTCGATCTTCTGACCGGCCTTGAGCGTGACGATGGCCTTCTTATAGTCGCTCTGCTTGCCGGTCGTGCGAAGCCCGCGCCGCGCAAAGTTTCGGGCCTTGCCGCGAACGTTGACCGTATTGACGTGCAGGACGTTCACCTTGAAAATCTCTTCGATCGCGTGCCGGATCTGCGTCTTCGTCGCTCGTGGATGAACGACGAAGGTATACTGGTGCCCGAGGGCATCCGCCATCGCTTTCTCGGTGATGCGCGGCGCAACGATTACGTCACGGGCGTCCATTGCTCGGCTCCTTATCGAGTTCGAAGCGGCGGCGCACTTCGTTGAAGGCGTCGAGGGTGAAGAACAGGCGCTCGAAGCGGAGTAGGTCTTTCACGTCGAGCGCGCCGTCGTCGGTAACGGCCGCGCGCCGCAAGTTCCTGGCAAGGCGCCCGATGTCCGATGCCTGCGACTCGCCGCGTCGGTACACGATCAGCGTCGAAGGCGCTTCCCGCGACGCCTTGGCGCTGCCGAATAACAGCGCCGCCATTTCGCGCGTCTTGGTCAGCGAAAAATCCTTGGCATCGAGAACGGTCACGGCATCGTTGTTGAAGCGGTCGGCCAGCGCCGCGAGGAAGGCTTGTCGTCGCTCCTTCTTATTGAGCCGTTCGACGAAGCTTCGGGGCTGCGGGCCGAAGACGACCCCGCCGTGCCGCCACTGCGGCGAGCGGATCGAGCCTTGCCGCGCGCGCCCGGTGCCTTTTTGGCGCCAGGGCTTGCGGCCACCGCCGGCAACTTCGTCGCGCTTTTTCGTCGCCGCCGTTCCGGCACGCGCGTTAGCAAACTCGCGATGAACGGCGCGAAAGATCACGTCGAGCCGAGCGGCGTCGCTCTCGGGAAATCCGAGCGCCGGCGCAGAGCCGATTACTTTGCCGGTGGCGTCGACGACGTTTGCCATTAGCTGCTTCGCCGCCCCTTAACGCTGCGCTGAACCGTCAATAGCGTATTGCGAGCGCCCGGGACCGCGCCGCGCACGAGCAGCAGGTTGCGTTCGCCGTCCGCGCGCACGACCTCTAGGTTTTGCAACGTCGTGCGATCGACGCCGAAGTGGCCGGGCCGGCGGCTGCCCTTCGTTGTGCGGCCGGCATTCGTATCGCCGTTCGACGCGGGCTGCCGGTGAATCATCGAGCCGTGGCTCGCACCGCCTCCGCTAAAGTTATGCCGCTTGATGCCACCCGCGAAGCCGTGGCCCTTGGAGATGCCGCAGACGTCCACCCGGTCGCCCGGCTCAAAGCCTGTGACCGTCACGCTCTGCCCCACTTCGCCTTCGATGTCGGTGCGGAATTCGCGCACGAAGCGGTGCGGCTCGAGGCCGAGCTTCTTGAAGTGTCCTCCGAGGGGCTTCGTGACGCGACTGCGTTTGATCGGCTCGAAGCCCAAAGCTACCGCATCGTAACCATGCCGCTCGGCGGTTTTGCGTTCCACAATGGTACATGGCCCGGCAGCGATCACCGTGACCGGCACCGCGCGGCCGTCAGCCGTGAAGACGCTGGTCATTCCGACCTTACGCCCCAGGATGTTCTTCATGCCCCTCTCGTCGAATGGAAAACCGTAAGCACACTGTGCCAGGCGTATCGGCTAGTGCAGCGCCAGGCAACCCTGGCAGTTTACCAGGGGCGCCGATTGCGCGTCAAGGCGGCCTGGCCGCAAGCCTTACGCGAACGCCTCAATTCCCGTAATCGCCTTACCGACGATCAGGGTGTGCATTTCCGACGTGCCTTCATACGTGAGCACCGACTCGAGGTTATTCATGTGACGGATCACGGGGTATTCTAGCGTCACCCCGTTTGCGCCGAGGATCGTCCGCGCTTCCCGCGCGATCTGCAGCGCCTCCCGCACGTTGTTGAGCTTCGCGAGGCTCACCGCAACCGGCTGCGCGCCTCCGGCATCTTTCGCGCGTCCGAGAGTCAGCGCAAGGAGCGTCCCCTTGCTCAACTCGAGCAGCATGTTGACTAGTTTCTGTTGCGTTAGCTGATACGCCGCGATCGGTCGCCCGAACTGGACGCGTGTCTTCGCGTACTCCAGCGCCGTCTCATAGCACGCGCGGGCCGCGCCCATGGCGCCCCAAACGATGCCATAGCGCGCTTCATTCAGACAGGAGAGCGGCGCGGCCAGGCCGTTTGAGGCCGCCAACAGCGCCGTCGCCGGAACCCGGCAGTCGTCGAGCACGAGCTCGCTCGTTACGGAGGCCCGCAGCGACAGCTTGCGGTGAATGTCCTTCGCCGTAAAGCCCCTCGTCTTAGCGGGAACGATGAAGCCGCGAATGCCCGAGTCGCTCTGCGCCCACACGATCGCGCAATCCGCGATCGAGCCGTTCGTGATCCACATCTTGGTGCCGTTGAGCACCCAGTCGTCGCCGTCACGCTTGGCGTGCGTGCGCATGCCGGCGGGATTGCTGCCGAAATCGGGTTCGGTCAGGCCGAAGCATCCGATGACCTCGCCTCGCGCCATCGGCGGCAGCCACTGCCGTTTCTGCGCGTCATCGCCGTAGCGGTAGATCGCATACATCGCGAGCGAGCCTTGAACGGAGGCGAAACTGCGGATTCCCGAATCGCCGGCTTCGAGCTCCAGGCACGCCAATCCATACGCGACGGCGCTGGCGCCGCCGCATCCGTAGCCCGACAGATGCATTCCGAGCAAACCCAAGCGTCCGAGCTCGACCCCAAGGTCGCGAGGAAGCACTCCTTCTTCGAACCATTCCGCGATGCTAGGCAGGACGCGCGCTTGCACGTAGGCGCGCACCGTATCGCGAACTAGGCGCTCTTCATCGGAGAGTTGCGCCGCTAAACCGACGAGGTCCACCTATCGTTTGAGAACGCGCGCGAGCTTGTCGAACAGCGCTTCGGTCGAACGTTCGAACTGATCCTCGAAGCGACGCCAGAGCAGACGTCCGTCCGTGTCCGACAGCACCGCGTCGACCCGGTACTCGAGCAACGTCTCTTTGCCTTGGGTGCTAAGAAAGAATCCATGCGTTCCGTCGAGGCCTTCGTTACGAAACCGCCAGACGATGCGATCTTCCGGCACCGCCTCTTCGAGGACGGCGTGCATCCCTAGATGCCATTCCTCGGTGCGCCCCGGGGTCAGCGGCCCCGGAGAGCGCATGAAGGGCTGCGACGCGAACGGCCAAATCTGGTCGCCCGACGTACCCATCTCGTCCAATAGGTGGTAAATTCGCCGTTTCGTTCCGTGGAACGCGCGCGAGCGCACTTCGTGAAGATCGATGGGCATGGCCGGTCGTTCGCTTAGCGCGCCACGACGACCCCTCAACTGCAACGGCGGCGCTACTCGGCCGGCCTCTTACCGAACGGCAAGCGCGAACGCAATTGCTCCTCTTTCTGGGCCAGATTGGCCAGCGATCGCACGACGACGATCGCGATGATGGTGATGATGACGGCGTAGAGCAGCTCCGCCCACACGCCGCTCCCCGGTTTGAGAAAAAGCGCGATCACATCGGTGATAAACTTGTTCCACGCGCCGGCGGCGATGAGTCCGAACGCCACGGTCGCGAGACCGATCATCGTTCCTAAGTAAGTGGGTTTGACTTCCATGGCCCCCTCCTTCTGAGCCGGAGGTTAGGCCTTGAGCTCGATATCTACTCCCGCGGGCAAGTCGAGATGCATGAGCGCGTCCATCGTCTTGGGCGACGCCTGCAAGATATCGATGAGCCGCTTGTGCGTGCGCATCTCAAAGTGCTCGCGCGACTTCTTGTCGTTGTTGGTCGATCGCTGCACGCAGAAGCGGTTAATCTCGGTGGGCAACGGCACGGGACCGCTGACGAACGCGCCCGTGCGCTTGGCCGTGTCAACGATTCGCTCCGCCGATTGGTCGAGGATCCGGTGATCGTATGCCTTCAGCCGGATCCGAATCATTTGCTTGGCCATCAGCGGAGTCGTTCGTCGTTACTCGGCGACCGCGGTGACGACGCCCGCGCCGACGGTGCGGCCGCCCTCGCGAATCGCGAAGCGCAGACCCTCTTCACACGCGATCGGCGTGATCAGCTCGACGTCCATCTGCACGTTGTCGCCGGGCATCACCATCTCGACGCCGTCGGGAAGTTTAATCGTTCCGGTTACGTCGGTGGTCCGGAAGTAAAACTGCGGGCGATAGTTCGCGAAGAACGGCGTGTGCCGTCCTCCCTCGTCCTTAGAGAGGACGTACACCTCGGCCTTGAACTTCTTGTGCGGCTTCACGGAGCCGGGCTTGGCCAGCACCTGGCCGCGCTCGATCTCGTTGCGATCCACGCCGCGCAGCAGCACGCCGATGTTGTCGCCGGCGATCCCCGAATCGAGCAGCTTGCGGAACATCTCGATCCCGGTGACGACGGTCTTCTTCGTCTCCTCTTTGAGTCCGACGATCTCGACCTCTTCCCCGACCTTGACCTGGCCGCGCTCGACGCGGCCGGTTCCAACCGTGCCGCGCCCCGTGATCGTGAAGACGTCCTCGACCGGCATCAGGAAGGGCTTGTCGATCTCGCGCTGCGGCTCGGGGATGTAGTCGTCGACCGTATCCATCAATTTAAAGATGGGATCGGCATCCGGGTCGCCGCGCTTGCCGCTGGAGTTGAGCGCCTTGAGCGCCGAGCCGCGGATGATCGGCGTATCGTCGCCTGGGAACTCGTACTGACTCAGGAGTTCGCGGATCTCCATCTCGACCAACTCGAGCAGTTCCTCATCGTCCACCATGTCCACCTTATTGAGGAAGACGATGATTCGCGGTACGCCGACCTGGCGCATCAACAGGATGTGCTCGCGGGTCTGCGGCATCGGGCCGTCGCTTGCCGCCACCACCAGGATGGCGCCGTCCATCTGCGCCGCGCCGGTGATCATGTTCTTGATGTAGTCGGCATGGCCGGGACAGTCCACGTGCGCGTAGTGCCGCTTGGGCGTCTCGTACTCTTGGTGCGAGATCGCGATCGTGATGCCGCGCTCTTTCTCTTCGGGCGCGTTATCAATCTGATCGACGCCGACTTTCTGCGCCAACCCTTCGGTCGCCAGACAGTGCATGATCGCGGCCGTGAGCGTCGTCTTGCCGTGATCGACGTGTCCCGTCGTGCCGATGTTGACGTGCGGCTTCTTGCGCTCGAATTTTTGCTTTGCCATTAAACTCCCTCAGGTGGTTGTGCTGTACACGGCGCCAGGCGTTCTGGACGGCTCTGCCCCGCTAGGCGGCAAAACGCCCTCACCAGAGGGCGCACAGCCACGGAATCGTACCAAGGTTCGGCGCGCCCTGTCAACGGCGTAAATCCCGGCCCGCTTGGTCGCGCTTCGGCCGGCGTGATAGAGTTGCGTGGAGCAATGCCTTACCACGAGATCGTCCTGCCCGAAACGAAACCGGAGACCGAATGGGTTCGCGGCCGGCCGCTGCAAAAAGTGAGTCCGCAACGCACGCATTCCAAGCTTCAGGTCGCCATGGCGACCAAGCTCAGTTCGTGGGCGGCCGGGCGCGGAGACGTCGGTACGGAGTGGCGTTTCCGGATCGCACCCCCCGGCGAAATGCGCCGGCCGCTGGTACCGGACGTCGCATACGTCAGCAACGAGCGTTTGCGCCCGCTGAGCGACGAGGACCTCGAGGTACCTCCGCTGGCTCCCGACGTCCCCGTCGAGATCCTTTCGCCCGACGATCGGCGCGCCGACGTTGACGACAAAATCGACGCGTACTTGCGCGCGGGTTCGGCGCTCGTGATCGTCGTCGACCCGCTGCGACGAATCGTGGAGCTCCACGACTCCTCGGGCGCAGCGCGCCTCGACGAGAGTCGGGCGATCGAGCATCCGGCGGTCGCCGGATTTTCGTTCGCGGTCTACGATCTGTTTTCGGTGCTGCGCCGGCCGTAATCGCGCCGCCCACGATCTTCCACTCGAAGACGAATCAGGTGCCCGGTGCTTGCGGCTCGACGCGCAGCCACACGTCGCCGTACTGACCCTTCAGGCCGATCTGGCGCACGAATCGCCCTTCTTTTTCGACCGTCTTGGTGATCGCTTCTTTGTACGCGACTTGCGGCTTACCGACGTTCGCTTCCACTTTAGCTGAAGATAAGTTTTGAGAAGTGTTCGGAGGTCACTGACTCACTGCCGCACGCTTCACCCTGTCTTACGGTAACGGGTGGCATATTAATTCAGGTGCAGGAACCCGCTCGGGCGCCGCGGTACGCCGGGTCCACGTACTAGCCGTCGGAGGTTCTAACGATGCGCGTCCGTTTCGCATTTCTGAGTTGCCTGATCCTCACCGCTTGTTCCAGTGCGATTCGCCCGTTGGCCGTTCCGGGAGAGAGCTATGATGCGGTGCGCCCCATCGTGCCGGCGCGTGCTGCATATAAGTCGATCTTCTCGTTCGGCGGAACTGCCGGGGCTGTGCCGTACGCGGGGCTCGTCGGCGTCAAGGGCACGCTTTACGGCACGACATCAACCGGCGCACGGGCCCCGGAGTCGTGTTCAAAATTACTCCGCAGGGAGCTGAACAGGCGATCTATAGTTTCACGGGCGGGAACGACGGCGGCACTCCGCTCGCCTCGCTGAAGTATGCAAATGGCGTTCTATACGGCACGACGACCGTAGGCGGAGGATCCGCCAACTGCGGCACCGTCTTTCGAATGACGCTCGGCGGCGCGATAAAGACTCTCCATAGTTTCAAGAACAACGCCGACGGGTGCACACCCGAAGCCCCGTTGCTCGACGTGAAGGGCACGTTTTACGGGACCACGCACGACGGCGGGAAGCAGAACGGCGTCGGCGACGGTACCGTTTTCAAGATCACCACGTCGGGATCCGAGAAGGTGCTCTACGCCTTCAAAGGCAGCCGTTACAACGACGCCGGTACGCCGGTAGCCGGCGTGACCAACCTGAACGGGGTGCTGTACGGCACCACCGACGGAGGCGGACCGAAGCAGGATGGCACCGTCTACAAAGTTACGCTCTCTGGTGCCGAAAAAGTCCTTCACATCTTCACCGGCAAAGACGGCAACAGCCCGCTGAGCAGACTGTGCTTGGTCAACGGCATCTTTTACGGAACGACCTCCAGCGGCGGCGCGAAGAATCTCGGAACGGTCTTCGCAGTCGGCAAGGCCGGAGTCCTCAAGGTGCTTCACAGCTTTCGCGGCGCCGACGGGGCAATGCCGCCGCTGGGCGGACTCGTGTACTACAAAGGAGCGATCTACGGCGTGACGAGCGCGGGCGGCGCGAAGAATGCCGGGACGATCTTTCGGATGACGCTCGCCGGCAAAGAGACCGTGCTCTACAGTTTCGGAGGCGGCTACGACGGCGTAAGCCCAAGCGGCACGTTAGCCAGCGTCAATGGCGTCCTCTTCGGCACGACGAGCGGCGGCGGTACGAACGGGAAAGGCACGGTTTACGCGATGAGGCCGTAGCGACTCGCACCGAGGCGTGAACGGCCGGGGTTACGCGGGAACGGGTTTTTTGCCGACGGCTTTCGCGACGATCTCTTCCTCGACGGTCCTCGGCGCCTTTTCGTAGTGCGAGAACTCCATCGTGTACGTCGCGCGGCCTTGCGTCGCGGAGCGCATGTCGGTCGCGTAGCCGAACATCTCTGAGAGCGGAACGTGTGCGGTGATGACCTGCGCGCCGCCCGGAGCTTCTTCCGTCGCGTGGATCGCGCCGCGACGACGGCTCAAGTCGCCGTTGATCGCGCCCATGTACTCCTTGGGCGTCGTTACTTCGACTTTCATGATCGGCTCGAGCAGAATCGGACCCGCTGCGCGGTTCGCTTCCTTCCACGCCAGCGACGCGGCGATCTTGAACGCCATCTCCGAAGAGTCGACCTCGTGGTACGAGCCGTCAAATGCTGCAACCTTAAAATCCATCACGGGAAAGCCCGCGAGCACGCCGCTCTGTGCGGACTCCCGGATGCCCTCTTGCACGGCTTTTGCGTATTCCTTGGGGACCGCACCGCCGACGATCTTCCATTCGAAGACGAAGCCGGTTCCCGGCTCCTGCGGCTCGACGCGAATCCAAATGTCGCCATACTGGCCTTTTCCGCCGCTCTGGCGGATGTGACGGCCTTCCTTTTCGACCGTCTTCGTGATCGCTTCTTTGTAGGCGACCTGCGGTTTACCGACGTTGGCATCGACTTTGAACTCTCGGCGCAACCGGTCGAGAATGATCTCGAGGTGCAGCTCGCCCATCCCGGCGATGATTGTCTGCAGCGTCTCCTCATCAGTGCGCATGCGGAAGGTCGGATCTTCCTGGGCGAGTCGCGTCAGCGCTAGGCCGAGCTTGTCCTGATCCGCCTTGCTCCGCGGTTCGATCGCCTGATGGATGACCGGCTCCGGGAAGGTAATCGATTCCAGCGCGATCGGCGCGCGTTCGTCGCAGAGCGTGTCCCCGGTGCGGGTGTCGGAGAGGCCGACGGCCGCGGCGATGTCGCCGGCCCCTATAGCGTCAATGTCTTCGCGGTGGTTCGCATGCATGCGCAGGATGCGCCCGATGCGCTCCTTGCGGCCCGTGCGCGAGTTGAGCACGTAGCTGCCCTTGTTCAGCACGCCGGAGTACACGCGAAAGTATGTCAGGTTGCCGTAGGGATCCGTCGCGATCTTGAACGCCAGCGCGCAGAACGGCTCGTTATCATCGGGCTTGCGCGCGATCTCCTGGCCCGTCTTGGGATCGCGCCCGACGATCGGTTTCGCGTCGAGCGGCGACGGCATGTATTCTACCACGGCATCGAGCAACGGCTGAACGCCCTTGTTCTTGAACGCGGAGCCGCAGAGCATCGGTAGCACGGTCCCTTCGATCGTCGCCTTGCGTAGCGCCGCCTTCATGCGCTCGATCGGCAACTCTTTACCTTCGAAGAACATCTCGAGCAACGCGTCGTCCTGCTCGGCAATTGCCTCGACCAGATGCTGGCGCCATTCCATCGCCAGGTCGCGCAGCTCACCGTCTTCGACGTCCTCGAGCGCCATGGTCGAGCCGAGATCGTCGGTGTAGACGATCTTTTTCATCGTGAACAGGTCGACGACGCCCTTAAACTTGTCTTCGGCGCCGATCGGCACCTGAATAGGCACGGCACGCGCGCCGAGACGTTCGCGGATCTTCTCCACGACGTTGAAGAAATCGGCGCCGACCCGATCCATCTTGTTCACGAAGACGATCCGAGGAACGCGGTACTTGTTGGCTTGGCGCCATACGGTCTCGGACTGCGGCTGCACCGCGGCAACGGAGTCGAAGAGCGCGACGAGGCCGTCGAGCACGCGCAGCGACCGTTCGACTTCCACGGTGAAATCTACGTGGCCGGGCGTATCGATGATGTTGATTCGCGTGTCGCGCCAGGTCGTCGCGGTCGCGGCCGACGTGATCGTGATGCCGCGTTCCTGCTCCTGCACCATCCAGTCCATCGTCGCCGCGCCGTCGTGCACCTCGCCCATCTTATGCACGCGTCCGGTGAAGAATAGGATGCGTTCGGTACAGGTCGTCTTGCCGGCATCGATGTGTGCGGCAATGCCGATATTCCTCGTTCGCTCGAGTGGATATTCCCTTACAGCCATGGCGTTACTTTTGAGCGATCGTTACCATCGATAGTGCGCGAAGGCTTTGTTGGCTTCGGCCATTTTGTGCGTATCTTCGCGCTTTTTGATCGTCGCGCCCGTGTTGTTGGACGCGTCGAGCAGCTCGGCCGCCAGCTTCTCTTCCATGGAATGGCCGCCGCGCGCTCGCGCGAAACCGATCAGCCAGCGCATCGCCATCGCCTGACGGCGGTCCGGACGCACCTCCATGGGAACTTGGTAGGTGGCGCCGCCGACTCGGCGCGGCCGCACCTCGACCAGCGGCATCGCGTTCGAGAGCGCGGTCGAGAAAATTTCCATCGGATCTTTTCCGCTCTTCTCGGCCACGATTTCGAGCGCGCCGTAGGTGATGTGCTCGGCGGTCGACTTCTTTCCGCGCAGCATCACCTTATTGATAAAGCGGGCTAGGACTTTTGAGTTGAAGCGTGGGTCCGGCAAAATTTGGCGCTTCGGTGCGGGTCCTTTGCGTGGCATTACTTTTTCTTCTCTCGTTTAGCGCCGTATTTTGAGCGGCCTTGCTTTCGGTTGGCAGTGCCCGCGGTGTCGAGCGTGCCGCGGATGATGTGATAGCGCACGCCCGGCAGATCCTTGACTCGGCCGCCGCGGACGAGGACGACGGAGTGCTCCTGCAGGTTATGGCCGATGCCGGGGATGTACGCCGTCACCTCTTCGCCGTTGGTCAGTCGCACGCGCGCGACCTTACGCAACGCCGAGTTCGGCTTCTTCGGGGTCACGGTCTTCACTTGGGTGCAGACGCCGCGCCGCTGCGGATTACCGGTGACTTCAAAGGTGCGTGTCGGCAGATCCGGATGGCCGGGCTTTGGCCCCGTGAGGATCATCCGGAATGCTCGAGTCTTGACCTTCTGCTCCGTTTTTTCGCGCCCGCGGCGCACCAGTTGATTTATGGTCGGCAAAGCCTGGCCTCGCTGCTCCTCTCACACATAAAACGGCCTCACCCGCAGGTGGGACCGGTGGCCTCAACTATACCAAGGGCCGTTTTTGGCGTCAAATCTCCAAAGGAAGCGACCGTCCTGCCGGATTGGCCGCATCGTACGTCCCCAGCACGCGGCCCAATGCGGCGCCGATCTCCTCTCGCGTGAAGCCGCGGTGGCGCTGTGAATCGACGAATTTTTCCGTCGCATCGCGCAACCTGCGGATCCGCGTGCGCCGATCGAGCGGCAGCTCCGCCGCGACTCGCGTGCCGCGTCGCCCGTCTCCGATGAGGTAGCCGCCCGACTGCAGTTCTGCGTACGCACGCGCCACCGTGTTAGGCGCGATGCCCAAGTCACCGGCCAACTGCCGGACGGTCGGTAGGGGCGAATCGGGCGGCAGCTCCTTGCGCTCGATTGCCGCTCGGATCTGCTCGACAATCTGCTGATATGGCGGAATTTCAAGACCCGCGTCTACGACGAGATAGAACGAGTTCACGCCGGACGGATGCGCTGGCGCAGCGGCGCGATCGCCGCGACCAACGTAACGAAGAACGCAACGGCTGCGAGGTAGAAGATGGCCGACCCGAAGTGAGCGTATTGCGATGGCGACCTGGGATCGAGCATTGCGAGCAGCACAAACGCCGGCGTACACGCCAGGTTCGCGATCGTTCGGGCCCGGCCGATGCGCACGCGCTCGTCGACGGCATATTCCCACTGCGGATCAGCTCCGATCAACAGGGCCGGCGCAACGGCGACTCGCCACGCGATAATGCCCAGTACCAGCGTACACGTCGCGACCGCCAATCCGCCGAGTCGCGCCGTCGAATCCGCGACGAGCGCCAGGGATGCTACGAGGCTGCACCCCATTGCGCCAACGACGATGGGCGGAAGCGCCGTGAATAGCGAGCGCGGGACCAGCGGCGCTACGCGCTGCTCCGTGGCGCGCCGGTACTGCAAGTACGCCAGCAACATCACGACCGCGCTGGCGAAACAGAACAGCGCATACGGGAGGATGAACGGAATCGTCCAGATCGCCTCGAGCGGCGCACACAAAAACGCCACGACGGCAAGATAACGGCCGTACGCCCGCGATATGCCTTCCGCGCGCTCGCGTGCCACGACGACTCGGTCTAGCCGCTCCCGCTCGGACGCAGATAATCCGGGCGAGCACGTGAAAAAGCCCGCGACGCCAGCGAACCAGCGCGGCCGGGCCAACGCGGCAACGCCGAGTCCGGCGAAGATTACGGCCATGAGCAGCCGCGTCAGCGATTCGGTGTGTTCGTGCATTGTGTCACCATGCTAATACAAAGCGCAGTTTTGTGTCAACCCCTTGGTGCAATCCTTCGACTCCGCTCAGGATGACAAGCTCTGTCGGCTCGGCGAGCGAGTCGCGGCTCGGCGTCCTCGACGGCCTCCGTGGCATCGCGGTGCTGCTCGTCCTGTGGTACCACCTCTGGGAGATCTCATGGCTGGGCACGCCCGCCTGGCTGGCTTTCGTCCCGGCGACCGGTTTTGTCGGCGTTTCGCTCTTCTTTTTCCTGAGCGGCTTCGTCATTTCGCATCCGTTCGTGCGCGCCGAGGCGTTGGGCGCCCCTACGCCGTCGTGGCAAAACTTCGCATGGCGTCGCTTCATCAAGATCGTTCCGTCTTATCTGCTCTGCATCGCGTTTGCGTACGGCGTTGGGTATGCGCAGCTACAGCCCGGCGCCTCAACGCTGCCGGACATCGTCACGCACGTGCTCTTCGTTCATACCTGGTTCCCCGCGCGGTTTGGTACGATCGAGGGCGTGCTGTGGACGCTCGCCGTCGAGGTTGAGTTCTACTGTTGCTTCCCGTTGATCTGGGCGTGCCTGCGGCGACAACCGTGGTGGACCGCCGGGACGATGATCGCCATTGCTTGGCTATGGCGCGCCGACTTAGCGCAGTGCTGCTATGCGGCCGGCTTCGCGCAATACGAAGAAAACTTGCCCGGCTACCTCGATCTCTTCGCCTTCGGAATGATCGGCGCGTGGCTTTTCGTGAACCCGGGCCGCATCGCAGGCTCTGCCGAGCGCGCGCGCTGGTTTGGGCCGCTCTGCGCGGTCGCCGGAACCGCCCTGCTCGTCGCGCTTCTGGAGAATCTCTACAGCACGCGCCTGCGGGATCAGTGGCAGAGCGTTTGGCAAATCAACGGCAGATCGCTGCTCGGACTTTCCTTCGCCATGATCGCACTGGGGGCACTCAGGAGCCCGCGGTCGTGGCAGGCCATCCTCGACAATCCACCGCTCCGCTTTCTCGCGACGATCTCGTACAATCTCTATTTGTACCATCAGCTGCTCGGCCGCGAGCTGCTCTGGCACCACGTTCCGCAATATGCCGGAGATCCTCACCGAGATCCGTGGTGGCAGCGGCAGTTCATGGCCGTAGCGACCGCCGTTACGATCGCGCAGGCCGCAGTCGTGACTTACGGATTCGAGCGGCCGCTACTGCAACTGAAGCGGCCTGCGCGCGGCCGCCATCGTTCTACTCGAGTTGGGACTTGAAGACGCTTTGGGTAATCGCCTCGACGCCTGGAACCCGCACTTCCTTGCCTTGGAATCCGCTAACGAAGGTCCAGACCCAAACGATCAGCGCGAGAATCCAAAGGATCGGATAGAGTATCCACAGGTGGATGAAGCTCAAAACAAACCCAAGTATGATGTACAGCGCCCAAATCACGATCGACTGCGCTGCCGCCCACTTGACGAACCGGTTCGTCCCGCCTCCGACGAGCATCACGATGCCGCCCAGCAGGCAGAACAGATAGGCGAGGCCCGCCGCGACGTTGGGTTCGAGGCCGAACGGAGTATCCTTCGGAGGTTGCGTTATCGACATACTAAGAGCACCTTTCGCTTTTGAGAGGCCGCAAAATCTAATGCCATTCTTTGCTCTACGTACGAAGAGCCCTTCGCTGGATTGGGCGCAACAGGCCGCGGACTGATGCGAGTAAAACGATGGCGTGACCATGTCTGGCGCGGCGGTCGTTCTTACAATCGCAGTAGCGGCCGTCACGATTTTGGGGTTTGCCGCGGCTCGCTGGCAGGGAGCGGACCTCGCCGATCTCGAGCAGTGGGCGTTGGGAGGGCGCAGCTTTGGAACACTGCTCTCCTGGTTTCTGCTCGGCGGCGATCTCTACACGGCGTACACCTTCATCGCCGTCCCCGCTCTCGTGTACGGCGTCGGCGCGCTGGGATTCTTCGCGGTGCCGTATGCTACGATCGCATATCCCATCGCGTTGGTGGTGCTCGCAAAGTTCTGGACGGTGGCGCGGCAAAGAGGTTACGTCACGGCCGCCGATTTCGTGCGCGAACGCTTCGGCAATCGCCGTCTCGAGCTTGCCATCGCCTTTACGGGCGTCGTGGCCGCGATGCCGTACATCGCGTTGCAACTCGTAGGGATGCGCGCGGTGTTCGGGGGCTTCGGCCTGCTCAGTGCCGGCCACGCAGCGCCGGCACTCACGGTCTCCTTCGTCTTGTTGGCGGCCTACACGTACACTAGCGGCCTGCGCGCGCCTGCGCTGATCGCGCTCGTCAAGGACACCCTCATCTACATTACGGTGATCGCCGCTATCGTGGTCATTCCGGCGCGGCTCGGTGGATGGGCGCACGTCTTTGGCGAGTCACAGCGATTGCTCGGCACGAGAGCGCATCCCGGGTCTATCTTCCTGGCGCGCCCGCAGTACTTCACCTACGCGACGATGGCGTTCGGCTCGGCGCTCTCCCTCTTTCTCTACCCGCACTCGATCACGAGCGTATTGGCGGCGCGCAGCCGCGAAGTGATTCGCCGCAACGCCGCGCTGCTGCCCATCTACTCGCTGCTACTCGGACTGATCGCCCTGCTGGGCTACTGCGCCGTTTCCGCTGGGATCGCGGCCAAGGACGCGAGCAGCGTCGTGCCACTGCTCTTCGTTCGATACTTTCCATCCTGGTTTGCGGGGCTGGCCGACGCCGCCGTTGTGATCGGGGCGCTCGTCCCCGCCGCCATCATGTGCATCGGTGCGGCGAACCTCTTCGCCAGCAACGTCTTTCGCGAGTTCTCTCCGCAACGGTCGCCCGTCGAGACCGCCGTCGCCAAGGCGCTCACCCTCGTGATTTGCGCGTTCGCGCTGCTCTTCGTGTTCTTCGTTCCCGTACCGTACGCAATCGACTTTCAGCTCTTGGGAGGAGCATTAATGCTGCAGGTCTTCCCGGCGTTTGTTCTTGGTCTCTGGAGCGACTGGCTTCATCCCTCGGCGCTGCTCGCGGGCTGGGCCTGCGGGGTGGCCTCGAGTTGCGCGATGGCGTACGCCTCGAGCTTCACGCCGAACTTCACCCTGCATTTCTTCGGCGGGTCCCTGACGGGATTCATCGCGCTCTATGCGTTGGCGGCGAACCTATTGGTGAGTGCCGCGCTCACCCTATTGATGCGGAGGGTCGAATGAGCGAGTACGTCAACCCCGGCGCCTGGCGTCGCCCGAGCGGCTACTCCAATGGAGTCGTCGCCGAAGGCCGCTATCTCGCCATCTCTGGCCAGATCGGTTGGAACGAGCGCAGCGAGCTGGTTTCCGACGAGTTCGTCGCCCAGGCTCGTCAAGCACTCAACAACGTCATGACCGTCGTGCGGGCCGCGGGCGGGGAGGCCGAGCACCTCCTTCGTCTCACGTGGTACATCACCGACAAGAACGAATACCGGGCAGCCCTCGAGGAACTGGGCGCCGCGTATCGCGAGATCGTAGGCGAGCACTATCCCGCGATGGCGCTCGTACAGGTCGCCGATCTGCTGGAAGATGGCGCCAAGGTCGAAATCGAGGCAACGGCCGTCTTGCCTGCGAAACCGCCGCAACGCGATGCTTCTTAGCCTCTCGGCCCTTTTGCTGTTGTCGTGGATGCAAGCCGGCGTCGAGCCGACGGAAAGCCCAACGCCGCTGGTCACTCCCGGGCCCGTCGCGCAGATGTTGCACGGAATGGTGACCGTTCCGGTCTCCTGGCGGAGCGAAAACTGGAGCGTTCACGACAGCGATCCCCACTTGAGGCGACTCGCAGCGTGGGCGACCGGCGACGGGGATCAGTCCATCGCGGTTGACGTTGCCGACGTGTTCGGCGTCAAATTGCGAAGCTTCGCGCAGAGCATCGCCGACGGGATGCACAGGAGCAACCCGCAGTTCGCTCTGCGTGAAGCGGGCACCGTGCGCCTCTGTCGCGGGCAGGACGGCTGGAAACAAATGTACGCCGCGTCGAGCGGCGGCGGCATAACGTATGTCTTTGCCGTAACGGCGCTGCACCTGTACGTCGCGACTTATAGCTTTGGGCAATCCTCTCCGGAGGGCGAAGCTGCCGCCGAAAGCCTCTGTCCGCCGCCCGATCCGGTCGTACACGTTCCTCCGCCGCCGCTGCAGGCGCCGGCCCGCTGGACGGCGGTGCCCGAGATTGCCGATCGTTCGTTCCCCGTGGGAGTGACGGCTTGGGCCTGGATTGCGCCGCAGGCCGAATATTCGCAACGCCTCGTGGCGCTAAAGTTTCCGCTCCCGGCCGGCCACGGCGGGCTCTCCTACGGGTTCAGTGCAATGCTCGCGCATCTCGCGAAGGGCCACGCAACGGTGCTGCGCCGCTCTCCCGTCGAGCTCTGCCATTCGACCGACGCCGTATTCGTGGCGATGGAGTACTCGGCCGGCACGCAGCCGATCCTTGCCGAATCCGTCATGACGATCGCGGGTACGAACGTCTACGCGGCCGTCTACACGCGGAGCGCCTCGCAGCGGCCGCGCTCCGAGGCAGAGCTCGCGCTCAAATCGCTGTGCCCTCCTTCGAAGTAGCGGCGCCGCGAAGCTTGTAGCGCTGCAGTTTGCCCGACTCGGTGCGGGGAAGCGCCGAGATGAACTCGACCTCACGCGGTGCCTTGAACGGCGCGATCCGCGACTTGCAGAAGTCGCGTAGCTCCTCAGCTTTTTCCGGGGTCGGCGGGCAGCCGTCAACGAGCACGACAAAGGCCTTCACGTAGTTGGTCTCACGTTGCCGATCGCGCTCTCCCACGACGGCCACCTCTTTCACGTCCGCATGCGCGATCAAGGCCTGCTCGACTTCGGGTCCCGCAATGTTGTACCCAGCCGAAACGATCATGTCGTCCGTCCGCGCGACATACCAAAAATAGCCCTCGTCGTCCATGCGATACGCGTCGCCCGGATAGTTCCAACCGTTCTGCACGTAACTCGCCTGGCGCGGATCGTCGAGATATTTGCAGCCCGTCGGCCCTTTCACGGCAAGCCGACCGATCACGCCGTTTTCGACGGGATATCCGTTTCCGTCGTGAATCTCCGCGATGTAACCGGGAACCGCTCGGCCCGTCGAGCCGGCGCGCGCGTCCGCTGCGGGCGAACCGACGAAAATGTGGAGCATCTCCGTGCTGCCGATGCCGTCGAGGATTTTGATGCCGGTCTTGGACAGCCACTCCTCCCATATCGCCTTTGGCAGCGTCTCGCCCGCGGAGACGCAACTGCGCAGTGAGCCGAGCGCATAATTCGCCCACGCCGCCGCCATCGCGCGATAGGCGAGCGGCGCCGTAAAGATCGTCGTGACGCGGAACTTGGCGACCGCCTCCAACAACTCGGCCGGACCGGATTTCTCCAACAAAAGCGTTGCGGCACCAGCGTGCACCGGAAACAGCAACAGCCCGCCCAGGCCGAACGTGAATCCCAGCGGAGGACTGCCGGCGAACAGGTCGTCTTCGCGCGGCTGAAGCACCCGCGAGCAATACGTGTCGCAGATCGCGAGGATGTCGCGGTGGTAGTGCATCGCCGCCTTCGGCGTGCCCGTCGTTCCGGAGGTAAACGCGATGAGCGCCACGTCTTCCGCCGCGGTTCGAACGTTCTCGAACCGGCCGCTCTTTGCGCGCATGCGGCGCTCGAGCGAATCGGGCGACGATTCCTGCTCCTGGAAACGAATCGTCCGGATGTCCGGTGTTCCGGCACGGGCACTATCCAGCTCTTCCTGCAGACGAGCGTCGCAGAGCGCGTGACTGATTCGCGCCTTGTCGATCATGACGCGCAGCTCGGCGGCGCGATAGAGCGGCATGGTCGTGACCGCGATACCTCCCGCCTTCAACACGCCGAACCAGCAGGCCGCAAGCATCGGCGTGTTCGGCGCGCGCAGCAGCACGCGATTGCCCGCCTTGAGGCCTAGGTCGTCAACGAGTACGGCCGCGATACGATTCGACGCGTCGAACAGCCGGTCGTACGTCCAGATGTCGCCGGAGGGCGTCAGGATGCATCGCCGGTTGCCGTCGCTGAGAGCGCGCCTGTCGAGAAGCTCCGTCGCCGCGTTCAACCATTGGGGATATCCCAGCTGCCGCAGCAGCAGCTCCGGCATCGCGCCGGCGGCGGGCAGGCGTTCTTCCGCGAACGTGTCGGCGTGGCCGGTAGGGCGCATCAGGTCTCGCCCAGGAGCGCTTTGCCGATGACCAGTTGCTGGATCTCGCTCGCCCCTTCATAGATGCGCAAGGCGCGCACGTCACGGTACAATCGCTCGACGATCTCGCCCTTCGTTACTCCGCGCCCGCCGAAGATCTGAACGGCGCGATCGCAGATGCGCCCGGCGGCTTCGGTCGCAAACCATTTTGCCATCGCGGCCTCGCGCGTCACGCGGTCGCGCAGCGTGTCCTTTGTCCACGCGGCGCGATAGACCAAGAGGGCGCCCGCGTCGATCTCGGTTGCCATCGCCGCAATCGCCGCCTGCGTCAGTTGCAGGTCGGCGAGCGTGGCGCCGAAGAGCCGGCGTTGCTTCGAGTGACGGAGCGACTCGTGCAATGCGCGCCGTGCGAATCCGATCGCCGCGGCTCCGACCGTGCTGCGAAAAAGGTCGAGCGTGGCCATCGCGATCTTAAATCCCTGTCCCTCGTGGCCGATTCGGCGCCCCGCCGCGATGCGCACGTTGTCGAACCTCAACGTTCCGAGGGGATGGGGCGAGATCGTCTCGACGGTCTTCTCCACGGAGAGCCCACGCTGCCCGGCGTCAACGACAAAGGCGCTCAAACCGCGGGTGCCGTCTTCGCCGGTGCGAGCAAAGACGACGTAAAAATCGGCGATGCCGGCGTTCGAGATCCAGCTCTTTTCGCCGTTGAGAACGTACTCGTCACCGTCGCGCTGCGCGGTCGTCGCTAACGCCGCCACGTCGGACCCGGCGGCCGCCTCAGAGAGCGCAAAGGCTGCGATGCTTTCGCCACCGACCACCTTCGCCAGGTACGCGTCGCGCAGTTCGGCCGAACCGAACAACGATATCGGCCCGCTGCCCAACCCTTGCATCGCGAAGGCGAAATCGGCCAACGCCGAGCGATAGGCGAGCGACTCCCGAGCGAGGCACAGGGTGCGCGCGTCGACGTTCTCGCGCACACCGCCGAAACGGCCCTGCACGCACGCGCCGAGCCAACCGCCGGCGGCGAGCGCGCGAACCCATCCTCGGCATGCGTCGGGCGCACGCGCTTCGTCTTCGATGACATTGACCTCGCCGAGCCACCGTGCAAGCGCGGTCGCGAAGCTGCGGTGCGACTCATCGAAGAACGGCCAGGCGAGCCGCTCGTCCAACGCTACTCCCCTTTGAACTCCGGCGTCTGTTTCGCAACGAAGGCTTCGTAGGCGCGCCGGAAGTCCGAGGTTTCCATGCAGAGCGCCTGTGCCCGCGCTTCCGCATCGATTGCCCGATCCAGCGGAAGCGCCCATTCCTCATACAACATGCGCTTTGTGGTCGCGTGCGCGACGGTCGGTCCATTGGCGATGCTGCGCGCCAATTGCAGCGCGCGCGGATGTAACTCGTCGCTAGAACAGAGCTCGTTGTAGAAACCCCATTCGAAGGCTTGCGTGCCGGGCATGGTCCGTCCGGTGTAGAGCAGCTCGGAAGCGCGGCCAAGGCCGACGATTCGCGGCAGCATCGCGCATGCACCCATGTCACTGCCGGCCAATCCCACCCGCACGAAGAGGAACGCGATGCGTGAGCGCTCCGTGCCGAGCCGAATGTCGCTCGCCATTGCCAAGATCGCACCGGCGCCTGCGCACGCGCCGTCAACCGCCGCGACGATCGGCTGCGGACAGGTGCGCATCGCCTTGACGAGATCGGCGGTCATCTGCGTGAACTCGAGCAGCTGCTCCGGCGTTCGCGTCGTGAGAGGCCCGATGATTTCGTGCACGTCGCCGCCCGAGCAGAAATCGGCGCCGGCCCCGGTCAGAACGATGGCCTTTACGCCGCTCTCGTTTCTCAATCCGACGAAGCGATCGCGCAACTCGGCGTAGAGCGCAAAGCTCAGCGCGTTCTTGCGCGACGGCCCGTCGAGGGTTACGGTCAAGACGCGCCCGTCGGCGTCGAAGCGTGCGCGCGTCATCGGATCCGGAACGGCAAATCTTCTTCGAACGTCTGTCCCGCGCTGTTGCGCGCGATTACACGCAGACGGAAGGCGCGGACGAAGATCGGCGGCGTATCGAGGACATCCAGGGCAAACGCGAAGCGCCCGGGCGCGCGATGCGGAACGTTGACGGAGAACAGATTCGTGCGGACCTCGACGCTCGCGACGTTCGTGCCGGTCACGAAGGCCCCAGACCAACGCCCGCCGCGGCGGATGTCGAGCGACGAGAAGCGCATCGCGAGAATGCGCGGCGGCGCGCCGTTGGGCTGCGTCGGCGGCGTCGGCAACTGCACAGGTAAACCGATTGCCACGTTCGAGGGAATCGGCGGAAGCCTCGATGCACATGCCGCCAACATGGCGGCAAGAACCATCGCTGCGCTGCGAAGCGGCACGCCGGACGTCGTACGAACCGCGCGCTGCGCGCACCTGCACGGGAAGGCGCCATGGCCGTTATTGCGTAACGGCACCCCCATGGTCGCGCAGCACGCCGCACCGCGGGATATCGTGCTCGATTATGCCGTTGCAATTTGCGGGGTATGGATCTCGGGCGGATTCTTCCTGGATGCGTGGGCGCACGGGCACGTACCGGTCGAAAGTTTCTTCACCCCCTATCACGCCGTCTTTTACTCGGGGATGTTGGCCCTGGCCGGAGTCATCGTCGTTGCCCTGATCCGGTATCACGAATCCGGCTACAGCTGGACCAACTCGCTGCCGCGGCCGTATCGCCTCGCGCTCTTAGGCGTTCCCATCTTCGTGCTCGGCGGCGTCGGCGACATGGCATGGCACCGCATCTTGGGCATTGAGGAGGGCGTTGACGCGCTGCTCAGCCCAACCCATCAAATCTTAGGCCTCGGCATTTTCTTCTTGGCGAGCGGGCCGATTCGATCGGTGCTCTCCGAACGACCGCACGCCTCGACGCTCTGGCGGCAGCTGCCCCTGGTGCTCGGCCTCGCGACGTGGATCATCTTGGCTCGCTTTGGGACGGCCTATGCATTCGATCCCGGCGCCGGGCGGACGAACGCGCCGCCGCCGATCTCGCCGTTCACGCCAGACTATCTCACGGCGCTGGCAATCGGGTATTACAAGATCGCGAGCGGCGTGCTGATCGTCATCTTTCAGAGCGTGCTGATCACGGGATTCTCGCTGTGGGTCGTTTCGAGGCTGCATCCCTGTCCCGGCACGTTCACTCTGCTCTTTCTGATCGGCAATCTTCCGGCGGCGGCGGCCTTCACGAACCAGACGCCGCTGTTCGCCGTAACGCTCGCGCAGTCGCTCGGAGCGGGTTTGCTCGCCGACGCCCTGGTGTTGCGCTACGATCCGCATCCCGCGCTCGGGCGAACGCGCGCGTTTCGCAGCTTCGCAATCGCCGTGCCGATGACGTATGTCGGCATTTACCTCGTCGGAACCTTCGCGTTGGATCGGATCTGGTGGGACTGGAACGTTGCACTCGGTTCCTGGATCTGGTCGGGCGTCTGCGGTCTTGCGCTCAGCCTATTGATTCTCGCGCGCCGCAGCGCATGATCGCCGCGTTCGCGCTCTTGGCGGCGGTACTGCACGCCGCCACGGCGTGGCGCTACGGATACTTTCGCGACGAGCTCTATTTCATCGCGTGTTCGAAGCATCTGGCCTGGGGTTACGTCGATCAGCCGCCGTTGGTCGCCCTCGCAGGGTGGATCGCCTCGCCGACAGGATACGACCTACTTGCGCTACGCGCCGTACCGATTCTCGCGGCGGCGCTCACCGTGTACGTTGCGGCGCGGTTGGCTGCCGAACTGGGCGGCGGACGCTTCGCCCAGCTTCTTGCCGCGTGCGCGACGTTGCTGCTGCCGGCGTATCTGCTGCTCGGCAACGTCCTGACGACGACGTCGGTCGAGCCGTTCTGTTGGACGGTCGCGCTCTATCTCACGATTCGCATCGTCAGGGCGCGGGAGGCCGCGCAGCAGCCGCGCCTCTGGATTGCCCTCGGGGCAATCACGGTGCTAGGCGTCTACACAAAGTATTCGACGCTGCTGTTTGCGGCGTGCGTGATTCTCGCGCTACTCGTTACGCCGGAGCGCCGCGTTTTGCGATCGCGACACTTCGCGATGGCTGCGGCGATCGTGCTCGTTGCACTCGCGCCGAATATCGGATGGCAGGCCACGCACGGCTGGCCGTTCGCGCAAGTGTTACGCGGCGACGCCCTGCACCGACCCGGATTCCAGGCCGGCTTCGCCTTGGAGTATCACGACCTCGCGAAGAACGCCGGAGGATTTGTCCTGGAGCAGTTGCTCTATACGAATCCGCTGGCCGCTCCGATCTGGATCGCCGCACTCGTTGCGCCGTTTCGGCTTCCCGCGTTGCGCGATCTGCGCTTCGTGCCGGTTGCCTACGGCATCGCCACGATTGTGGCGCTGACCCTCGCGGCAAAAGGATACTACCTCATCGGATTCTACGGCGCGTTGTTCGCGGTCGGCGCCGTGGCGGTGGAACGCGCGACGCCGGTGCTACGGAATCTGGCATTGGGAGCGGCCGTAGCGGCCGGCCTAGCCGCGCTTCCCCTTTCTCTGCCGGTGCTGCCGGTCGACGGGCTGATCGCCTATACGAAAGTGCTGCACCTCACCGGGCGCGGTGACAGCCCGCCCCATCTCATTCAACCGGTCTTCGCCGAGGAGTTCGGTTGGGAGCGGCTCGCCCGAGACGTTGCGGTCGTCTACGTGAAGTTGCCGCCGAGCGTCCAACGAGAAACGGCGGTCTATGCCGACACGTACGGCGACGCCGGCGCTCTGGATTTCTTCGGGCCGCGCTACGGCCTGCCGCCCGCGATCTCGAGCCAAAATAACTACTACTTGTGGGGAACGCGTGGCTATAGCGGCCGGTTTCTGTTAGCAGTGGGCGCGAGCCGCGTCGACCTGTTACGCCGCTACTACCGGCGCGTCGTCTTAGTGCGCACCTCGACCGAGCCGTACAAATGGATGGTCGAGGGCCCGGCGCCGATCTATTTCTGCTACGGGCCCGTAGCGCCGCTGTCGGCGATCTGGCCGCACCTGCGCTGGTATGGGGCCTAGGGGATCACTGCGCAGCCGTCACCGTTATGGCGCTTGGATACACATGACCCGACCAGCGCGTCAGAATCTTTTGAGGATTGCCGCCCGCCGGATACGGCCACGCAGCGACCGTCGGACCCTTGGGTCCGTTCGGATATGCTGCAACGATGGAGTTTCCGACGACAAAAAAGCCACCGACGAACTTATATCCGAACAAATGGCTGCGAAGGATCGTCGTACCGACTATCTGTGCCGTCGAGCCTGACACGCGGACCTGATAGATGACCCGTGCCCGGCCGTCGCCGTAACCGATCGCCAGGGCGCTGCCATCCCATTGAATCGGTCCGGCGTGGTACAGCCGCTTCGAGAACTGCAGAACGACGATGCTTTTGGAGCCCTTCGGCAGCTCGCCCAGCAGGATGTTGCCCTTGCGATCAGTGCCGTCGCCAAAGAGATTCCCGTCGGCGTCGTAGCCGCAGTTCACAAAACTGTAGATGACCTTGCTCTTATAGAACCGTGGATGCCCTTTGCCATGAACAAAGATCGCTAGAAAGCCCGGCGTGTGGCCGATGTTGACATTCGCGACGGCCACGTTGCCGGTTGCCGCATCCACCGCACAACCGGCGGGAAAGTAGGGACCTTCGTTGAGGAGTTTGGTCCCGTGCGACAGATACTCGACAACTGCCGCTTCAGTGTCGTTGATGGTGACGAAGAGATCGCCGTTCGCGTCAGAACAGAGGCTGCGAACGTACGACCCTGCGTAATCCTCGATCCAGCCTACGTACTTTCCGTTGGGATACGACAGAATGCATATCCCGCTGAACGGCGCGCTGTGGCACTGCCCGAACGTGTACAGCCATTGCGGCCCTTGAGATAGACCGCGGATCGCAGTAGAGATTTGAGGCTGGCGCGGCAGCGTGCTGCCGCCGCAGGCCGTAAGTGCCACCGCGACCATCACGATTCCAGGCCACCGGAGTCGGCCTCCACCTTCACGCAAGGCGGAAACCCGGCACGATCATGCTGACGCCGGAATCCGAACCGTCAATCAACCGTAGAATTCCTGCGGTTACTTCATCGGTGGTCGCGATGCGACCCTCCGGGTTCATGGATGCCAGCAATGCCCGCGTCTGCTCGGCGCTGCGACCGGTTTTTGTCCTGATGTTCGCTAGCGTTCGTTCGAAAAGTTCACCTTCTACATAACCCGGACAGAGCGCGTTGACGGTGACTCCGCCGTCGCTGAGCTCCGCCGCGAGCGCGCGCGTCAAACCGACGACGCCGTGCTTACTGGCGCAATATGCCGAGATGTACGCGGCGCCGTTGAGCCCGGCGGTGCTCGCGACGTTGACGATCCGTCCCCAGCGCGCGGTGAGCATGTCTCCCAAGGCTTCGCGCGTGCACAGAAACGTGCCGGTGAGATTTGTGCCGATCGTACGGTTCCACATCTCGAGCGTCGTACCGGCCAGCGGTGCGGAGTCGGCGATGCCGGCGTTGTTGATCAGCATCTCGATCGGCCCGTTGACGCTTCGGCACTCATCGAACGCTCTGCGAACCTGCTCTTCTTTTGAAACGTCCGCTTGTGCGAGGTGCCCTGCAACGTCACTGGGAGCGGCGCGGCTGACGACGCTGACGCGGGCGCCGCGCTCGGCGAGCGTCGCAGCGATCGCCCGTCCGATACCGCGGCTGCCGCCGGTGACGACTGCGTGCCTCCCTGCGAGATTCATCGCGCCGCTTCTTTCGCGCGCGCCGTGAGCCGCTCGAGCTGCTCCTTCCCGGGAACGTACTGCACGGGCCAGTGCGCGTCTCTATAGCCGAGCTCGGCTGCCGCGTGGAGCGTCCAGAATGGGTCGGCGAGGTGCGGCCGTCCCAGCGCGACCAGATCCGCGCGACCGCCCACAAGAATCGCGTTGGTCTGATCCACGTCGGTGATATTACCGACGGCCATCGTCGCAATCCCCACTTCGTTGCGTATCCGATCGGCATAGGGCGTCTGAAACATGCGCCCGTAGACGGGCTTTGCATCCGGCGATGTCTGGCCCGTGGAGACGTCGATCAGATCGGCCCCGGAATCCTTGAAGGCGCGCGCGATCTCGACCGAGTCGTCTCCGGCGATCGCACCGTCCACCCAATCCGTGGCCGAGATTCTCACGGAGATCGGCCGTACCGCGGGCCACACCTCGCGCATCGCGCGAAAGACTTCCAGCGGATAGCGCAACCGGTTGGCGAGCGTCCCGCCGTATTCGTCGGTTCGATGATTGCGCAGCGGCGTGATGAACGAGGAGAGCAGATAGCCGTGCGCGCAGTGGAGCTCGAGCATGTCGAAGTCCGCTTCGACCGCCATCTGCGCCGCTCGCCGGAAGGCCTCGCGAATTTCGCCCATCTGGTCGCGCGTCAACTCGGACGGCACCTGGTTGCGCCGGGAATATGGAATCGCCGAGGGGCCAACGATCGGCCAGTTGCCCGCGTCGAGCGGCTCGTCGATTCCCTCCCACATCAGCTTCGTAGAGCCTTTCGGTCCCGAATGACCCAGCTGCAGGCAGATCTTTGCCTGCGAATAGCGATGCACGAAATCCACGATCCGCTTCCACGCCGACACGTGCTCCGGCAGATACATTCCGGCGCACCCGGGCGAGATTCGACCCTCCCGCGTGACACAGGTCATCTCGGTGAACACGAGGCCCGCGCCGCCGAGGGCGCGCGACCCTAGATGGACTAGGTGAAAGTCCCCCGGCGTTCCGTCTATGGCGCTGTACATATCCATCGGCGATACCACGATGCGATTGTGAAGCCGCAGATCGCGCAGCCAAAACGGCGTGAACATCGGCGGCACGGCGCGCTCGTCCTTCGCGTACCATCGCTCGATCTGGTCGACGTAGCGCGCATCGCGCACGCGCAGGTTCTCGTGCCCGATGCGCTGGCTGCGGGTCAATAGACTGTACGCAAACTGCTCCGGCGGTAGGGTCGCATAACGCGCCACGTTCTCGAACCACTCGGCCGAGTTGCGCGCGGCGTTCTGCAGACGCAGGACTTCGAGCCTACGTTTGTCTTCGTACTGTTGAAGGGCCTGTACGCGGTCATCCAGGGAGTTAGCGAGCTCGATCGCGTCTTCCATCGCGAGCTTCGTGCCGGAGCCGACCGAAAAGTGGGCGGTGTGGGCCGCGTCGCCCATCAGTACGACGTTGTCGAACCACCAGCGCTCGTTGCCGACGTAGGTGAAGTTCAGCCAATCCCGGCCCCGGAGGTGCGCGCTATTGGCCATCAGCCGATGCCCCTGAAGGTAGGGCGCGAACAACCCTTCGCAAAACGCGATCGTGCCGTCGGTACCGGCCGAATCGAGGGCGTGTGCGCGCCACGTCTCCTCGCGGCACTCAACGATAAACGTGCTCAGCGACTCGTCGAACCGGTACGCGTGAACCGTGAACCAGCCATGCGTCGTCTTCTCGAAGAGAAAGGTGAACGCGTCGAGCGGAAGCGTCGTTCCTAGCCACACGAAGCGGCAGCGTCCCTGTCGCAGCGCGGGCAGGAAGGACGACGCGTACGTCGAGCGCACGCGGCTATTGACCCCATCGCTGCCGACCAGAAGGTCGCAGTTCCGTCGAAGCGCCTCGACGTCGCCGACCTCGGTGCGAAAATTCAGCTCTACGCCGACGTCGTGCGCGCGTTTCTGCAGAATCTCCAGGAGTCGCTTGCGCGCTATGCCGCAGAATCCGTGGCCACCCGAGCGAATCGTGCTTCCGCCTAAATGCACGGCGATATCGTCCCAGTGCGCGAAGGCCCGCGTGATCTCGCGTTGCGTCGGCTCGTCGGCGACTCGCAGATTTTCGAGCGTCGCATCGGAGAACACGACGCCCCAGCCAAACGTGTCGGATGCTCGGTTACGCTCGTAGACGGTCACGGTCGAGGACGGAAACCGCTTCTTGACGAGAATCGCGAAGTACAAGCCGGCCGGACCCCCGCCGACGCAGGTAATGCGCACCACGAACCTCCCTTACTTACACTTTGATGAGAGGCGCAGACGACTCCCGCTCTCCTGTGGTACGCTACGCCTGAAGCCGTGACCAACAAGATCCTGCCGCGCTTTGCAATATCCGCGCTCTGCCTGCTCGGCGCAGTTATTTCTCTCGTGCGTGCATCGCATCCGGCATCGGCCGCGATGAGCTCGCTGCACAGTGGCGAGAATCAGTCTCGCACGACGATTCCCGTGTTGATCGCGGGTCGGCCGGCGTCATGCGTGCTCGACACGGGCAGCTCCGCGATGATCGTGTCGCCGAGCTTCGCGCAGGCTGCCGGACTCTCCGGTGGCGGCGGTACCTTCGAACTGGCGCCGGACGGCCGGACGTATATGGATCGGCAGACGCACATCGGACGGCTCGACGTCGCAGGTCATACGCTCCGCGACGTCCCCGCGCTTATTTCACCGAATCTCCACGGCTCGGACGCGCTCTGCGGATACGATTTCTTCGCGCACTTTCCGACCTTGATCGATCGCGGCCGGCACACAGTGACCCTGTTTCCCCCGAGCTCGCGGCTCGCAAAAATGCACTGTCTGCTCGTGGACTTGGCGCCGCACGTGCCCCTGGCCACCGTCGAAGTCAACGGCAGTTGGCTGCGGCACATCGTTCTCGATTCGGGCATGGCCGGCGGCGGCGCGCTGTGGGACGGGGTGCGCTCGCAGTTACACCAACCGCTGACGAGCGATGCCCAATACGCCACGATGCCCGGTGCGATGCGCGACGGCTTCACCTGCGGTGCCGTTGCGTCCGTACGCTACGCCGCCGGCGCGCCGGCCACTTCCATGCCGATCTGTACCGAATCGCAGCGGCCGGACGGCTATAACGGCATCCTTGAAACGAACCTTCCGAGTGTCGCCGCGATGGCCGTGGATTATCCGCGCCGGCGCATGTGCTTCGACGTCAGCACATCGTCGTCGAGCATCGCTCGCGCGACCACGCCTTCGACACCGCGGGGCGGCGCCTGGACGCGCTTTAACAGCTTGCGCCCACCGCAATAACGCCTTAGCGCTTGCGCGCCACGAGCAGCCCGTCGCAGACCGGCAAGAGGGCGACATCCACGCGCTCGTCCCGTCCGGCTCGAACGTTGACCTCACGCAAGGCCAACGTGTCGGGATCCTCGTCCTGCGGATCGAGCACGGCGCCACCCCACAGCACGTTATCAACCATGATCAGGCCGCCGGGCCGAACGAGGCGCAGCGCGCGCTCGTAGTAGGCGTTGACGCTCTCCTTATCGGCATCAATAAAGGCCATATCGAAGGGCGCGCAATCCTCCGATATCGCGCCGTCGAGGGTCTCCAGCGCCGGAGCGATGCGCAGGTCGATCTTGTGAGCGACGCCGGCTTTCGTCCAGTACCGCCGCGCCACGCTCGTGTAATCGTCGCTGACTTCGCACGCTAAAATGTATCCATCTTCCGGCAGTGCGAGCGCCATCGCCAGCGAGCTGTATCCCGTGAACACGCCGATCTCCAGATACCGCCGTGCGCCGGTAAGGTGCGCGAGCAACGCCATCAGCTGCCCCTGCTCCGGCCCGATCGCCATGCGCGCGTTCTCTAAGGCAAACGTCTCCTCGCGCAGCTCGCGAAGCACGGGATGTTCGCGCACCGTCGTGCCGATGATATATTCTTGAATCTTCGGATCGACGAACTTACTCTTTGCGGTCATCGCCTGCATCATACCATGCCGGAGCGCCCGAGAATCCTCGGACGCTCTTAGCTGTTGGCCTGGTTTTTGGGGGCAGACCGACATTCACGTTGTCCTGCTTAACGAACTGATTGGCGTACGGCCGCGTCTGATTGATGTGCCATCCTTGAATTGCGTAGCACGCGAGGATTTTTTAGGAATTGACTTGCCGGTGGATCTCGTCGAGGTCTTCGATCGTATTGAGGGTGACAGCGTCGCTGATCGAGCCGTCCTTGATCTTCGAGCTCGAGCGCATGTTCTTCGCGAGGTCCTCGCCGTGGTGGTAGCCGCGGATCGCGGCATTATGCGCCTCGACCGTCGCCTTGTCGGTCTTGCCGTTGGCGACGACCCATTCCTCGAACTCCATGTACGTCGGCTTGCGCTGACGCACGAATTCCATCGTCTTTTGGCGGTCGAGCCCGAGATTGCTCAGCGTCATCGCATCGAAGCCGCTGCCGCACTCGTCGTACCCCTGCGGCAGAGCTCCGGCCGCAGCCAGCGATAGTTTCAGCCACAGGCGCGGAAGGTGAATCGCTCCCATCGGCCCGGCCGTGCCGGAGCTCACTAAGGGAACGACGTTGCCCTGAACTGCCATTCGAATACCTCCTATAACGAAGTCGCCGCGCGCTGTGCGTGGCGGGATGCAAAGGTCAACTCCGAAACGCCCGACTTATCGAGCTCGCCAAGCCCCAGCGATTTCATTTTTTCGTACTGCTCGAACGTGGCCGTCGCAAGCGGAAGACTCAAGTGCGCCTCGCGGGCAAGCTCGAGAGCGATGCCGCTGTCCTTCGCGGCGTGCGCCGCGGAGAAGTAAACGTCGTGGTCGCGATTCTGCATGTCGGCGCCATCGGTTTCGAGCACGCGCGAGTTCGCTCCGGTTTGCGAAAACACTTCGCGTAGCATGTCGAGATCCAGACCCAGCGCGTCGCCCAAGCCCAGACCCTCGGCCAATCCGGCGGTATTGATGTTCATCACCATATTGACCAACGCTTTCACCTGCGCGGCCCGGCCTGCCTTGCCGATATATTTCAGCGATGCGCTCATCTTCTCGAGCAACGGCTTCACGCGCTCGAAGACGTCGCGCTTCCCGCCGACCATGAGGTAGAGTGTCCCGTTACGCGCCTGTGGAATCGAGCTGGCCATGCAGGCTTCGAGCGACTCTGCGCCGCGCGCGTTCGCGAGGCGCTCGACGTCCTCGTGGACCTTAGGGCTGATCGTCGCGCAGTTGATGAAGACCTTCCCGCGCGCCTTTTCGAGCAACGAATCTCCGTTTTCGGCAAAAATTCGGTACACCGCCGCGTCGTCGGTGACGACTGTGAGGACGACGTCCGAGAGCGACGTTACGCGAGCGAGCGAATCAACCACCTCACCCCCGGTCTCCTTGGCGACGGCCGCCGCCGAGTCGCGATTGACGTCGTAGAGCGCCGCGACCGGATAGCCGACGTCGTGCAACCGGCGCGCGATGTTCGCACCCATGCGCCCGGCCCCGACGATTCCGATTTTTGGCAAAGGACTAGTCGAAGCGGCCATCTGCGCAATCTTTTGGGCCGGCGTCGTTCCCCCTGGGGTGCTACGAGTGCACCGGCTCAGCAGGCATGCGCGAGCATGCTGCCAAATGCCTCAAATCCGCTCTCGGAAAGGAGTTTCTATGCGTATGTCCGCCGGTATCTTTGCCTTGGCCTTGCTCGCGGGGCTTTTGCCCGCGACCGCTTCCCCGCAGGTTGAAAGTACACCAATCCCTGCCACGAAGAAACCGAATTTCGCCTCGATGAATTTCCTCGTCGGCACGTGGACGTGCAGCACAAGGAGCGCTCGCCGACCTGCGCCATACGTTACGACCTCGACATACTCGATGGACCCGAATGGTTACTGGATCAGCGAGACGTCGACCACCGCGAAGGCGCCGTGGATCCCTCAAGCGCTTACCATCTCGGACAAGTACACCTACGATCCTGACGCCCATCGTTGGGTTGACGTCACGTACGGCGATTTAGGCGCCTACGGCCTGTCCTACTCAAGCGGCTGGAACGGCAATAGAATATCGTGGCACGATATCGGCTTTGTGCCGAGTCCGGACATCTCGAGCCAGACCGATACGGTCGTGACGAAAGTCAGCGACACGAAGACGACGTCCGCCTCATCGTTTACGGAAAGGAAAACTGGGCGGCACGTCAGCGTCAACGGCGTCTGTACCAAGCACTAACGAAATCGAAAGGCCCCGCCGGTGCGGGGCCTTGATTTAGAACTCCTCTTCTTGCGTGCCTTCGTTAAACGGAGCTTCTTCCTCGTCGCCTTCGAATGACGGTTTTTCGTCTTCGTAGGTCGGCTCTTCGTCCTCTTCCTCGAGCTCGTAACCCTGGGGTCCCTCGATCTCCTCGTCCGGCGTTTCCTGCTCTTCCTCGAACAGCTCTTCGGATTCGGCTTCCGCGGGACGGGGCGCCGGAGGGGGCGTGACGATCGCCGCCGTTGCATCGAGCGGCTTGCTGTCGTCGATCTCTTCCTCTTCCTCTTCCTCGACCTCTACGGGCACTTCTGCCGCGGCCTCCCGCGTCGCCACGGCCGTCTGCGAAACCGCCGTGGTTTCGTCGCCCATCAGCAGGCCGTACTCGCGCCGCTCGGACTCCGCCATGTCGTCTTCGGGCGTGCGAATCTCAACCTCTTCGCGATTCTCGGTGAGGACTTTCACGTCGAGCGCGAGCGATTGCAGCTCTTTGATGAGCACCTTGAACGATTCCGGAACGCCGGGCTCCATCACGTTCTCGCCCTTCACGATCGCCTCATAGGTCTTCACGCGCCCGACGACGTCGTCGGATTTTACCGTGAGCAACTCTTGCAGCGTGTAGGCTGCGCCGTAGGCTTCCAGCGCCCAAACTTCCATCTCGCCGAAACGCTGACCGCCAAACTGGGCCTTGCCGCCCAATGGTTGCTGCGTGATCATCGAGTATGGTCCGGTCGAACGCGCGTGAATCTTGTCGTCCACGAGGTGCGCCAGCTTGAGCATGTAGATCAAGCCGACCGTGATGGGGCGCGAGAAGCGCTCGCCGGTGCGACCGTCGCGCAGCCAGGTCTTGCCGTCGGCCGGCAGCCCGGCGTCCTGCAGCCACTCGGCGATATCTTCGGCGTGCGCGCCGTCAAAGACGGGGGTCGCCACGCGAAGCCCGAGCATGCGCGCGGCCCAGCCGAGATGCGTCTCCATAATTTGACCGAGGTTCATGCGCGAGGGAACGCCCAGCGGGTTCAGCACGATGTCGACGGGCGAACCATCCTCGAGGTACGGCATATCCTCTTCCGGCAGCACCTTCGCGATGACGCCCTTGTTGCCGTGACGTCCCGCCATCTTGTCGCCCTGCAGAATCTTGCGCTTCTGCGCGACGTAGACGCGGACTAAATGATTGACGCCCGGCGACAGCTCGTCTCCGCTGTCGCGCGAGAAGACCTTGACGTCAATGATCTTGCCCTTCTCGCCGTGCGGAACTTTCAGGCTCGTGTCGCGCACCTCGCGCGACTTCTCGCCGAAGATCGCGCGCAATAGGCGCTCTTCCGCGGTCAGCTCCGTCTCGCCCTTGGGCGTGACCTTACCGACGAGGATATCCTCCGGGCGAACCTCCGCGCCGATGCGGATGATGCCGCGTTCGTCGAGATCCTTCAGCGCCTCTTCGCCGACGTTGGGAATGTCGCGCGTAATCTCTTCCGGACCGAGCTTCGTATCACGCGCCTCACACTCGTACTCCTCGATATGGATCGACGTGAAGCGGTCTTCCTTGACCATGCGCTCGCTGATCAGAATTGCGTCTTCGTAGTTATAGCCTTCCCACGGCATGAAGGCGACGAGCACGTTTTGGCCGAGGGCCAACTCGCCCTGATCCGAGGACGGACCGTCAACGATCACTTGCCCCGCGTCAACAGTATCGCCCACCGAAACGATCGGGCGCTGGTTGATGCACGTGCCGGCGTTGCTGCGCACGAACTTGAGCAGCTCGTACTCCCGCTCGACGCCGTCCTTGTTGGCGATGGTGACGGCGTGCGCGTCCACCGCGGAAACCGTACCCGCCTCCTGCGCGACGACGAGGCTGCCGGAATCTTTGGCGGCGCGGTACTCCATGCCCGTGCCGACGATCGGCGCATCCGGATGCAGCA
>JAFAXS010000023.1 GCA_019240755.1 Vulcanimicrobiota bacterium
GCCGTGGGCCCAAGAGCACGGGATTGGTATACTGCTCTTCATATTTCGTCATGGTCGCGAAGAACGGGTTCCGATACGGCTTTGAAGGAAAGACGCCGAAGCCGTCGTCGTAGTAGAGATCCGTTCCCGCGTTGAACGCCGTCAGCAGTTGGCGCGCCCGATCGGGACGGAAGTTGAAGAAGACGAATGCATCGCCGTCGTCGATTGTGCGCGTAGGGCTCACGATCGTGGGGGCGAAGAACTCGTCGTCTTCGTTGCGTCCGTAGCCGCTGCGAATCGCTTCTTGCGCCGTCTGCGCTCGATGCTGCGCGACGCCGTTGGCCAGGAGATCGTAGGCGCGCTGGGTGCGCTCCCATCGGCGGTCGCGATCCATCGCGTAGTAGCGGCCGGTGACGCTGGCAATGGCGCCGGCGCGCCCAACGTCCGCCAACTTCCGTTCCAGCTCCGCGGCGTAGCGCAACGCGGATCGCGGCGGCGTGTCGCGCCCGTCGAGAAACGCATGAACCGCGATCGGCACTCCGGCGGACACCGCGACGTCGATGAGTGCGAAGAGGTGCGTCATCGAACTATGCACGCAACCATCCGAGAGCAGGCCCATCAGATGCAGCGTGCCCTTCGTTTTCGCGACGTGAGCGATCGCGCGCGCCAGCGTCTCGTTGCGGGGAAACTCGCCATCGGCGATCGCGGCATCAATGATCGTGACGCCCTGGGCCACGACTCGGCCGCTGCCGAGATTCATGTGACCGACTTCACTATTGCCCATGACACCCTTGGGCAGGCCAACGGCCTCGCCCGATGCCGCTAACAGCGTGTTGGGCCAGCGTTGGAGCAAGCCATGCCAAACCGGAAGCCTCGCGGCCGCGATCGCGTTGCCGTGCGTTTCGGCGCGGATTCCCCAACCATCGAGCACCGCGAGAACGACCGGGCGATATCGCGTCATCTCGTCGCTCCGGTGACTCGGGGTATGCCACCCTCGCTAATTCTCGGGTTAATCGCTCGGGTGGCATACCCGCTCGTCACTTAGCGGAATCCTCGAAGCCACGAATCATGTAAAGAAGAGCTTACGTCGTAGCAGAAGCGATGAGGTTTGCAAAGCCTTCCGGGTCGAGCGAGGCTCCGCCGACCAGGCCGCCGTTGATGTCGGGCTGCGCCACGTAGCCTGCTACGTTTTGCGCGTTCATGCTGCCGCCGTACAGGATCGGTGTCTCGTTCAATCCCTCCAGGCAGCCGCGTATGGCGGCCATGACGCGCTGCGCCTCCTCCGGGGCGCAGTTCTGTCCCGTTCCGATCGCCCAAATCGGCTCGTACGCGAGGATGACGCGGCCAAGGTCGCCGGTCGACAACTGGTGTAACGCCGCGCGCGTCTGTCCAACGACGTGCTCTTGCGTAATCCCGGCCTTGCGCTGATCTTGCGTCTCGCCGACGGCGACGATTGGCGTGATGCCTTGCTCGAGCGCCGTGCGGACCTTCAGGCGCACCGTCTCATCGGTTTCGTTTGCGTGCGCGCGGCGTTCCGAATGTCCCAAGATGACGTGCGAAACGCCAAACTCGCGCAGCATCGGCGCGCTGATCTCGCCGGTGAAGGCGCCCTCGAGCTCCCAGTGCATCGTTTGCGCGCCTAGACGAACTCGCGTATTGCGGAGCGCCGGCCACGCCGATGGAACCGAGAGAAACGGCGGTGCGATGATGATCTCGACGTGTTGTGGCAGCGCCGCGACCTTCGGCAAGAAGGCATCGAGGAAAGCGGCCGTGTCGGCGGCCGTCTTGTGCATCTTCCAGTTGGCCGCGAAGATCGTCCTACTCACTCAAGTGCCGCCACTCCGGGAAGCGTCGTGCCTTCGAGAAACTCCAGCGTCGCGCCGCCGCCGGTCGAGACGTGCGTCATCTGGGACGCGAAGCCGAGCATGTGCGCGGCCGCCGCTGCGTCGCCGCCGCCGACGACGGAGACCGCGCCGCGAGCCGTCGCGCCGGCGATCGCGTCTCCGACCGCTTGCGTTCCCGCGCGATATGCGGGCTGTTCGTAGACGCCCATAGGTCCGTTGAACAGTATCGTCTTGGCGCTCGCAATCGTTTCGGCGTACGCGCGGGCCGTTGCCGGGCCGATGTCGAGAATCATCTCGCCGCCCACGTCGCCGATTGGCACCACGCGAGCGCGCGCGGAGGCATCGAGCGACGGCGCGACGACCGCGTCGCTCGGAAGGCCGAGTGCGACGCCTCGTTCCTTGCAGATGTCGAGAACGCCGCGCGCCGGTTCGAGGTCGTCGTCGCGCAGCGATCGTCCGACGTTGACGCCCTGCGCGGCCAAGAGCGTGTTCGCCATTCCGCCCCCGACGCAGAAGCCGGTCACGAGCTCGCTCAACTGACGCAACAGCCCGAGCTTATCTTTGATCTTTGCGCCGCCGATCGCGCAGACGAACGGTTTTTCGGGATGCTTCAAGATTCGGGAGAGCGCATCGAGCTCGGCCTCCATCAAGAGGCCAGCGGCGCTCGGAAGCAGGTGCGCGATGCCTTCGGTGGATGCATGGGCGCGATGCGCCGTCGCGAAGGCGTCGTTGACGTATAGGTCGCCCAGCTCCGCCAAGCGCCGCGCGAATGCCGGATCGTCGCGCTCTTCCTCGGGATGGAAGCGCACGTTTTCCAGGACCAGCAAATCGCCGCCGGCCATCGTCGCGATTGCGCGCGCCGCGGGTTCGCCGACGCAATCCTCGGCAAACGCGACGCGCAGGCCCAATCGGTCGGCGAGCGCTTGCGCCACCGGGCGCAGCGACAGCGCCGGGTTCGGCCTGCCGCCGGGACGGCCGAGATGCGACAGAACGATCGTCCGCGCGTCGCGGTCGTGCAGCCAGCGAAGCGTCGGCAGCGCGGCGTCGATGCGCGCGGGGTCGGCGATCGCCCCATTGATGAAGGGAACGTTGAGGTCTTCGCGCACCAAGACGCGCTTGCCGCGAACGTCAAGCTCTTCGAGCCGGCGAAACGCCACGCGTTAATGGGTCGCGGCGGGAATCGTCGTGAGAACCATCGCGGTCAACTCGGCGAGGCGACACGAGTATCCCCACTCGTTATCGTACCAGGCCGCGATTTGAACGAGGTCGCCGTTTGCGTTGTTGAGCTTGGCATCGATGATCGAGCTGTTCGGGTTCTGTTTGAAGTCGCTTGAAACGAGCTCGTCCTCCGTATACGCGACGTACTTCTTCAGCTCGCCCTCTGCCGCGGACTTCAAGATTGCGTTCAGCTCAGTCTTCGTCGTCGGCTTTTCGGTCTGCGCCACGAGATAGATCATGGAGACCGTCGGCGTGGGAACGCGCAACGCAAATCCATCGAAGGTTCCCTCAACTTGCGGAATCGTCAGGTAGAGGGCCTTCGCGGCGCCGGTCGACGTCGGCACGATGTTGGTGGCCGCGTTGCGCGCTCGCCGCGGATCCTTGTGCGGGCCGTCGAGGATGTTCTGGTCGTTGGTGTAGGAGTGGATCGTCGTCATGAACCCCTTGACCCATCCGAGATTGTCGACGATGGGCTTCACCGCGGTGGCGAGGCAGTTGGTCGTGCAGGACGCGTTGGAGATGACGTGATGCACACCGGGGTCGTACCGGCGGTCGTTGACGCCGAGCACGATCGTAATGTCCTCACCCGTAGCGGGGGCGGAGATGATCACTTTCTTGGCGCCGCCGCTGTCGATGTGCGCCCGCGCTTTCTCGGCATTGGTGAAGAGGCCGGTAGATTCGATCACGACGTCCACGCCGAGATCCCGCCACGGTAAGCGCGCGGGGTCGCGTTCGCCGAACACTTTGATCCGCTGACGGTCGATCGTCAGCACGTCGGCGTCGGCGCCGACGGTGCCCTTGAACGCTCCATAGTTGCTGTCGTACTTGAAGAGGTGCGCGCAGTGGCGCGCGTCGATCAGATCGTTGACTGCGACGACCTCGATCTCGGGATGGCGCTCCACGACCGCCTTGGTAAAGTTTCGTCCGATGCGGCCGAAGCCGTTGATGCCGATGCGCATACGCGCGTTTACCTGCCCGGTTTGGCGCTCCCCTGCATGCCGCGCAGCGACGCGACGAGCCGGCCGATCGCCGCGAGACGTCCGCTGACGCTGGCTTTCGCAATCGGCGGATTACAACGGCGTCCCAGTTCGGCGAGGGATTCTTCGGGATGTGCGAGCCGCAGCTCCGCTATTTCTCGCAGCGCGGGGGAGAGCCGCGGCAGACCGTACGTGTCGTGCAGATACTCGATCGCATTGCATTGCGCGGCCGCGGCCTGCGCGCAGCGTTGCAGGTTTGCCGCTTCGGTGTTGACCAGACGATGGATGCGGTTCTTGGTTTCACGCAGCGCGCGGACATCTTCGAGTTGCAAGACGGCACCGAACGCGCCGATGCGGGTGAGCACCTCGACGATCGCCTCGAAATCCTTGAAGTAGAGCACGAGTTGCCGTTTGCGCCGCGTTTGCTTAGGCGCCGCCGCGACGCTGCGCAACGTCCAGCTCAACCGCGACGCGGCGTCCTCGTCGCGAAGGGCGAACTCCAGGTGATACCCCTGCGCCCCGGCAGCGACGGTGCCGCAGGCCAGGAACGCGGCTCGCACCTCCATCAAGCGGTCACACTTGTGCGGCGACTTCGCCGGAACGTTTCGGAGCAGCGGCGGCAGCGCGATCGCGAACGTCGGCAGGCGATGCAATCGCGTCGGCGCGCGCGACTCGATGGGATGACGCTTCCGATCCTCCAGCAGCGACCAGAAAAGGCGTGCGATCGCGTTGCGATGCGTGACGAACGCTCCGTTCACGCGTCCATAGAGAGCGAGTCCCGCGAGCAGCGCCTGCCGGCAGTGCGTCTCGGCCGGAATCTCGCGGGCGAGCGCGTCTTTTGCGTCGGGCGAGATCATAGCCATTCCGCGTCGTCGCGTCGCGAGTCGAGAATTTCGTACAGCTCGGCGGCCTTCGTCGCCGGCGTCACTCTCAGGGGAACCTCACGGACGCGCACCGTCAGGTACTTGGTTGCGTAATGGATCTCGAGCTCGTCGCCGGGCTTCACCTGATACCCGGGCTTGAGCGGCCTCCCGCCCTTGGTGATGCGCCCGTGCTCGAGCGCTTCATGGGCCTCGTTGCGCCGCTTGGCCAGTCGCGAGACCTTCATGAACTTATCGAGTCGCACGGCCCTCCTTTCTATCTTGACCTATTTCGATATATCGGATAATCTTTGCAATGCAGGAGGTTCTTCGGACAATGGGAGTCGGTTTCTGGCAAGATCCCCGCTCGGGTTGGTGGAGCGCGTACGGCCGCCGCAGGTGGGCCCGCGGGCGGCGACCCCGTCGCGGCATCTTAAAGTTCGTCGTACTGAAGCTGCTGGCGGAGATGCCGCGGCACGGTTACGACTTGATCCGCGCCTTCCGCGAGAAAGGCTGGGGCGGCGGCCCCGGGTCGGTCTACCCGTTGCTGAGCGCTCTCGAGGCGGCGGGGCTGATCGCGGGCCGCGACGAGGGCGAACGGCGCACGTACGAGCTCTCGGAGAAGGGCCGCCGGATGCTCGAGGAGCACGCGGCCGAGCTTCGATCCTTTTTTGAGGGCGGCGACGAAGCGCCGGGCGGATCGGATCCCGTCAATCACCTACAAGACTCCGCCAGCCGGCTGATGGTCGCCGTGTCGCAGCTCGCGGGCTCGTCGAAGGCCGAAACTCTCGAACGCGTTCGCGAGTTACTCGACGGAGTCAGGAAAGAGATCTATAGCTTACTAGCAGCCGAGTAAGGATTTTCGAAGATGGCGCAAGCGCGCGCGGTCCCACGCCGCGGAGTCAACATCTTCGAGGAGGGCAAGCCGATGTGGCAGATCCTCCTCGTCTTTCTCGTGCCCTTGATGCTCAGCAATGTGCTGCAGTCCGCGTCGCAAACGATGGCCAGCATTTGGATCGGACGGCTGATCTCGACGCAGGCGCTCGGCGCGATCTCTGCGGTCTTTCCGATCGTCTTCCTGTTGTTCTCGTTCGTCTTCGGCGTCTCGAGCGGCGCCAGCGTGCTGATCGGGCAGGCGTATGGCGCGCGCGACCATCACAAAGTGAAGAAGATTGCGGGAACCGTCATTGGGGCGGGTCTCTATCTCGGTATCATCGTCGCGATTCTGGGTTTCTTCGGTTCGCCGACGATCCTCGACTGGCTGCGGACCCCGCACGACATACTCGCGTCGTCCGACGCCTATGCCCGCGTGCTCTTCCTGACGATGCCCGTCTTCTTCGTATATTTCGTCTATGCCACGATTCTGCGCGGGACCGGCGATTCCACGACGCCGTTCTACGCGCTGATCGTGTCGGCCGTGCTCGCGATCGTCATAACGCCGGTCTTTATCGTCGGCTTGTTCGGCCTGCCGAAGCTCGGCGTCGTCAGCGCGGCGCTCGCGGGCTTCATCGCCAACGCCGCGGCTCTAGGCTGGCTGCTGTACTACTTGAACCGCCACGATCATCCGCTCAAGTTCGATCGCGAGACGCTCGGCGACATGCTGATCGACTGGAGCATTCTGCGCTCGGTCGTGCGGATCGGGGTTCCGACCGGGATACAGGTCATGATGGTCTCGCTCGCCGAGATCGCCGTGATCTCGTTCGTGAACCGTTTTGGATCCAGCGCTACGGCGGCGTACGGCGCAGTGAATCAGGTCGTGGGATACGTGCAGTTTCCTGCGATCTCCATCGGGATCTCGGCTTCGATCTTTGGCGCGCAATGCATCGGCGCGCGGCGCGAAGACAAGCTCGGCAGCGTCATCCGTTCCGCCGTCGGGCTGAACTACGTCGTCGGCGGCATCATCATCGGACTCTGCTACCTGTTTGCGTGGCAGATCCTCGGCTGGTTCATCACCGACGTGCACACGCTCGACATAGCGCACGAGCTGTTGATGATCACGCTCTGGAGTTACCTGCTCTTCGGAAACTCCGCGGTGCTCAGCGGCGTCATGCGCGGCAGCGGCACCGTGCTCTGGCCGACGATCAACGGGATCTTCGCGATCTGGGGCGTTGAGGTGCCCGCGGCGTATCTGTTGATGCACTACTTCGGTCTCAAGGGCGTGTGGCTCGGCTATCCCATTGCCTACTGCGTCGTGCTGGCGCTGCAATTCTCGTACTACCAGTTCGTCTGGAAGCGCAAGACGCACGAACGCCTGGTGTAGCTCGGGGTATGCCGTACTAAGCTTCTGAGGCGCGGGCCGTGAGGAGTTTGACGCGGCGCGCGTGCTCTTTGTTTCCCGTGATCGCTGCCGATGCGCGATACGCTTGTCGCAACGAGTCCCAGCTGCCGTGCCGTTCCAACAGATCCACGGCTTCTTCGATCTCGTCGCACGCATCGGCGTCGCGGCGCGCGTGATGCATGAGCGCGGAGATGCGAAGCACCGCGCCGCGCATTCGCCGGTTTCCCAAACGAGTCGCAAGCTTGGCTGCCTCGCCGGCGTGGCGTCCCGCCCGCGCGTAATTTCCCAGACCAAAATAGGTGTGCGCCGCGATCGCATGCATCGCGCCGTCCGCGAACACATCGCGCGAACCGTGTCTAAGCCCTAGTTCGACGAGCGTCGCGGCCGCAGCGAACTCGCGGCGTTCGTTGTGAATCACCGCTACGAAGGGACAGGCCGTGCCGATCAGCGGGCGATTTCTCGTGCGAAAGACGGCCGCCAGGGCCGGCTGCGCCTCGCGTAAGGCGCCTTCGGTATCGCCCGCGCCGTAGGCCAAGACGCCGGCGGCCGAGAGCGTTGCATCGAGCTCGAGGGCGAGCAGACCGTTGCGCCGCGCGGTATCCGCCGCGGTCGCCAGCATCCGCCGCGCGTTGCCGAAGCTTTCGTTTTCGCTTCTCTCCTCAAACAGCAGCCCCGCGAGCAGAAACAGCTGTGCTTTTTGCGCGGGCCGTGGCTCCTGCAGACCGCCGTACACGGCGTGCGCCGCCGAAAAGTGCTCCCGGAACTGCCGAAAGCGTCCCTCCCGTAGCGCCAGCGTCGCCGACTGCATCAGCTCGTCGAACGCGATCGACCGTTCGCGCTCGTCGCACAGCGATTGCCTGCGCAGTTCGTCGAGCGCGGCCGCCGAGATTCGGCGCGCCTCGCGCGAGAGTCCCTTCGCCATCGCGAGACGCGCCGTCGCGAACTCGAGGCGTACCGCGTACAGTGTCAGGCTCTCACCGAGTTGCGCGGCGTTGCTCGAGAGCATCGCTCGAGCCGCATTGAGGCCGCGCTGCGCGGCATCGAATTCGAGCTCGGCGGTGAGCGCGTCGGCACCCGTGCAGAGCGCCTCGATGCGCGCTTGCGGCTCCGCGGCGTTGCACGCCAGGTCGTCGGTCAGCGAGATCGCTCGCTCGATCGCAAACTGGTGCACGAGCGCCTTTGCGTGCGCCAGCGCGGCGCCCTGGGCGTCGGAGACGCGCTCGAGCCGGCGCCGGCGGTGCCCCGCCTCCGTCAGCGCCCGGGCTAAGCGTTCGCAAATCGCGCGGCGCTCGCGGTAGAGCTGCATCCGCGAGATGTGAAGCTCGCCGGCAATCGTGCGGGCGGGCCGATGCGCGAGAATATGTTGCTCGACGATGGCACGGCGCCGCCGCGCGCGTTCCGCGTTACCTAAGGACAACAGACTCAGCTCCTCGTCGCCGAGCGTTTCAACGATAAAGTTGCGGATGATGCGCACCGCGCGCTCGTCGCAGTCATCGGCGTGTGCGGCGCCGCGCAAGAAGTCGCGCGCGATCGGGTTGCGCCGCAGTTCCTTGGGCTCGTCGATGTGGCGGAACAGGTGGCGCCACGCCGCGTCCCAGGATTTCGCCGGCTGCGCGCGCGTCGTCACCGTCGTGCCGTGTTACGAAGCCTTTGTAACATCTTTGGGACGTTATCGGTCCGCGCACCGGAGCGTTTCTTCCTGTGTCGGAAGCGAAGGCGACATGAGTATCCCGGTGGCTCCGAATCTGCAGCGCGCCCTGGGTCTAGCAGGCGCGCTCGCGGCGCTGGCAGGTTGCGGCGAGGGGGCGCCGCAGCCGCCGGCGGCCGTATCGCTCGCGCCGATCCAATCGCAAATCTCGACGGCGGCGAAGAGTCCGACCGGTCTGGCGGTCCGTGCGGAGCGCGCCGCCACGCCCTCGTGGATGGATTCCCGCGCCGCGAAGGGCGCGCTGCTCTACATCTCCGATTCGAGTCTCAACGACGTCTTCGCGTTTACGTGGCCGAAGCTGCGCCTCGTCGGGAACTTGAGCGGACTGCACTTTCCACAGGGCCTCTGCGTGGATGCCGGCGCCAACGTTTACGTGACGGACACGGCCAGGTCGCAAGTCTTGGAGTATCCGCACGGAAGCGCCAAGTCGATCAAGCGCCTGGCCGATCCCCACGAGTATCCGGCGTCGTGCTGGGTGGCCCCCAACGGCGACCTCGCCGTCGGCAACATTCTGTCACGACAAGGTCATTCGTACGGCGCGGGCAGCCTCAGCATCTATAAGGGCGCCGCGGGCCGGCCCAAGACCTTTGCGTATCCCGGCATCCTCAAGCTCTTTTTCGATGCCTACGACGCAGCCGGCAACGTCCTGATCGACGGCCAAGATCCCAGCGGCAACTTCGCCATCGCCGAGTTTAACGGAAAGAAGTTCATCCCGCTCACCGTGAGCGGCGCGACGATCAATGCGCCCGGCTCCGTACAGGTGACGGGTCCCTACGTGAACGTCGAAGACCAACTCGGCGCGAGCGGGAACTCTGTGATCTACCGAACGACATTGAACGGAACGGTGCTGACCGTCAATGCGACGGCGCAGCTCTTCAACGGAATGGATTGTGTCGGTTCGTACATCTACGGTAAGGCCGGGCGACGCGTCGCGATCTGTCCCGACCAGGGCTCCGCGCCCAGCATCAACGTTTACAAGTATCCCGCCGGCGGGCCGCCGATTGTCGCGTTCTACCGCACCGTCTTGGGGCCGAGCACCGCGGTGGTGAGCCCATAGCGGTTCGACGCAGAGTGAGCGCAAGGAGAACGTTCATGTTCGCTTTCCATTGGGCGCGACGCGCGTGCGCCGGCGCCGGAACGATCGCCTTCATCGCGGGTTGCGCGGCCCAAAACGCGCCGCTCGCGGCGCCGGTGCCGATCGGTTCGGGGTTGCCGTTGACGTTGGGCGCGCGTGCCGGCGGCGAGTATGACGGTAAAGTCTTCGTCTCCGACTTGGTCAACGGTACCGTTTGGATCTGTCCGGTGAACTTCTACGACATTCGCAACGGTTTCACGTTTCCGATCGGTCAGCTCAGCGGCGTATCGAACCCCGTGCAAATCGCGGTCGATCGCGAGGGCACCGTGTACGTCGCCAACGCGCAGACCGACGCGGCCGGCGACGGAGCGGTTACGATCTATCCGCGCGGCCACACGGCACCGTCGCGCACGCTGACGACGGGACTCAACACATCGCTCGGCGTCGCGGTCGATTCGGCCGGAACGGTGTACGTCAGCAACAAGCTCGTCGCGTCCGTCGAAGTCTTTCCAAAGGGCGCGAGCGCGCCGAGTTCGACGATCACGGCAAACCTGAAAGGCCCCGACGGGGTCGCCGTCGATCGCGCCGGCGACCTTTTCATCGCGGATAGCTCCGCGAACGACGTGCTGGAGCTGCGGCACGGCAGCACGACGCCGCAATCGCTTCACCTGAGCGGCCTGCTGCGGCCGACGGGCATCGCCGTGGGTCCGCACGGCGAGGTCTACGTTGCGAACCTGATGGGCGGCGCGTCGTTCGTTGCCGTTTACTCGCCGCGCGACACGAAGCCGTCCCGCACGTTCCGCGTTCGCGGTCCGTACGGACTTTTCGATCAGCCGTTGATGCTGTCGTTGGCGCGGGGAGACCTGTTGATTGTCAGCGCCTTCGGCAGCCTCGCTCGAATGAACGGCGTGTGGTCGGGGTACGGCGCGGTCGCCGCCGGCTACGCATCCGGACAAGCGAAACCGTTGTGGCTCGAGTACAACCAAATGTTTAACTACGGCGAGTTTGTTACCTACGACGACGCCGTCTTTCAGCCGGCGCGTTAGGGAGGAACGATCATGATTCCGACGATCGTCGCGGCCATTGCGCTTCGCCCGAGCGTTCCGTCCTGTGTTTTCAACCTCACGGCGAATCCCGTCGCCTGCGCGCGGCAAGTTCGCGCCGCGGAGCACCCTGCGCGGCGGAGCTGGATTGCTCCGGCGGCCGGCAAGACGCTGCTCTACGCGTCGGAGCCCTTCGCGAGCGCGGTGAGCATCTCGACCGTCACCGCGAGCGCGATCGCGCCGAGCGGGCAGCTCACCTTCAACGGCGCAATTCCGTTTACCATGGCGGTCGACTCCTCCAAGAACCTCTTCGTTGCCGTTATCAATCCGAGCGGTCCGCAGACCGTGCAAGTCTTCGCCCGCGGCTCGACCAAGCCGACCAAGATCTATAGCGATGGCATCACCGGACCGCTCGACGTTGCCGTGGATGCTCGCGGGACGCTCTACGTCGCAAACTTCGTCAGCTCCACGTCGTGCAACGTACTCGAGTACAGCAAGGGCAGCATGCAGCCGACCGCCGTCATCACCGACGTGCCCGGCTGTCCGAACGGCGTCGCGGTGGACGCGAAGTCGAATCTATACGTGACGTTCATTTACTATCCGCAGGGGCAACCATGGGTGACCGACGTGATGAAATATGCGCCGGGCGCGACCAAGGGCACCGAGTTGCACCTGCAGGCGCCCGGGCTGAACGATTATTACGGCATTGCCGTAGATTCGAAGGGTGGTCTTCTGATCGGCAACTCGCGCGAGGCCGGCACGATCGATCAGCTGTTGCTGTTCCCGCGCGGTACGCGTTCGGGGAGCCTCGTTGCGGCGTACGGCGACGGCTGGTTCTCGTTATTCTTCGGGCTCGCCGGGAATCGTCTGTTTGCGCCGGCCTACTTGGCGCAGGGCACCGGTTCGCTGATGACGCTGGGCGACGTGCCCGCCGAGTTCGACTATCCGAGCATGAACGAACGGCTCGTCGCAAACCCGAAACTGGTCGGAACGGCGTTTTACTACGCCTTCGCGCTCAGCCCGTAATTCTCGTGACTCGGGATATGCCGCCCTCTGCTCTTTAATTCTTTACTCGTTCGCTAAATGACGAGCCCGAGTCATGAACCGCGACGTTGCTTCCCCTTGGGTGTGACGCAGGTGCCGGTGGCGCGACAGACGACGACCGGCGTTTCCAGTAGGTCGGCCGCGCTGTCGCCGATTTCCGGACGCGCGGCGATCACTTTGCGCGCCTCGAACTCCATTCGTCGTGACGCCCTGCCGACGTTAACGATTTTGCCGGTCGCCTCGATGTAGTCGCCCGCGTATACCGGCGCTAAGAACTCGACGCTATCGTACGCGGCGAAGAGGCCTTCGTCGCCGTCGAGCCGGATGAGCAGCTCCGTTGCGACGTCGCCGAACAGTGCAAGCATTCGCGCTCCGTCGACCAAGTTGCCGCCGTAGTGCGCATCGTGGCTACCCATCCGCAGCCGCAGCGTCGCGCTCAGCTCTTCGCCAGCTGCCATAACTCCTCGAGTTCGACCATGTCCAGATCCGCGAGCGCCTTGCCGCGCGCGCCCGCGCACTCTTCCATGAACGCGAAGCGGCGGTAGAACTTCTCGTTGGCCTCGCGCACGGCGCTCTCCGCGTCCACGCCCAGAGCGCGCGACAAGTTGACGAGCGTGAAGAAGACGTCTCCGAGCTCTTCGCGCACCCGGGGATCGTCGTTGCGAAAACGGCGCGCCTCGGAAAGCTCGCGCAGCTCCTCGGTGAGCTTATCGAGAATTCCGTTGACGTTCGGCCAATCGAATCCGACGCGCGCGGCCTTTTCCTGCATGCGCTGCCCGCGCTGTAACGCGCCGAGGTGCTTCGGGATTCCATCGAGACGGCTCTTGCGCGACCGGCCCGTTGCCTCCAACGACTTCAGGCGCTCCCAGCTGCGCCACTGCGCGTCCACGTCTTCGATCACGGCGTCGCCAAAGACGTGCGGATGGCGGCGCACCATCTTATTTGCCAGCGCGTCAATGACGTCGGCGATGCTGAACTTTCCGACTTCCATCGCGAGTTGCGCGTGAAAGAGCACTTGCAAGAGCAAGTCGCCGAGCTCGTCGCACAGACCTTCCAGCCGTTCCTCTTCGATCGCCTCGACCACCTCATACGTCTCTTCAATAAGGTAGGGCAGCAGCGTCCGATGGGTTTGCTCCCGATCCCAAGGACAGCTCATCCGCAAGCGGGCCATGATCTCCACAACGTCGTCCCACGTGTGGTGCGCGGATTGCGGCGGAAGCGGTACGAGCGGCATCGCGATCGAGGCAGTCAGCGTCGCGCGAGGCATGCCGGGGACGATCTCAGTTGCCGTGCCCCGCGATTCGAGCGCCCGCAGCAGCGTGGGAAGTCCGGGGAAGTCCGAGAGCGGATTTCCCAAGATGCCGAGGCCGAGCGAGTCGTCGCCGCGCGTCTCCAAGCGCTCGACGAAGTGCGAGATTTGTTCGCTGCTGCCGCGCACGAAGAGTGCGGCATCGTCGATCATCTCGCGGACAATTACGATGCCGTTGCGTTCCAGGTAGGCGGTGAGATCCGGCGGCGCGAGTGCGACCGACGCCTTGCCGATCGCGCGTAGCGCGTCGAGCGTCCCGATCGTCAGGAGTCGCGGATCACCGGGACCGAGACCCGCGATGCGCAGCAACATCGTGCGACGCTTCGCGGGTCTGAATCGGCGTTACTTGGTCGGACTCGCTGCGGGCGAGGCCGGCGCGCTCGGAGCGGCGCTCGGCGCCGGGGGCGGCGAGGGGAAGAGTCCGGCGAACTGCGGATCGTTCACAACGATCGTCGCCTTTTGCTGCAGGCTCTGCAGGAAGGGCTGAATCAGCGGCGCTTCGTGTTGCTGACGCAGGCTGTCCATGATCTGCGGCGTGGCGCTCGCGACCGTAGCCTTCTGGCCCGGCGTGCGCGACTCGACCTGAATGATGTGGTAGCCGAACGGCGACTTCACCGGCGGGCTGATCTGGCCGATCGGGGCCGTGAACGCGTACTTGTCGAACGCCGGCACCATCTGCCCCCGGCGGAACGAACCGAGCTCGCCGCCCTTGTCTTTGGTCGCCGTGTCGGTCGAGTATTTCTTCGCGAGATCGCCGAAATTCTGACCGGCCTTGAGGTCGCCCTCGATCTTTTGCGCGAGCGGCAGACTCGGCACGAGAATGTGGCGAGCCGTGACGGTCGCCGCCTTGTCGTACTGCGCGTGATTCTGCTTGAAGTTTTGCTGGACTTCGGCAGGCGAGATCTTCACCTGGCTCGCCAGCGCCTTGTCGAGAATGATCTGCTCGCGCAACGCCGACCGAACGTCGGCCTCGGTGAGTCCGCGCGCCTTGAGCATCTCATCCCACGAGCCGCTCGGGAAGTTCGCTTTGATCTGATTTTCCCGCTGATCGATCTCGCTGTCGGTGACGTTGATGTTATTGTTCTTGGCGTACTGCTCGATGAGCGTCTCTTGCACCATCTGCTGCAGCACCGTGCGCGCCATCGGACTGTTCTCGAGGCGGCCGTTGAAGGCGGTTCGGTTGATCGGTTGACCGTTCACCGTCGCGACCGTGCCGCCGGAGCACGCCGCAAGCGACGTGCCAATCAGAAGGGCGGCGAGGCCCACGGTGATGCGTTGGGCGTTCGACATCATTGCTCCGTAGAAAAGGTAAGACTGCATAGGAAGCGGGGCCTGAAGCCCCGCGATACGGCGGCGAGGTTCGCCCGTGCGGCCGTGCATCCTCCCGAGCGACGCGCGCTAGATTGCTTCCAGCAGCGAGCGGAGCAGCGGCATCCACGTGGGCCCGGCGTCGCGGCGAGCGTGCGTTTCGTTGTCCGCGGGAAGCTCCACGACGATCCGTCCATCGCCGAACCGGAAGCGATTTTTCGTGAGCCGCGCAAACTCGGGGAGTGCGGCGGCGCGCAGCTCGAAGCCCGAGCCGACGCCGAAGGTCAGGCGGCGCTCGTCCACCACGACGCGCGTGACGCGCTTGCGCAAGGCGATCGTTCGCAGCTTGGTCACCTCGATCAGATTGCGCAGCGGCAGCGGGAAGGGCCCGAACCGATCGCGCACGCCGGCCTCGACTTCTTCGACCTCGTCCGTCGTGCGCGCTTTGGCGAGCTGCTGATAGACCGCGATCTTCTGTGAGACCTGCGAGATGTAGTCGTTCGGAATGAAGGCGTTGACCTTAACGTCGATCACCGCCTCCGGCTCGCGCTCCAACGCCTCAGGCGTGCCGCGGCGCTGCGCGATCGCCTCGGCGAGCAGCTCGCAGTACGTATCGAATCCGACCGACGCGATGAATCCGGACTGCGCGGAGCCGAGGAGATTCCCCGCGCCGCGGATCTCCAGATCGCGCATCGCGATTTGCAGGCCGGAGCCGAGGTGCGCGAACTCGCGAATCGCTTCTAGGCGAGCCTTCGCATCGTCGGTGAGCGCCTTGTGGCCCTGATACAGCAGGTAGCAGTACGCTTGATGGTTCGAACGGCCGACGCGCCCGCGCAACTGGTAGAGCTGCGCGAGCCCAAAGCGGTCCGCGTCGTTGACGATCATCGTGTTGACGTTCGGAATGTCGATGCCGTTCTCGATGATCGTCGTCGCGATCAGAACGTCGATCTCGCCGTCGATGAAGCGTTGCATCACGGGCTCGAGCTCGGATTCGCGCATTTGGCCGTGCCCCACCGCGATGCGCGCGTGCGGCACGAGCTCGGCCAGCGCGTTGCGCACGGCGTAGATCGATTCGATGCGATTGTGCAGGTAGTACACTTGGCCGCCGCGGTCGAGCTCGGCGGCGATCGCGCGCTGCACGATCGCATCGCTGGCCGGCACGACGAGCGTCTTGATGGACATCCGATTCTTCGGAGCGGTTTGAATGAGCGAAAGATCGCGCACGCCGAGCAGCGACATGTGCAGCGTCCGCGGAATCGGCGTCGCGGACAGCGTCAGCACGTCCACGCTCGCCCGGTACTCCTTGAGCCGCTCCTTGTGCATGACGCCGAAGCGCTGCTCTTCATCAACGACGATCAGTCCAAGGTCGGCGAAGGCCACGTCTTTTTGCAACAGGCGATGCGTTCCGATGACGACGTCTACGCGTCCCTCGGCGAGGTCGCGCAAGATACGCCGCTGGTCGGCCTTGGGCGTGAAGCGGGAGAGCATCTCCACGCGCACCGGAAATGCGCCGAAGCGCGCGCTAAAGGTTCGGTAGTGCTGATCGGCGAGGAGCGTCGTGGGCACGAGCACGGCGACTTGCTTCTTGTCCGCGATCGCCTTGAACGCGGCGCGCATGGCGACTTCGGTCTTTCCATAGCCGACGTCTCCGCACACGAGACGATCCATCGGCTGCGCGCGCTCCATATCGCCCTTCGCAGCGTCGATCGCTAGCTGCTGATCGGGCGTGGGCTCGTACGCGAAGGCCTCTTCCATCTCACCCTGCCACGTCGTGTCGGGCCCGAAGGCGAATCCGCGGGCGAGCTCGCGCTGGGCGTAGAGCGTGACGAGCCGATCGGCGATTTTCGCCAGCGATTCGGAGACGCGCGACTTTGTCCGCGCCCAGTCCGCGCCGCCCATCTTGGAAAGACGAGGGCTCTGGCCTTCCGAGGCCGCGTACTTGCCGATCTGATGCATCTGCGTAACGGGCACGAGCATTCGATCGCTGCCCGCGTAACGCAGATCGAGATAGTCCTGCGTTGCGCCGAGCACCGTCTCGGCGCGCAACCCGAGGTATTGCCCGATGCCGTGCACCGCGTGCACGACGTAGTCGCCGACGCGAAGGTCCGCCAGCGCGACGGGCACGCCTTCCTTGACGGCGCGGATCTTGACGCGTTTCGGCGGGGTGCCGAAAATCTCGCGGTCGCCCAGCACTCGCAGCCGCAAGTCCGCCGCCCGGAATCCGGCATCAATGGAACCGTGATCGATCGCGACGCCGCCGCGAGAGCGCGCTTCATCGGGATCTACGCCCGCAGCGCGCAGGAGGTCCGCGATACGCGAAACGCCCGTGCTGACGATGAAGATGGTTTCGCCCGCGGCGATCCACTGCCGCATCGTCTCCGAGAACATGCCGATTTGCCGATTGAAGTGCTCGACCGGTCGGCACTCGTAGACGAAATCTTCCAGCGGGGAGGGAACCCAATCAAGCGCCTCCGGCACAAGCTCGATCGCGCCCGGCATCGCGAGCGTTGCGTGCCGCGCGATGCGCTCGCCGATCGCCGGCAGCGGCACCGGTTGCGCGCGGACCTGCGCGTCGAGCAGCTCCGCGCCCTGCTCGTCGCCGATGAGCGTGTGACGCTCCCGCGCGCGTTCGTCGTCGAGCGCGCGAGCGGTCGCGGCGATCGTCGCCGGCTCCTCCAGCACGATGATTGCGTTGGGCGGCAGATAGTCGAAGAAAGTCGTCTGCGAATCGACGTCTTCAGACCACGGCACGACCTCCAGCTGCGCGATCTGCGCGCTGCTACGCTGCGACTCGATCGCGAAGGAGCGCATCGACTCGATCGTATCGCCAAAAAATTCGATGCGGGCCGGCGCCTGCGCCGTCGCGGCGAAGAGGTCGATGATTCCGCCGCGCACCGCGTACTCGCCCACCGCGCTGACGACGTCGCAGCGCGAATAGCCCAACGCGAAGAGCCGTTCTTGCAGCCGATCGAAGCCGATGTCGTCGCCGGGGCGTACCGTAAAGCGCGCCGACGCAAATTGGTCGCGTCGCATGAACGACTGCCGCAGCGCCGCCATCGGCGCCAAAACGATCCGGGGCCGCCCATCGAGCAGTTCGCCAAGCAGCGTCATGCGCGCGCTGCGCTCGGAGGGCGTTTCAATTGCCCCGAGCGCTTCGTCGCGCGAACGAAGCAGTGCGACCCGGCCGCTCTGCTCCCCGACGTAGTACAGCAGGTCGGCGTAGTGACGTTCGGCGGCATCCGGCGTGGCCAGGATGGCCAGCAGCGTTCCGCCCAGCGATTCATGCAGCGCTGCGAGCAGCGCGGGCCTGGCCGCGGCGATGGTCTCGTGGAGCGCGTAACCGCCCGGCTTTCGCCCCTCGATCGCCCGCAGCGCCCGCACGCGCGCGACCGCGCTCTGCCAGCTGCGGCTCCGTTCGGTCAGGGCGGCAAGCAGCTCGCCGGCGCGCGCCGACTCGGCGCTCGAGGGCGGCTTGATTTGAGCAATCATTTGAATCGCTCATTATAACCCGCAACGGGGCCGCCGCGTCGCGCGAATAAGATGCAGGTCATGAAGCGGCTGGCCGCCGACCGCGTCTGGAGCGCGCTGGTTATCGCGTTGTCCGTCGGGCTGGCGGCGGCGCTCTGCGCGATCGTGCACTGGCGCTACGCGATCTTTCGCAACGGCGTGGATCTGGGAATCTTCGCGCAGGTCGTCGGGGCTCTGGGCCGTGGATTCTCCAGCACCGCCGAAGGTGGCGTGAACCACCTACTTGTTCACTGGTCGCCGATCGTCGCGGCCGCGTGGCCCTTTGTGCGCGTGTTCGGTCCGGTCGGACTCGAATACGCGCAGGCGATTCTCGCTGCGGCGATCGTGTTTCCCATTTGGGGTTTGGCGCGGGCGCGCTTCAGCGCGCCCGTCGCGTTCGCGGTGACGGCCGTCGCCGCAACGTATCCGATCCTCTGCGCGAACGGCGTCGGCGATTTTCATGAGATGGCGTTCGTGCCGCTGTTGTCGGCGACGCTGGTGTGGGCATTGGACGCGCGCCGCTGGACCGCGAGCGTCGCAGTCGCGCTGCTGCTCGCCTGTACGAAGGAGGATCAGTTCGTGGTTTTGGCCGCGAACGGTCTGCTCTTCGCGGCGACGGCGCGCGGCGACGGCGCGCAGCGGCGCGTCGGATTGACGATCGTCGGCGTGGCTGCCGCAATGTCGCTGCTCTACTTCGTCATCCTGCGTCCGGCGTTGACTCCCCACATTCCGTACGACGTGTCGCGCTTCTACGTCTGGAGCGCAGGACAACTCCGCGGGAGCGGCGCGCCGTGGGGCGCGCTGCTTTCACGCCTCGAGTACGTCCTAATGGTTCTCGGGCCGCTGGCCTTTCTGCCGTGCGCCTCGCGCTACGGGCTGTTCTTGCTCGCCGGCTTCGCAGAGATTCTGGCCTCGCGTCAGCCCGTTACGCTCGCGCCCGGCGCGCATTACAGCGCGCTGCTCACCGGTTATGCCTTGGCGGCCTTCGTCGACGGCGCGGCGCGCGTCGCGGCGCACCGCGCGCGGCTGGCCGGCGTGCTCGTCATCGCGGCGGCGACCGCATCGCTGTGGGTGACCATTTTCGCGAGCCCGATGGAGTATTGGTACTATCTCTACCGCCGCCCGAACGCGCACGACGCGTTGCTCGAACGAACGCTGCGCGAACTGTCGCCGCGCGCCGACGTCGGCGCCGAAGACGAGATCTTCGCGCACTTGGCACTCGATCCGAACGCCTCGATCGACTTTGCCCGACAGCGATGGTTCGTCTACGACCGGACCCATTTTTCGCAGCGCTGGCAGACCGTTGACGAACCCAGCGTCCGTCGGGCGGTCCAACGAGGCGACTACGCCGTCAGCAGCGACGTGGACGGTGTCGTCGTCCTCAAACGCGCGTCCGTGCGTGGCGCGGAAGGAGCAGCACCAGCAATGGGAGCGCCGCCGCCACGCTGAGCGCGACGGCCGCAATGCCCGACGGTGCTGCGACCGCGTCGGGAACGTAGCGCAAGAGCGACGCGAAGGAGAGGCAGATCGCCGCGCATCCCGCGCGGCTTCGCGGCGCGATAGCTGCGAACGCGAGCAGCCAAATTGAGTACCAGGGATATGGATTAGGGATCAAGATCCATCCGGCGATTCCCAGGCAGATCCACCCGGAGGGCGCGCCCGCGCGAAGCTCGCGAATTCCGCGCAATCCGATGCTCAAGGAGAGCACGGTCGCCAGTGCCACTGCCGCGAGGGCTCCGGCAAACGGCTCGACTGCGCCCTGAAGCGAGGCCTGCGGCGCGTAGCGCGCGTGCGGCGCCAGCGTCGTTGCGGCGCGCACGAAGAGCGGCACGGCGAGCGCAGCAATCAGGACGGCGCCGGCGGCGCAACCGATTCGCGCGCGTCGCTGCGCGATCGCGATGCCCGCGAGGCATAGGATTCCGGGAAGCTTGATCAGCGGAGAGAGCGCGGCCGCAAGCGCACCGATCGCGAACCATCCTCGGCGCACGAGCGCGAATCCGGCCAATCCGACGGCGAGGGCCAGGGCGTCGTTATGCCCTTCGGCCGCACACCACAGCGTGACGGGATTCGCGACGATCGTTGCGGCGGCGATCCGCTTTGCGCGCTCGTCACCGCCGAAGGCGGCGTACGCGAGCGGCACGCACGCCAACAACGATAGCAACGCCAGCGCGCGGAACGCCTCGATCGCGGCGTGCGCACCAAAACGCGCGAAAACTGCGACGACGAACTGCGCGAGCCCGACGAACGCCGGACCGTAGACGCACGGCGGCAGTGCGCCGCCCCACTGCCACGTGGCGAGCGAGACCAGCGCATCGTGCGGCAGCGCCGGCGCGCGCAGGTAGGGGTCGATTCCGCGGTTCGCCAGCGCCCCGTAGGCGGCGTACGCGTACACGTCGCTCGAGAAGAGAACGGGCACGAGCGACGCGGCGAGCAGTGCGGCGAGAGACGTCAGCACGAGGGCGCCCGGCGACGGGGCGTCGTGCGTCCGCAGCAACGACACGTACGACGTTCCGGCGACAGCGAGTGCGACGATCAGCACTGCGACCAGCGCCGCGCCGAAGACTCCCCAGTTCGTGACGACGACCAGCGGTTGCGCAAAATCCGCGTGCAAGCGAAGCGGCGGATTGCGCGTGACGGCGCGCGCGGCGACCGACGCCGCAGCGAAGGCCGCGGTTGGAACGAAAAGCGCCGGCCGCAGCTTCAGCTTCGGAGCGTCAGCGCCGCGGCGCCGAGCCCCACGAGAACCCACCACGCGGCGCCGACCTTTGGATAGAAGACGAGATAATCCACGACTTGATGCAGCACCAGTGCGAGGCTCGCCGCGGGCGCGGCGACGACCCACGGCGATGCCGCGCGCAAGCGCTCCAGCGACAGCGTGCGCGCAAAGGCGGCGAAGATCGCCGCCACCAGCCCTAGGGTGGCGAGGAAGAGCACCACTCCGCCCTCGGCGAGGGATTGCAAGTACCAGCTGTTGGCGTGCGTGCGGACGCCGGGAACGCCAAACCGCGCGAGCTCGAGTTCGTAGTTGCCCGCGCCGACCCCAAGGAGTGGATGCTCGCGCCACATCGCCCACGCGGCGCGCCACAGCTCGTCGCGATTTCCGACGCCGCCCGCGTAGAGGCTCGGCTGCAGCGAAACACGCAAGACTCCGGGCGTATGCGCGTAGACGATCCACCACGCGCAGCCGAGCGCGCCGAACGCCGCGCCGGCGACTGCCGAGCGCAGCGCGGAGAGCGCGGACTTTCCTCCGACGGCAAAAAGAACGGCCGCGACAATCGCGAGTCCAAACAATCCTGCGCGTGAGAACGTGAGCAGGTCGGCGCACACGATCAGCGCCAGCGCGCCTTCCAGCAGCGCGTCACGCCGCACCAGCGCCCACGCGCCCAGCGCGGCGGTCGCAATCGCGCAGTAAGCCGAGAGCTGGTTGGGCCCTTCCAATAGACCGGCAACGCGCGGAACGATCGCCGCGCCGACGTACAGGCCCGACGGCGCACCGGCAATCTCCTGAGCGAGCGCGGAGAGCGCCACCGCGATCGCCGCGACCGCCGTCGCGACGACGATCGGCGCGTCGTCGGGATCTATCCGGTACGCGGCGAACGCCGTGGCAAAGAGCACCGCATACTCGAAGGCTTTGAGCGTCTCACGCACCGCCGGTCCCCGATGGACCGCATCGAGCAACGTCAGCGC
>JAFAXS010000072.1 GCA_019240755.1 Vulcanimicrobiota bacterium
AGCGCGTCGCCGTCCTGAGCGAGCTGGAAATGGCTGTAGTCGGTGGAGTTGGGGCGCTGGATCTGCACCTCCCAGACCCCTTCCAAGCCCTTTCGGCTCCCCGCAGAAGGGCTCGGGGCTGGGCTCGCGGGCGCTCCCAACGGCACGAGCGTGGCGTTGGGCAGCGGGGTGGCCGGAAATCCGAGCGGTGGCGGCGTGGGAGGCGGGGTGGACTGCGCCGCGGGACTAACGCCACGGGCACTCGCCACCATAATAACCGCAAATAGCGTGGCGGCGCCGAACGGTACGAGCAACGAAAACGGTTTCACAGCTAATTACTTCCCAACCGCCAGAAAGTGCCCCGCTTCTCCGGTGAGAGACGCTCTCTCACCCGGCGCGAGCGTAAAGCCGCCTTGAGTAAGGCCTGTATCCACGCCGTCGATAAATACCTCGGCGCCGACGACGTAGAACGCGATGGGGCCGAACCAACCCTGCGGTGCATTGGGCCAAGGGTGTTTATTCGTAAACGAACCGCTCGGCGGCGGCAACGTGTTTTGTAAAACCGTTCCTTGATCATTGTAACCGTCGCACTCCGTGACGCGCAAGTCGCTCCCCGGCGCCGCGAAGAGAGGTCCGGTCTTGCAGCTGTTCAGGTTGCAGCCCCGCACTTGCATGTCAACGACGGCGCCGCTTACCGAGATTCCGTAGGGCTGGGGAGTGGGCGGAGGCACCGGCGGTTGAGACGCATACCTAGGTATCGAGCCCGAGCAATCCGCGCCGATGACCAACACCCGTACCGCCGGGCCAGTTACCGCGATGCCCCCGCTCGTCGCTTTGCTGGGGTCGCTGGCGTTGGAGCCGTACCGGCCACCCGCAATGACGATGTCCTGGCCACCGTTGATCTCCAGTCCCGCTCCCGTCCAATCGTGGCTCATGCAGTTGTTGAAGAAGATATCGGAGATGATCCCGCCCTTCGTTGCGTCCACGAGCACGCCGGAATTGACCTTTACGGCGCCCGGTATTCGGGCGAACACGCAGTTCGCGAAGGAGACCTGATATATGGCAGCGCCGGCTGGGGGCTGAATAAGCACGGCATTGACGCCGCTTTCGCAGTGCACGTTCGAAATGCACGCATGCGTGAGATTATTGCTGTCGCTTCCCGCGATCAACAGCCCGATGTCGAAATCGGAGAGCTGGGTGTCGGCGACGTAAACGCCGCCGCCCTTGGGCGCAACCAGGACTGCCGTGCAGCCCGTTGGCGCGTCGGGAGCGGGAGGATTGCCGTTGACGCCCTGGCGGAAGACGCACGAGGCCACATAGTTCTCAGATCCACCCATGACAACAGCCGTGGCATTGTTGGGCCCGCGCGCGTATTCAATCGTACAGTCTAGAAGGCCCGATTGAAGCGCCTTGTTACCCAGGTACATGGAGGTTGGGCAATCGGCGAAAAACACTCGCGAGCACGTGACGTTCTGGCTGGCCGCCACGCGAATTGCGGCGTTCCCAGCCGCGCCACCACCGCCGTATGAGATTTGAAGGTCGCGGAAACGAATGCCGCTTGAAATTGCGTTGATTGAAAACAAATCGGCTGTACCGGTCTGGAGCAGCTCCGTCTTGCTGCCGTAGCCTGCGATGATGAGGGAGGCGTCCGGGAACGGGTTTTGCGATGCGGACCCGTCCATGGTAATGGTCCCGCCAAACTTGAATAGGCCCGGTGGAACGAGTACGAGCCCGCCCCCGGCTTGCGCTATGGCAAAGAGGGCGTTGTACAGTGTCGTAGTGTTATCGCTGTTGCTGGGCGACACTCCGAAGTCTAAGACGTTGTAAACGGCTCGGTTTCCGCTCCCTTGCCAAGTCGTCCAATGGCCCGAAGTCGGAGGCATGGAAAAGAAACTAATCGACCCGTCAGTGTTCTGGACCGTCGCATAGGAAGGCTGATTTTGATCTATGCTTTGCCAGTGCTGTGGCGCCGCTTCAACGTACGTCGCATTACGAACGTGCCAGAACGCGCCGTTGATCTCGTGGTCCTCGTGGTATGCAGAAAGTTCTTCGGTCGCATCGTAAATCACCGCTGGAAGGGATTTGGCAATCGTAATATTGGACGTGAAAGACATATCACTGCTCCTTCTTTAATCGCCAAGATGTAAGACAATTTTTCGAGGTTGGATCATGATCACGTGTGTTTAAGGAAGGAGCGGCGGAAAGTAGGCCGAGCCGTCAGGATTCTCCAGTCCCTTTGTTATTTTTCTCGCCGACGGTATCAAAGAGCCTGGTCGGAATTCGACGATAGCCGGGCCCGGAGAGCCCGCCGAATCGGTAACGTATAGCCAGCCCTTTTTATTTACGGTTACGGCGATCGGTGCATCGATACCCTGGCTTATCGTCTGGTACGGATGACGCTTGCCTTCCAGATATTTCGGCACGGTGCTTTGAAGGTAGTTAGTAACGTATAGCGTGCCATTTGAGTCTATTGTGATTCCGGCCGCGGAACGGACGCCGTCAGTGATGGTCCGTGCCGGGAATTTTGTTCCTGGAGCATAAACGACGATGTCGGATCCAGAGCTGCTGCTAGTCGGGTAGTTCGCGACGTAGATGTTTCCAGAGTGGTCAATCGCGACACCGGCTGGGTTTGTCACTCCCTTAGTAATAGCGATATGCGGTCGCGAGGAGCCAGCCTTGTACTCTGTGACAGTGCGCGAACCATCGTTCGTCACCCATAGGTTGCCCTGAGCGTCGATGGCGCAATAGTTCGGTATGTTCACGCCGGCGGTGATCATTCGCGACGGCTTATGTTCCCCGGGGGCGTAGACGGAAATCCAGCCCAAGCTATTACCTGGGCTATTTGTTACGTAGAGCGTGCCGTCGCCATTAATACAATCAGCAATTGGCTCAAAGAGCCCCTTCGTAATCGTTTGGATTGGGCTCGGATCCCGAGCGTGTGCGGGGTACACGGTCACCTCGCTATATCCGGGGTCGGTTTGGACAACGTAGAGCAGCGCAAGGGCGCGCTCGCGATTCCGCCAGCCGGAGGTGCGCCCTGGCGCTGTACGACCGTCCAAAATCTGCCCGTTCGCCCCAAAGGACAACTGTGGAGAGGGAGTTCTACTCGTTGTGTTGCCCGTTGTCGGCACCGCTCGCTGTGTGCTGCAGCCGCACAAGAACGAAGCCGCCATGGTGGTGCTAAGGGCAAAGTGACGGATACCGGGGGCTTTCATGGTTTCTCTGTGGTCAGCACGTTTAGCGCCAGGGGATGTTCGGCGGAGCGGAGCGCCGCCCTGGCTAGTCGAAACTTCACCGACCCCCCAGAACCGAGCGTACCCACGCTCGTTGCGCTTGCCAGGGCTGATATAATGCAAAGGCTGTGAAGAGCAAGATTCATCCCAAATGGTATCCCGAAGCGCGGGTGCATTGCGCCTGCGGCAACACGTTCGTCACCGGCTCGACGCTGCCGGAGATCGCCGTGGAGATCTGCGCGGCGTGCCATCCGCTGTTTACCGGCCAGCAGAAGCTGGTCGACACCGCAGGCCGCGTCGATAAGTTCAACCAGCGTTCGGCGGCGGCGCGCCGCAAACAAGAAGAGGCCGCTGCTCGGAAGGCGGCTCGCGAGGCAAAGAAAGCCGCCGCGGAGGCTTAGGCATGAACGCGCGCCTTGAAGCGATGGCGCGCCGATTCGACGAGATTGACGCACAGCTCGCCAATCCGTCCGACGTCTTCGATCAGGCGCGCTATACCGGGCTCGTAAAGGAACGCGCACAGCTCGAGGCGCCGGTTCAAACGTTTCGGCGGCTCAATGAAACCGCAGAAGAGATCGCCGCCAACGAAGCGCTCGCGCGCGACAGCGAGCCGGAGCTGCGCGATCTCGTCCGGGAAGAGAACGCGGCGCTGCGCGCGCGAGCGGAGTCGCTCCAAAGAGAGCTGACGGAGCTGATGATGCCCCGCGACCCGAACGACGAGAAAGACGTGTTCGTCGAAATTCGCGCGGGAGCGGGCGGCGACGAGGCGGCCATCTTTGCGGGCGACCTCGCGCGCATGTACATGCGTTTCGCGGAAATCGCCGGCATGAGGGTGGAGCTGGCCTCCGAGAGCCCGAGCGAGGCCGGCGGCTACAAAGAGATCGTTTTTGCCGTCAAAGGCAAAGAGCCGTACCGCTATCTGAAGCACGAGTCGGGCGTCCATCGCGTACAGCGCGTTCCCGCCACCGAGGCGCAGGGACGCATTCACACGAGTACCGCGACGGTCGCAGTGCTCCCGCAGGTGGACGACGACGTTGAAGTGGAGATCAAGCCGGCCGAACTGCAGATCGATACCTATAAGGCGTCGGGAGCGGGCGGCCAGTACGTCAACAAAACCGAATCGGCCGTACGGATCACGCACCTGCCGAGCGGCATCGTCGTCGCCTCGCAACAGGAACGATCGCAGCAACAGAACCGGGAGAAGGCGATGCAGATGCTGCGGGCGACGATCTACGATCGGAAACGCCGCGAGCAAGAAGAAGAGGTGACGTCGCTGCGGCGAGCGCAAGTCGGCAGCGGGGATCGCTCCGAAAAAATTCGCACGTACAACTTTCCGCAAGACCGCGTGACCGACCACCGGATCAATCGGAGCTTCGGTAACATCCGCGGGGTCATGGACGGAAACTTGGGTCAGATTGCCGACGAGCTCATCGCCGACGAACGCGCGCGTTTGATGGCGGGCGAAGGGGCCTAGCGTTGGCCGAGGGCGTACGCGCGGCCGCCACCGTCGGCGAGGCGGCACGATATGGGTCGCTGCTACTGGCTCACGCGCTGCGCCGGCCGCGCGAATGGATCGTCGCGCATCCCGAAGAGCGCCTTTCCGAGGAACAACGCGCGATGTTCGCTGGGCTGTGCGAACGGCGCGGCGCCGGTGAGCCGATTGCATACATTCTCGGGAACGCGGGATTTTACGGTCGAGAGTTTTTCGTAAACGGCGACGTGTTGATTCCGCGGCCAGAGACGGAGCATCTGGTGGATGAGGCGATTGCGTTCGTCAAGCGCCGGCGCGGCGCGGTCAGCGTTCTCGACGTGGGAGCCGGCAGCGGCGCCATCGCGTGTTCGATCGCGGCCGAAACAGCTGCGGTCGTCGTCGGAACCGATATCTCGGAGACTGCGATCGCGGTGGCGCACCAGAACGCGCGACGATTGAACGTTGCAGACAGGTGCGCCTTCGTCCACGGCGATCTCGCGGAACCGGTGCACGGGCGGCGCTTCGGTGCGATCGTGGCAAACCTACCCTACGTTCCGCGCGGGGATCTCCCAGCTGCGCCGGATCCCCTCTCGTTCGAACCGCGCGTTGCGCTCGACGGCGGCTCCGATGGGCTGGCGACATACGCCCGCCTCGTGCCGCAGTTGCCGCCGCTGCTCGAGTCCGGCGGATTGCTGTTGTTGGAGGCGGCGCCGCCGACGATTGGGCGGCTTCAGAGAATGCTGCAATCCGCGTTCCCCCGTTACGCCATCGAGCAAAAGCACGACTATGCGGGGCTGCCACGCTACCTAAAAGCGGTGATCTAGGAATCAGCCAAGGGTAACTCGCGTATCTGGTCGAATCACGACAGCCCGAGATGGCGAAGTATATCTTCTTCACCGGGGGCGTCGTGAGTTCGCTTGGAAAGGGCATCACCGCCGCCTCGCTCGGACGGCTCCTCAAAGCCCGCGGCGTCAGCGTTTCGATCCAGAAGCTGGATCCCTATATCAACGTGGACGCCGGTACGATGAACCCTTACCAGCATGGAGAAGTCTTCGTGACCGAAGACGGCGCCGAAACCGACCTAGATCTCGGCCACTACGAGCGGTTTATCGACGAGAACCTGCAACAGGCTAATAACGTGACGACGGGCCAGATCTATAACTCCGTGATCGAAAAGGAACGGCGCGGCGAATATCTCGGCGCGACCGTCCAGGTGATTCCACACATCACGAACGAGATCAAGGCGCACATCAAGCGCGTCGCTGAGGCGAGTCAAGCCGAGGTATGCATCGTCGAAGTCGGCGGAACCGTCGGCGACATCGAGTCGCTTCCGTTTTTGGAAGCGATCCGGCAGATGCGCTACGACGTCGGCGATGAAAACGTGATGTACGTGCACCTAACGCTCGTACCGCACTTGGGGGCGCCGGACGAGCTGAAAACTAAGCCGACGCAGCACTCCGTCCGCGAGCTGCGCGGAATCGGAATCTCGCCTGACGCAATTGTCTGCCGTACGCAATCGTCGGTGCCGATGCCGCTCGAGCTGAAGGAGAAGATCGCTCTCTTCTGCGACGTGCTGCCGAGCGCGGTGGTCCAGAACAGCGACGCCCAAACGATCTATCAGGTGCCGCTCAACCTCGAAGCAGAGGGACTCGCGCAAGCGGCCGTTCGCAAATTGGACCTACCGACGGTCGCGCCGCAGCTGGACGACTGGGGAGCCATCGCGCAGCGGATCCTCCATCCACAGCGACACGTCGCGATCGCCCTGGTCGGTAAATACGTCGAGCTCAAGGACGCCTACATCTCGATCAACGAAGCGCTGCATCACGCCGGCGTCTTTCATCATGCGGCCGTCGAGATACGGCGCATAGATTCGGAGCTGATCGAAGAGCGTGGGATCGACGTGCTGCGCAACGCTCACGGCGTCGTCGTCGCTCCGGGCTTTGGCGCACGCGGCGTCAAGGGCAAGCTGCGGGCGATCCAATACGTTCGCGAGAACAAGATTCCGTTCTTGGGTATCTGCTACGGCATGCAGCTCGCCTGCGTCGAGTTCGCGCGTAACGTGTGCGGATTGCCCGAAGCGATGACCAGCGAGGTCGACGAGACCGCCGGAGACGCGGTGATCGACTTCATGCCGGATCAGCGGCACCTCGAGAAGTACGGCGGCACGATGCGGCTCGGCACCTACGCCTGCACGCTGGAACCCGATAGTCAGGCAGCTCGCGCCTACGCGGCGCTGGAGATTAGCGAGCGCCACCGGCACCGCTACGAGTTCAACAATCGCTACCGCCCGTTGTTCGAAGAGCACGGCATGCGCTTCAGCGGGCATCACCTGGTGGATAAGACGCAGTTGGTCGAGGTCATCGAGTTGCCCCCAAGCTTGCATCCCTGGTTTGTAGCCACGCAGGCGCATCCCGAGTTCAAATCGCGTCCCAATCGGCCCGCCCCGCTCTACCGCGACTTTATCGGCGCGTCGCTCGCCCATGAAGAGCGCCTCGGACGTCAGCCCATCGCACAAGAGGCTCGAGCCTGGACGCAAGTCTGATTACCGCGGTCATCCTCACGCGAGACGAGGAGCGTAACCTTCCGCGCGCGCTAACGAGCCTGCCGCGTGGAATGGAGATCTTCGTGCTGGACGCATGCTCGAGAGATCACACGCTCCAGTTTGCGCGAGCCTCCGGAGCCCGCGTCGTGCAGCGCGAGTGGACGAACTTTGTGGAAGCGCGGCGGTTCGCGCTGACGCACGTGAGCACTCCGTGGACGCTGATGCTCGACGCCGATGAAGCGCTCGACGACGTCCTGCGTGAGGGCATCGTGGCCGCCTCGGAAGCCTGCGACTGCTACGCGATGCAGCGAACGACGTATTTCTGTGGGAAGCCGATGCGCATGTGGGCCGGCGAGCGGCTCCTGCGCCTCTTTCGCACCGGTCGCGCGACCCTCGTCGCGCACCCTGCGGCGGCGCCGGCGATCCCCATTCACGAGGCGTGGTCGTGCAACGGCGACGTCGCGGCGCTTCCCGGTACGCTGCTTCACTATTCATATCCCGACGTCGCGACATATCGTTCGAAGTACGAGCGCTACACGAGCTTGGAAGCGGCGGGACTTCGACCGTCGGTTTCGCGCGTGGTGCTCGAAACGGCCAAAAGCCTGCCTCGCGCGATCTGGCTGCTCTTCGGCAGGGGCGCGTTTCTCGACGGACCGCGGGGTTGGTACGTGGCGCTCCGGTCGGCCCTCTACCCCGCCGTTGCGGCGCGCAAAGCGCTGCACTATTCCTCCGCGTGAGGCGCGCGCGCATCGGTCTCGATGCGCGCCTCACGCGTCAGCTCTCCGTGGGCATGCAAACCTATGCGCGGGAACTGGTGCGGCGGCTCCCGCACATCGCTCCGGAATACGACTACGTGACGTTCACGCAAGGGTCGAACTTTGGTTGGGGCGAGCAGGTCGCCTTGCCCTGGAAGATGCGACGCGCGCGCCTCGATCTCGCGCACTTTCTGGCGCTCTACGCGCCGGTCGTGATCCCCGCGCGGTACGTCGTCACGATTCACGACCTGATCCACCTGCGGTTCCCGCAGTACTTCAAGGCGAAGGTCGGCCCGTATTATCGCACCGTGGTACGTTCGCTCTGTGCTCGTGCCGCGCGCATCATCACCGACGACGAGCGAACGACCGAAGACCTCGTGGCGCTGCTACACGTGGATGCGCGGAAGATCCGAGTCATCCCACTCGGCGTGGACGAGCGCTTTCTGCAGACCGTCGCGCCGCACGTCGCGGCGCGGCCGTTCCTCCTATACGCGGGGAATCATCGCCCCCACAAAGACCTTCGAACGCTCTTCGCGGCCTGGTCCGCTCTGCCCGAATCGCTCGAGGTAGACCTCTACCTGACTGGCACGGACGACTTCGGCGGTGAGCTGCAGCGGCGCTCCAGCGCGCGCCGGCGGATCGTAGCGCTCGGCGAACTGACCCCCTCGGAACTGGCGGGCTTATATGCAGGCGCCAAGGCCTTTGTGACCGCGGCATTGCGTGAAGGCTTCGGACTTCCAATGCTCGAGGCGATGGCTGCCGGCTGTCCGGTCGTGGCGTGCGCGTCGGCGATTCCGGGCGTGCTGGAGGACGCGGCGCTAACGTTCCCACCGCGGGATTCGGCTGCCTTGCGCGCGCAACTCCTCACGATGCTGACCGACGACGACTTGCGCCGCGCGATGATCCAGCGCGGGACGCAGACCGCGCGTGCTCTCACCTGGGATCGCTGCGCGAGAGCGACGGCCGACGTGTACGCAGAGGTATTGCAGGCATCGTGAAGCGCACGTTGCTCGCGATCTTGTTGGCAACGACGCTGGGCGCGGCGCAGCGGCCAATTGCGATCGTCATTAACGGCGATACGCTAGCGTTGGAGCCGCCGCCGCAGTTCATTCACGGCGTGCTGTTCGTCCCCGTGCGCCGCACGATCGAGGCACTGGGCTTTACCTTTGCGCGCGAAGGGTCGCAGATCATCGTGCAGGTCGGCTCCAAGCAAGTCTCGCTGACGATGGGCAGCAACCTCGCAGAGGTTGACGGAAGCCGCGTCGCGCTCGAGTCGCCGCCCCTCGAAATCAAGGATGTCCTGTACGTGCCTGTGAGGTTCTTCACCGGCGCCCTGGGAGCTCAAGCGAGTTTCGACCGGCGCGCAAACGCATTGTCTATCGTCGCGCAGTTGGTAGGGCGCTCCAGCAACGGACTCGTGAACGTTCGAGGCGGCTACGAGCGCTTTGGAACTGTCGCCGCAGTGGACGTACTGTCGGATCCGCCCGCGCTCACGCTGTCCTCGAACGGTTCGATCAAGGTGATCCGCATTGCGCCCAATGCAGCGATCGACGTCACAGACGTGACCGTGAACGTTACGTCGCCGGGCGAGCTCGGCGACGTTCGGCCCGGGGACTTTGCGCGGGTGGAAATGCGCAAGGACGGCCGGGTGGAGCGGATCGTGGACGAGTACGGCTCGCGAAGTGGCCACATTGTCGCAATTGCAGCCGGCGAGTTCGTGCTCGGTGACGGACAGGTCATCGCGCCGGGGCGCACGGCCGAGATCGCGCTCAACGGCAAGGCGGCATCGCTCCAGGATCTGCGACCCGGCGATGGCGTCACGATCCGGTACAACGTCGAGACGAGTGAGATTCGAGAGATTCTCGCGAGCCGCGCGGTGACGGGCGTCACTACGGGCGCGGCGGCGCCGATCACGATCGCAAGCGTCCAAACCGACGCCACTCATCCCCTGCACCCGGGTGAGACGATTCACGTGATCGTGCGAGGGACGCCCGCCGCTTCGGGGACGTTCGATATCGGCTCTGACGTTCCGAATCAAGCGATGCACGAGCAGTCCGCCGGTCTATATACCGGCGCTTACACGATACCGCGCGGAGCAAACTTCAGCGACGTTCCCCTGATCGCGCGCCTGCAATCGGGAAGCGGCGCGGCCGATGCCGCCGCACCGCAGACCATCTCTGCGTCCAGCGTGGCGCCGGGAATCAGCGACTTTGCCCCGCACGCCGGCGCGATCCTCAACACGAATCGTCCGGCGGTCTATGTCACCTTCGTTTCCGACGCCGTCCCGGTCCGTCCATCGAGCGTGCTGCTGTGGATCAACGGCCGCGACGTGACATCGGAGTGCGTGCGCAGCGCCGGCTTCATTCAGTATCTGCCGGCCTACTCATATCCCGATGGTCCCATTCGCGTGACGGTGCGGGTCTCCGACGAAGCCGGCAACACGACGACTCGGTCGTGGGACTTCACTATCCGGACGCACTGATGACGGAGTGCGTTTTTTGCCGGATCGCCAGCGGCGACGTTCCCGCGAAGGAGGTGTATCGCGACGACGATGCGATCGCGATCGAAGACCTCAACCCGCAGGCGCCCGTGCATCTCTTGGTCATTTCCGTCAAGCACTACCCTACCATCGGCGAGGCAACCGGGGGCGATTCGTCGGACGCAGCGATATCGGCCGCCCTAATTCGCATCGCGTCGCGCTTAGGCGAGGAACGGGGCGGACGACGCGGCTATCGCTTGGTCATCAATACGGGCATCGACGGCGGGCAGACCGTCGGGCACGTTCACGTCCACGTTTTGGCGGGGCGAACGATGGGCTGGCCGCCCGGATAAATGGTCGATTGTTCGGGCGATTTGACGCTGCGGCGAGCGCCGTGTTAGGCTCATGCGAGATTTGCCGAAAGGAGGTGGATACATGGAAGTACGCATCGCTCCGGGAGAGACGATCGAAAGCGCATTGCGCCGCTTCAAGAAAGCCACCCAAAAAGCCGGCATTCTCGCCGAGGCCCGCAAGCACGAGCACTACGAAAAGCCGAGCGTTCGGCGCAAGAAGAAGTCTGCGGCGGCCCGCAAGCGCCGCGCCTAACGACGGCTAAATGGCTAAGCTCCGCGATCAAATCGCGAGCGACCTCAAAGATGCAATGCGCGCTCGGGATCAGCTTCGCATGGACACGCTGCGCTCCGCCCTTTCGGGATTCACGTACAAGCGAACCGAGAGTGGCCAAGAGCTCACCGAGGCCGATGAGCTCGACGTCGTGCGGCGCCTCGCGCGGCAGCGTGGCGACGCCATCGCGGAGTTTGAACGCGCGGGGCGGACCGAGCTGGCGCAGAAGGAGCGAACCGAACGCGAAATTCTGCAGGCCTATTTACCCGCGCAGCGGTCTCCTGGGGAGGTTCGAGAGATCGTCCAGAGCGTGCTCGCGGAGCTTCCCCCCGAAAATCGCAACACCGGCGCCGTGATGAAAGTCGTAATGCCCCAGCTGCGCGGTCAGGCCGACGGAAATCTGGTTCGGCAGATCGTTGCGGAGGAGCTTGCCCTGTAACTCCGGACCGCCCAAGACGGTAGTTCCGAGCATGAAGCGTTCGCTGCGCGTCTGCGTTTGGAGCCTGCTCGCGGGCGCCGCATTGGGCGCCGCCGGCCGTGCGGCGCCGCCGGGAGCCGTGGTCGTCGTTCCCATTCACGGGACGGTCGATTCGGGCATGTCGCACCTCGTAGACCGTTCGGTCCAGGAGGCGCAGGCCGATCGTGCCCGCGCGATCGTCCTGGAGGTCAATAGCCCGGGCGGCCTGGTGGACGCCGCGTTTGAAATTCGCGATGCGCTGTTTTCGGCGCACGTTCCCGTGATCGCGTACGTCGGAGCCCGCGCGTACTCGGCCGCCGCGCTCATTGCGCTCTCCGCCAACGAAATCATCGTCGGTCCCGGCGCTTCCATCGGCGCTGCGGAGCCGATCCCGGCGACAGAGAAGATGATCTCCGCGTTGCGGGGCGAGTTTGAATCTACCGCCGAGCGCAATCATCGTAACGCCGCGATCGCCGGCGCGATGGTCGACAAGTACGTAGACCTCCCTCAATACAAGCGCTCCGGCGCCATCCTCACGCTCGATACCAACGATGCGGTGAGAAGCGGTATCGCGCAGGCCCGGGCGGCGTCTTTTGACGACGCCCTGGCGAGCGCCGGTCTCGGCGCGGCGTCGCGCATCACGGAATCGTTGACCTGGGGAGAACAACTGGCTCGGTTTGCGACGGATCCGCGAGTCAGCGGCGTATTGCTCACGCTGGGTCTGCTGGGCTTGCTGATCGAGATGCAGACGTTGCACGGCATCGCGGGCGCCGTCGGCGTCGGGGCGCTTGCGCTGTTTTTTGGAACGCACATTTACGCGGGCTTTTCGAACGGATTCGTGGCGGCGCTCGCCGTCGTGGGGCTGCTCGGAATACTCTGGGAACTGCATGTGGTTCCCGGTCACGGTCTGCCGGGAGTTCTTGGTGGAGTCGCCCTCCTGGTCGCCGTGCTTTTGGCCTTTGGGCTGCCGTTTTTCTTCGTTGGGATCGAGACGATTGCAACGGCGATCGTGTTGACCGTCATCGCGTTCACGTTGGTCGTGCGCGCAGTGCCCGAGAACGCGTGGTCGCACCGGCTGGCGCTTGCCGCGGCGCAGGGTCCTGAATACGTCGCGAGCGCGGACCAGTCGACCCTGTATGGAAGAAGCGGCACCGCAATCACGTACCTGCGCCCTGCCGGAATCGCGGCGATCGAGGGGCGCCGCGTCGACGTTTTGACCGAAGGGGAGTTCATTGCTCAGGGAACCCCGATCCGGGTGGTGCGAGTCGAAGGCGCGCGCGTCTTCGTCGAGCCCGTCACTGCATAGGAGTACCAATGGTAGCCGTCAGCGGCGCAATCATCATCCTTCTCGTCATCATCGCGTTTTTCGCGTTCCTCTACTACTTCCCGATCGGCTTATGGATCCGAACGATCGCTGCGGGCGTACCGCTGGGAATCATTTCGCTCGTGCGAATGCGCCTGATCGGCATTCCACCGGGAGTCATCGTCGACAACTACGTCCGCGCCCGCAAGGCCGGGCTCAACCTGACGGTGGATCAGATGCAATCGCACTACCTTGCCGGCGGTAACGTGGAGAACGTGACGCTCGCGATGATCGCCGCGCAGCGTGCACAGATCCCGTTGGAGTGGCAGCGCGCCGCCGCGATCGACCTGGCGGGGCGTAACGTGCTCGAAGCCCTCCAGACGTCGGTGAATCCGAAAGTCATCGAGACCCCGGTCTTTCAGGGCGTCGCACAAAACGGCATCCAGCTCAACGTCAAGGCTCGGATCACGGTGCGCAGCAACCTCGACCGGTACGTAGGCGGAGCGGGCGAGCCGACGATCATTGCCCGCGTCGGCGAAGGCGTCGTTTCAGCGGTGGGCGCCGCAATAGATCACAAAGAAGTGCTCGAATATCCGGATCGCATCAGCAAGACGGTGCTCGCGAAGGGGCTCGATGCCGGAACCGCCTTCGAAATCGTCTCGATCGATATCGCCGACGTGGACGTCGGCAAGAACATCGGCGCGGAGTTGCAGACGAGCCAGGCGGAGGCCGATCGCCGGATCGCCCAGGCCAAGGCGGCAGAGCGCCAGTACGCGGCACTCGCTGCCGAGCAGGAACAGAAGGCGCAGACGCAAGCGATGCGCGCGAAGGTCGTCGAGGCGGAGGCCACGATCCCGCAAGCGATTGCCGGGGCCTTTCGCAGCGGTAACCTCGGCATCATGGATTACTATCGTCTGAAGAACATTCAAGCGGACACGGACATGCGTTCATCGATCGGCGCTTCAACGGAAGGCCCCGGCGAAGCGCAACCTCCTCCGCTCGGACCAACGCCGAAATAGCAGTGCGCGACGTCGCGACGCTCGTATGGGTCGTCCTGATCATCGTCGGCGTGGTCAGCAGCATGATTTCGAGCGTTCGCCGGCAGGTGCGAACGATGCCGCAGCGTGCTCGCCCCCGCTCGATGGCGCCTGGACAGGCCGGTCTGCAAGCGGTAGCGGTGCAGGCACCTCCGCGTGCCACGCCGCCGCGCCCCGCACCGACCCACGCGCAGAAGCCGCAGGTCCAAGCGCCGGAGGCGCACCGTCCACGAAGATTCTTCGGATCCAAGCGTGACGTTGTACGCGCGGTCATCGCCGCCGAAGTACTCGGCAAGCCTAAAGCGTTGCGCGGCGAAGACCTCCCCGTTTGACCGATCAGCGATCCATTGACCTTCGTGCCCTGCCCGACCGCGTGCGGCTCTTCGGAGAGTTCGATCGTAATCTTTCGGCGATTGAGTCCTCGCTCGACGTGTCGGTGCAGGCCGATGGAGACCGGCTCCTCTTAGCCGGAGAGTCCGAGGCCGTCGAACGCGCTCAAGGCGTCGTGCAACGCGTCTTGGACGCCGCAGTCGACGGCGCTCACATCACGGCGGATGACGTTGCGCTGGCGCTTTTGGATGCGCGCGCGCAGCGCGCCGATCGGCCGCTGCCCGCGACGTTGTTGCGCACGCACCGCGGCCGTGAAGTGCGTCCGCGCACGGACGGTCAGCGCCGCTTCGTTGCGGCGATCGAGGCGTCCACGCTCACGCTAGGGATCGGCCCGGCAGGGACCGGCAAAACATATTTGGCGATCGTCATGGCGGTTCGCGCGCTCAAGCGGCGAGAGGTGAGCCGCCTCATTTTGTCGCGCCCGGCCGTCGAGGCCGGAGAGCGCTTAGGATTCCTTCCCGGCGACCTACGAGAAAAGTTCGATCCATATATGCGGCCGCTGTTCGATGCGCTGGCCGAGCTGCTCGACGACGGCGCGGTCAACAAATACATGGAACGCGGCACGCTCGAAGTCGCGCCGCTGGCGTACATGCGCGGCCGCACGCTATCGGACGCGTTCGTCATCCTGGATGAGGCGCAAAACGCGACCGACGATCAACTAAAGATGTTCTTGACGCGGCTCGGCAGCGGCTCCAAGATGGTAGTCACCGGCGACGTCACGCAGATCGACCTGCCGGTGGGGCAGCGAAGCGGATTGCGGCGCGCCGCAGCGCGAATCGGGACCCTAGAAGAGATCAGCGTCGTCGAGCTGACCGACGCCGACATCGTTCGGCATCCCTTGGTCGCAAGGATCGTGCGAGCGTATGAACGAGACGCCGCGGAGCCGTGATCCACTATCGGAACGAGGTGCCGCGCAGCGGCGTGAACGGCCGCGCGCTCGTCGCAACGGCGCGCCGATTGCTGGCGGCCGCCAATCTCCCCGAGGGCGACCTATCGCTTAGCCTCGTAGACGATTCGCGCATTCGAGGCCTGAACCGCACGTATCGCGGCAAAGACCGCGCCACCGACGTGCTGAGCTTCCCCCTGGCGTCCGCGAGCAACGCCTCGCCCGAACCACTATTGGGCGACGTCGTGATTTCCGTCGAAACCGCGAGGCGGCAGGCAGAGGAGTACGACGCATCCCTGCAGTGCGAGATCTATCGCCTCCTGATTCACGGCTTGCTGCACCTCATGGGACACGATCACGTCGCATCGACCGAACGCCGCGCCATGCGCCGGGAAGAGCGCCGTCTCGCCAAGGCAATCGGGCTTCCTTGGCCGTACGCTAACGATGGAAATGCACCAACCGGCTGAAGAGCGACCTCCGGCTACGCTGCGGACGGGTAAAACGCATTATCTGCCGATCGAACGCAGCCGCTTTTTGCGTTCGTTGCACCACGCCTTCGAAGGGATCATCTACGCAACGAGGACGCAGCCGAACATGCGCGTCCATTTCATCATTGCGGCGCTCGTGCTGCTTGCGACGCTCGTGTTACGCCTCGAGCGCTCGTACGTCGTGGCAACGCTGACGCTCGTGACGCTCGTGCTGAGCCTCGAGTTGGTGAACACCGCGATCGAATCGCTGGTGGACCTCCTCACCGTGACGCATCATCCGCTGGCGAAGAATGCTAAAGACGCGGCCGCCGGTGCCGTTTTAATTGCCGCCGTCGGGGCCGTGCTGGCGGCGTACCTCATCTTCTATCAGGGAGTCATCAGCGGCGGCACGCGGGTCTTCGTCGCCGTGCAGTCCGTTCCGGCAAACCTCGCCTTGATCGTGCTCGCCGTGGTCGCGATCGCAACGATCTTCACCAAGGCCTGGGCCGGTCGAGGATCGGCCTTGCAAGGGGGCGCCGTCTCAGGACACGCCGCGCTTGCCTTCGCTGCCGCAACCATGCTGGCGTTTTTCTATCAGAAACCGCTGGCGGCGCTCCTGGCGTATTTCGTCGCGTTTCTCGTTGCTCAGAGCCGGGTGGAGGCGCGGATTCACCGTCCCTTCGAGGTCTTCTGGGGAGCCATTCTTGGGACGCTTGCCGCGCTGGCCATCTACATGCTGGTGCGGCCGCACGTTATGCTATAATGGCGCCGACTTGAACACCGACCCGGTCCGAAGTACCCCGGCCGTCCTCCCGTACCAGATCGTCGCGCTCGTCGCGCTCGTCGCGCTGGCGGCCTTCTTCGCGGCCTCCGAAGCGGCCCTCGTGTCGATCTCTCGCTTACGCGCGCGCGCCATCGCCGAGCGTCGAGTCCGCGGCGCCCACGATCTGGAACAGGTCGTCGAGGACAAGAACCGCTTCCTCACCGCAGTTTTAGTCGGCAACACGATCGTGCTGATGGTCGCCGACTCGCTCGCGACCTACGTGGCGATTTCGTGGGGCCTGCCTTCGGCAGCCGTGCTTTCGACGCTCGTGATGACCGTAGTCTTTTTACTTTTTGGCGAGATCGTTCCCAAGACGATCGCGACGGGCGACAGCGAACGATGGGCGCTTCGCCTCGCCGTTCCCATGCGGTACGCGGCGTACGTGCTGACTCCGATCGCCCATGGCTTTCAGTTCGCTACCGACATTTTGCTACGAGCGCTTCACGTCAAGCATTCTCGCTCGGTATACGTGACCGAGGAAGATATTCGCGCATTGGTCAACGTCGGCGCCGAGCAACGCGTAATCGAAGAACAGGAACGCGAGCTGATCCATTCGGTGATGGAGTTCGGCGATACCATCGTGCGCGAAGTGATGAAGCCCAGGCCCGAAATGGTTGCCGTGTCCGCGGAAGATGTGCCCCGCCGCGTGCTCGACGTCGTCATCGCGGAAGGCTACTCGAAGCTGCCCGTCTATCAGGAGTCAAAGGACGACATCGTCGGCGTCATTCACGACCGCGAGTTGCTTGTGGCGCTCGCCAACGGCTCGCTCGCGCACTCCAACGTTGGGGCGCTGATGCGTCCGGCGGTGCACGTTCCGGAGACGAAGAAGATCGCCGAACTTCTGCGCGAGATGCAGCGCGATAAGTTCTCGCTGGCGATCGTCGTGGACGAGTACGGGGGTACCGCGGGTCTCGTGACGATGGAGGACTTACTGGAAGAGATCGTCGGCGAAATTCGCGACGAGCACGATACCGACGAGCAAGAGCCGATCGCTGTCGTTTCCGATGTCGAGGCGGTCGTCGAGGCCGGCACGAACATCGAGGACGTCAACGCGAAGCTCGGTACGACGTTGCCGACGGAAGATTTCGAGACGATTGGCGGTTATACCGTCGGCTTGTTCGGCCGTCTTCCGAACGAGGGCGAGGAAGTTGACGCGGACGACCACACGCGCCTGAAGGTCGATCGCACGCGAGGGCGCCGGATCTTGAGCGTGCGCATCTACACGAACGGCGCGCTGAATCAGCCACAGGAAGTAGAGGACACTGACACACCCGCGCGCCTATAAGACGCGCGGCGTCGTCTTGCGGCGGCGCCAACTTGGCGAAGCCGACCGAATCGTCACGCTCTTCACGCGCGAGCACGGCAAGATCGAAGCGGTGGCCAAGGGGGTGCGGCGGCCGCGGAGTCACTTCGCGGGGCGGCTCGAGTTTGGCAATGAGTGCAACTTCGAGATGCATCGCGGTCGTTCGCTGGACGTGATCGTCTCGGCAGAGATTCTGCGGGCCTATTGGTCCCGCATCGTGCAGCCCGAGCGGTACGCGGCCGCGGGCGCGGTCGCGGAGCTCATTGACGCGTTCTGCGAACCGCAGTTGCCCATGCCCGAGGCGTACGACCTGACTATGGGAGCAATCGCGGCGGTCGCGACGGTGCCGCTTCCATCGGAGTTATTGCCGCGCTTTTCGCTGCGACTGCTCGACCTATTGGGCCTCGCTCCGCCGCTCGAATCGTGCGTCCGGTGCGGTCGAGCGCTGGCCAACGAGAGCGTCTGGCTCGACGCGCAGTCCGGTGGAGTGGTGCACGGCGGCTGCCGAGAACGATGGCGCGACTTGCGAGAACTGCAGTTGGCCGACTTGGAGAACCTTCGTGCGCTGGCGCGTCCAAAGGGTGCCCAGGCCACGGTGCGCGCGACGCCGCGAGCCGCCGTGGCGACGCAGGAACTGATCGCGCACCATCTGGGTCGCCGGCCGAAGGCATCCTTGGAGCTTCATGAGGAGAACGCGCAACCGTGATCATGGCGCTCGACGTGGGCAGCAGACGCATTGGAGTCGCGATCGCGCAACGGGGCTCGCAACTCGCCATTCCCTTAGCCACGATCGAGCGTGGCAGCCGCCGCGACGACCTCGCGCAGATACAACGCTACCTAGACTCGTACGCGGTCGACGAGCTCGTCATCGGGGATCCACTGACGCTTGCCGGCGAGCGCGGCGTTGCCGCGCGCGCGATGGATTCCTTCGTAGAGGAGGTTCGGCGAATTTTCGGCGGAGCGATTCATCGCGTAGACGAGCGAATGACGACCGCGCAGGCGACCAAGACGCTCATCGCCGCGGACGTCTCACGCCGCAAGCGCCGGGGGATCGTCGATCGGATGGCGGCCGCGCTCATCCTGGAGACGTTTCTTGCTACGCGGCGCAACGATACCTAATGAGGCCGGTCGGCGTTATCCGCGCCCTGTTCGTATTCAGCATCCTGGTTCTCGGAGGGTTAGTCTTGGCGTGTTGGTACGGGTTGTACGTGGATCGGTCGCACCCGCAGTCGAGCGTTGACATCGTTGTCCCGCGCGGCGCGACGTTCGCCGAAACCGCCGCGCAGCTCGCCTCCCGTGGAGTGATCGGCAACGTCGAAACCTTTCGGCTACTCGGGCGGCTGCGGGGGGAAGAGACTGCCGTCAGGGCCGGCGAGTACCGCTTTTCGCCGCATCAAACGCAGGCCCAAGTGCTTGCGTCGCTGATCACCGGCGGCGCACAGGTCGCGGCCTGGGTCACGATTCCCGAAGGATTCACCGCAGAGCAAATCGCGGCGCGGCTCCAAGAATCGGGTATAGGCCCCTCAGGACTCTTTCGCCGCTATTTTCTGTCGCAATCGATCGCCGTGGACGGCGCGCACACGAAAAACTTGGAGGGCTTTCTCTTTCCCAACACTTACTTGATACCGCTCGGGGCGACACCCGCGCAGGTCGCAACGACGTTCGTTGCGCAGTTCTTTCGAGAACTTCCGCGCGACGCCGCATCGCGCGCCCGCGCGCTCGGCGTCAACGTGCCTCAGGCGGTCACCGTCGCATCGCTGGTCGAGCGCGAGGCGCGCAGCGCGGGCGATCGTCCGCACATTGCGCGCGTGATTTATAACCGCCTGCGACTCGAGATGCCGCTCCAGGTCGACGCCACGATCGAATACGCGCTGCCACGCCATAAGACCGAACTTAGCTTTGGTGACCTGAAGGTCGGCTCACCGTACAATACCTACCTGCACCCCGGCTTGCCGCCGACGCCCATCGCGAACCCGGGCGCCCCGTCGCTGGAGGCGGCGTTTTCCCCGTCCAGGGGCGACGATCTGTACTACGTCTACTGCGGCAACGGCCGTCATGTCTTCTCAAAGACGCTCGCTGAGCATCAGGCCAACGTGGCCCGGTGCCTGCATTAGAGAAACGCGTGGAACTCAACGATACCCTGCGCTTCGAAGACGATAGCGGCGCGACCCTCGAGTTCGCCGTGGTCGGCATTCTGGAAGACGCGGAGGATGGGTGCTCGTATGCCGTCCTGGTGCGCGAGGCGACGGACACCAGCGAGGGTCAGTTCATCGTGACGGATCGTGACGGCAACCTGATAGAGGACGACGACCTCGTGCAAGAGGTTCTCGATGAGTTTTTCGACTTCGCGGAAGAGAGCGCGAAGCACAACGGCGATATGCGCTGATGCGGATACTCTTTCTTTCCGCGAACGTCGGGGCCGGTCACGTTTCCGCGGCCAAGGCGGTGGAGGCGGCGCTTCGGCAAATCGAGCCCGCCATGCAGGCGACCATCGTGGATTCCTACCGGTATGCCGCGCTAGTCGTCTCCAAGATCGTTGCCGACGGCTATTTGCGCATGGTCAAGAGCACGCCGCAGCTCTACCGTTACGTCTACGATCGTGCCGAGCGCGCGACGGAGGTCGGACGGTTTCGCACGTGGGCGCATCAGTTCACCGCGGGCAACCTTCGGCCGCTATTGCTGGAAGAGCGTCCGGACGTCATCGTCTGCACGCACGCGTTTCCTTGTGGGGCGATGGCCGAATACAAGCGGCTCTACGCGAACGCTCCCCCCGTCGTTGCAATCGTCACCGACTTCGCCGTTCACGGCTTCTGGATTCATGACAACATCGAACGGTATATCGTGGCTACGCCCGCGATGCGCGACGCGCTGCTGGCGCGCGGTCTCACCGAGCGGAGGATCAGCGTGAGCGGGATCCCGGTGCTGCCGGCATTTATCCCGACGGACGAGCCGAGGGCCACGCTTCGCGAGCGCCTGGACCTTCCAATCGATCGTTGCATCGCGCTGATCATGGGAGGAGGTCTCGGAATCGCACCCCTGGAGCGCATTCTCGGCGCGCTCGAGGCCATCGCGCTGCCCCTCGCGGCGGTCGTCGTCGCTGGACGCAATAGACGAGCGCAGGCGCGCCTGGCCGCAGCCGCGGAACGCGCCGCTTACCCCGTTCGCGCGCTACGCTTCGTCGACAACGTGTACGATTACATGCACGCCGCCGACGTGCTCGTCACCAAGCCCGGAGGTCTGACGACTGCGGAAGCGCTCGTCGCGCAGATCCCGCTCGTTCTCTGCAAGCCGCTTCCCGGCCAAGAGGAACGCAATGCGCGCGTGCTGGCCGAGGCGGGCGCTGCGATGCCGACGCGACGCGTGCAGGAGCTCCCCGGCACGCTGGAGGCGCTGCTCGGAGACGAGCCGCACCGTGGAAGCCTGATACGGGCGGCGCAGCGATTAGCGCGTCCGCACGCGGCAGGTGAAGCCGCATCGCTAATTGCAGCCTTGGCCAGAGAACGAAAGGAGAGCTTCGCATGAATCTACCAGCATCCCGCACGTACGCCGGTTGGCTCGCGATCCTGCGGATGCTCACCGGGGTCATCTGGTTGACGCATGGCATTCCGAAGTTTCTCAACAGCGATCAGTTCATGCCGCCGAACGGCTTCGTCGTCAATTATGTCCAGCAAGGCGTGGCGCGCACGACGGGTCCGTACCACGACTTCTTGATCAACGTCGTGCAACCGAACATCGGCGTCTTCGCCGAGCTCGTTCGCCTCGGCGAGGTCTGCGTCGGAATTTCTCTAGTGCTCGGACTGATAACGCGTCTCGGCGGACTGGTCGGCATCGTTCTGACGCTGAACTACATGGCCGCGCGCGGCGGGCTCGACACGTTCAACGCCTGGTCGAGCATTGACGCCTGCATGATGCTCCTATCCGCCGTCCATTTGGTGCTGCCGACCGGGCGCTTCTTGGGAATCGACGGCTTCTTCGCCCGCCGCCCCGCGCGACGGGCCGTAGTCGCGGAGGTCGTCCCGGAACGTCCCCTCGATCGGCCAACGGCTCCCCCCTAGCCCCGGGATAAGCGCCTGCTTGTAATGGCTGGGCGCGACTAGTATGATTGTACTCCCATTTGGGCTACGAAAGGAGACATCGTACCATGAAACACCTACGTTTCGCCGTCTGTGCCGTTGGCATGGGGGCGGCGCTCGGCGTCCTGGCAGCCTGCGCCGGCGGATCGCAATCCTCAGGGGCCGTCTCGTCGTCATTTGCGCCCCTCGGCGTCCATGGAGGCCTTCCCTTTGCGGGACGCGCGCCGAGTCCCAACTTCATTCCCGGCACACCGGTCCGTCATCGGTCCCACGGCAAATCCTGGATGGCGCCGAGAGAGAAACCCGACAACCTGCTGTACATTGCAAATAGCTATGCTGCGACCGTTGACGTCTATTCGTGGCGTCTGCTCAAGCAGGTCGGATCGCTCACCGGATTCTCGACGCCCTACACCATGTGTGTTGATAAGGCGCAGGACGTCTACGTCGCCGATTTCGGCAACGGCAACATCGTCGAATACGCGCATGGCGGAACCTCGCCGATCAAGACGCTGACGCAAACGTACGGTTCCGCGATCGGATGTTCGGTGGATCCTACCTCGGGCAATCTTGCCGTCTCGATCTTCAACGGTAGCGGGACGGTTTTAATCTATCCAAATGGATCGGGTACGCCGACGGCATACACCGCAAACCTTACTTCCGTCTGGCCGCCGAGTTACGACTCTAGCGGTAACCTCTTTGTCGAAGGTTACGACAACGTCAGCGGCGCCCCGGCACTCAACGAGTTGCCGGCGGGAAGCAGTACCTTCTCCAAGATTACGCTTCCGTTCTCAATCGTATTCCCCGGCTGCGTCGCTTGGGACGGCAAATACGTCGCCGTCGGCGACCAAGGCGTCAATACCATCTACCAGATTACCGTTTCGGGTTCCACGGCGAGCCTGCAAGGTACCACGGTGCTCGGCGGAGCGACGGACGTCTTCCAGTTCTTCGTACCGAAGTTCGGTAACGGCCAGGTGAATCCACAGGGCAACCGCGTTGTGGGCGCCGACTTTGGCGCCAGCGCGGCGGATAAGTGGCTCTACCCTGTGGGCGGTGTGCCCACCAAGACGATCACCGGCTTTACGAATCCAGAAGGCGCGGTCGTCAGCAAGTAAACTGTACAAGTCGGAGAAGGGGCCGTGAGGTGCCCCTTCTCCACAACACCTAGAAGGCTTAAGATCATGATCTTCCCTCGTTGGCTTTTCGTTTTTGCAGTTACGGCACCGCTCGTCTCTGCGAGCGGCTGCGAAGCGACGTCAACGCCGCAGTCGCCGGCGGTACCGCCGCAGCCGTTCGCGCGGCACGCTGTTGTGAGCCCCAATGCCGCGCGAGGCGATTTACTCTACGTCTCCGCCGGGACGGCGGTGAACGTGTACTCGTGGCGCTCGTTCACGCAGGTCGCCACGCTGACGGGTTTTTCATCGGCCGACGGCATGTGCGTTGACGGCGCACAGAACGTGTGGATCGTTGACGGCCAGCTGCGGTACGCGTTCGAATACGCGCATGGCGGCAGTACGGCAATCAAATCGCTGGCCGTCCCGGGGGGCTGGCCGGACGCGTGTGCGGTCGACCCGACGACGGGGAATCTCGCCGTCGTCGTAGCCTATGCCCCCGGCAGCCGCTTTCACGACAAGAAGGGCGGAGTTGAAATCTATCCCGGCGCTTCCGCGCCGCCCACCGAATACCAGGCGCGCGGCATATTCTTCTACGATCAGGCCGGATACGACGCGAGCGGCGACTTGTTCGTTAACGGCGTCCAAAGCGCCGGCAAGGTCACGAGGCTCGCCGAACTGCCTGCGGGATCCACTATCCTCGAGCCGATCAAGTTGAACGTGACGCTGCCCGTACCGAGTGGCGGCGTGCAATGGGACGGCAAGTATCTCGCGCTCGGCGATGGCGGGGGCACGATCTATCGGTTCGTCGTCTCGGGGCGAAACGCAACAAAGGTAGGCGCCACCATGCTTGCGCACGTCGCGCATCCGTTTGCGTTCTTCATCGCGAAGCTCGGGAATGCGAGGGTCGTCGTAGCCGCGGATCAGAACGATCTGGACGTTTCCGAATGGCGCTATCCCGCCGGCGGCCAGCCGCTCCGGTCTATTAGCATTAACTATCCGGGCGGCGTCGTCATCAGCCGGGGCAGAAAATAGACCTACACGGAGGGGCGCGGCGCCGCGGCCGTAAATTAGCCGCGCCGTTAAGCTAGGAGAGATGGCCGAGCGGCTGAAGGCGGCGGTTTGCTAAACCGTTATACGATGTAAAGTCGTATCGAGGGTTCGAATCCCTCTCTCTCCGAATCTCCTTGCCATGTGTGATGCGGCGCCTGTCGAAGCATGTCGAAACGCGCGGTCGTAGCTCAATTGGATAGAGCAACAGGCTACGAACTTGTAGGTTGGGGGTTCGAGTCCCTCCGACCGCGATTCTCTCTCGCCGCTTGTGCGCTAATGTTTGCGCTGCTCGGCGGTTGCGCCGGCAGCCCGTCCGCCGGCAGTCGCCCTATCGCTGCGCTTCCTGAGGCCTCTGTAGTGCCATCTGCCGCCACGCAACTCTATCAGCCGCTCGCGATCGGCGACTCGTGGACGTACGTTTGCGATTCAAAGTTCAAGATCGCCGATCGCGTGACCGGAACGTACGAGATAAACGGGCACCCGGTCTACGCGCTGTCGCTGCAGATTCCGAGTTCTCCGAAGAAGTCGGTTGAGGTCGTGGAGCTCTTGGCCAACGATTCGAAGGGGAATACCTGGATCCACGGCTATTTTATTCACGGCAAAGTCGTTCCCGTTCAGGATACCAAGATCGTCTCCGTGCATCCCATCCTGAATCAGCATTATGACTTCCCGTCGCCGAAGGGCCGCACGATCAGTCGGATCTTCGTCGGCTTCGAATACACGCATCACACGAAGCTCGGAACGTTCCGAGTTGCGCCCTACTTCGAGAGCGGCGGGACCCACAACTATGGGTATAATCTGGGACGCGGCGTCATGGAGCAAGATCACGGACCAAATTACAAGTACGACTGTTTGATCGACAAGCTCGTCCTGCGGAAGTGAGGGTGCAGCCCTTGCTGCGGTTCGCGGGTCCTGCTATACTGCGGTGCGCAATGCGTCAGTCGCGGCTCGGTAGCTCAGTGGTAGAGCAGGGGACTCATAAGCCCTTGGTCGTAGGTTCGAGTCCTACCCGAGCCACAATGCAAGGTAGGTGGTAACCCATGTCAACGATTCCGTGCGATTTTTGTCCGCATCCCGTCGACCGCGGGCAGATGGAAGAGATCGAAATCTCTCACTACGTTCCCGATAGTTCGGGCGAGGATCTCGCCTATGCGCGGACATATTTCTTCGGACATCCCGACTGCGTGCGCAAGTTCTATCGTACGCTCGTGGATCACAAGCTCGACTTGTTCAAGCACATACCCAGCGCCGGCTCACCGCCGGATGCCACGCGCTAGCATCGTTCGCGCGCCCGTAGCGTAGCTGGATAACGCACAGCCCTCCGAAGGCTGGGATCGGGGGTTCGAATCCCTCCGGGCGCGTTACGCTCCTTGTCCCAGATTGAGCATCAATCCGCCGTCGATCACCATCGTGGCTCCCGTAACGTACGCGGCATCCTCCGAGGCCAAGTAGACCGCCATTCGCGCGATCTCCCACGGTTCGGCAGCGCGTTTCATCGGGATGCTCGCAACCTGTTCTGCCCGCTTTTGCGGATCGTCGATTGCCTCCTGATTCATGGGGGTGAGAACCATTCCAGGGGCGATGCAGTTCACGGTGATATTCTCCGTCGCCAGCTCGAGCGCCAGCGTCGTCGTTAGATTCGCAACGCCGCCTTTCGACGCGTCGTAATCGGCGGCGCCGGAGCGCGGAATCTCTTGATGGACGGAGCTGATGTTGATGATGCGCCCGGCCCCGTTGCGGCGCTCTTTGCGCTCCCGCACGAACCTGCGGCAGCACAAGAACGGTCCGGTAAGATTGGTATCGATCGCGCGTTGCCAGGTTTCGATCGGCATCTCGTGCACGCGCTTGCCCGATGCATCGATCCCAGCATTGTTCACCAGTATCGTGGGCGTGCCCAACTCGTCGCTACACCTCGCAAAGAGCCGCTCGACGTCCTCCGCTTTTGAAACGTCGGCCTGAACGACAACCGCCCGCGCTCCGGCGGCCTCGACCTGATGGCGCGTAGACTCGGCGCCCGCGCGATCGTCCAGATAGTTGATCGCGACCGCCGCGCCCTCGCGCGCGAACTCCACGGCAGTCGCTTGGCCGATGCCGGAGTCCGAGCCGGTGACGATGGCAACTTGGCCGGCAAGAAGTTGGGACACGTGAGCGACCTCCTCTGCGATAGCTTCATTATTCCCGCCGCGTGCGTGCAAATCACGTGCGGTGGATCGTGGCCCGCCGCATATATTGATCCGCCACCGAGTAGTAAATGCGGACGAGGTCGCCTTCCGCGAGCGCCGACGCCGCGAAGGCGATATCGGTTTCGTCGCCTCGCGCGGCGGCTGGGACGATGATCGGAGCGTCGCACCGTTCCAAGACCGATGAATAGGTCGCATCGAAGCGAATCCAACCGACGCGCCACTTCGCGTCCCGGCTGGCGCCGTTGTAGAACATCGTGCGACTCTCTCCGAAGGCCAGGACGGGCCCCGGACTCAGGTGCCATGAATCCCACTTTTCGGGACGACATTCAAAAGGCGCAGCACCGACGTCCCAAGGGCCGCTCACGCAATCGGAACGCGCAAGCCCGATACGGGAAGCTTCGCCCGTCGAAAATTCGAACAATAGGCGCCAAACACCGTCGCCGGCGAAAGCGACTTCCGCCTCTTTCGGGTTGCGCGTCTGCGCGTTCGAGGCCAACGCGACGCCGCGCTTGCGCAAATGCGCCGCGTCCGGACCGCTCGCCAACATGAGGCAGCCGCGGCGCCGTTCTTGATTCCATCCCGTGTAGTAGACGAACATCTCCCCCTCGGACCGGATGACGGTCGGATCCTCGCAACCGTCGCCGTCGTCACTAGAAGGTCCGGGTGCAATCGCCGGCGTTTGATCTAAGTAAAACTCGAGACCGTCGCGCGAAGCGCCGTGGTAGACGCGTGCGATCTTTTCGGCCGGATTTTCCGAGTACGGCACCGCCCGCAGCATGATGTGGAAATCATGTCTCTCGCGCCACACGAACGGGCTCAGCTGATAGTATGACGCCGCAGGCTCGCGCGCATGCACGTGAATCGGCTCATCCGCGATCCTCTTGAACGGCATGCGGATTCTATTCCCAGACGGCGAACGGCTCAGGCATGGAGCGCCATCTCGACGAGCGATACCTGCGGCGCGCTCTAGAACTCGCGGATGAGGCCGCTCGAGCAGGCGATGTGCCGATCGGAGCAGTCCTCGTCAGCGGCGATCTCGTGATAGAGGCGAAAAACGAAAAGGAGGCCCGCCGCGACCCCACCGCGCACGCCGAAATGCTGCTCTTGCGCGAGGCAGCCGCGCGCCTGCGGGCATGGCGCCTCTCCGATGCGACGGTCTACGTTACGAAGGAACCGTGCGTAATGTGCGCGGGCGCGCTGATCGCGGCGCGGGTCAAGCGCGTGGTTTATGGTGCGCGCGACCCGAAAGGCGGCGCGGACGGCAGCGCGTTCGACGTCTTGCGTTCTCCGAAGAGCAATCACCGCATCGAAGTTACGTCCGGCCCGCTCGAAGGCGAAGCAGCCGAACAGTTGCGGCGCTTTTTCCGCGCAAAGCGCGCCGACGAAGAGGAAACCATCCTACCCTCATCGTGAAAAGGGCCGGTGGAGAGGTGGTCGAGTGGTTGAAGGCACCCGCCTCGAAAGCGGGCGAACGTTAACAGCGTTCCGTGAGTTCGAATCTCACCCTCTCCGAAGTCTTACGCAAGGCTCTTCGCGGTTTTTAGGCGCGAGGTAAATGAACGATGAAACGCGATCCGTTCGGGCTCGTTTTGAGATCGATGCTTCCGTCCGCGCGCTCGACGGCGCGTTTGACGATTGCCAAGCCGAGCCCGGATCCCGGAACGTCGCGCTGCGCCCCGCGATAGAAGCGATCGAAGACGCGTTTCGCGTCGGTCGAAGGAATGCCGGGCCCTTCGTCGGCGACCTCGATGACCGCGATCGAATCCTCCGAGCGAACGCGCACGGTGATCTCCCCGCGGCCGTACTTTACCGCGTTGTCGGCGAGATTGGTCACGACGTAGCCGAACTCCGTAGGGTCGATCTTCGCGAGGATGCCGCCCTGCGTTGACACCTCGAAGCGGCGTTCCGGATGGGCGTCGGCGATCGGCGCGACGAGATCGGCCACTAGCGTGCCGACGTCGATCGGCACCGCGGGCACGGCAAGTTGCGGACTCTCCCATCGCTCGAGCAAAATTAATTTGTCGATCAACGACGCCATGATCTTGCTTTGATCGTTCATGGTGTCGAGGATGTGATCGCGATCGTCCGGGTTCTCGAATCCTCCGCGGCGGAGAATGGCGATGAAGCCTTGCACGACCGTCAGGGGCGTGCGCAACTGATGGCCCGCATCCGCAATGAACTGCCGCATTCCGGCGTTTGCGCGGTCGCGCACGGCGAATGCGCGTTCCAGTTGATCTATTGCTCCGTTGTAGGCCGCCGCCAGCGAGCCCAGCTCGTGATGGGTATCGACCGCGATCGTGTGTGGCGTCAGGTCACCGGAGGCAAAACGCTCGAGCGCCGCGGTGACGTCTTCGAGCGGACGTAATGCCTGTCGAGTCAATGCACGCGCGATGAGGAACCCCGAGGCGACCGCGATCGCGAGCGCGACCAGCAACGGCAGAACGAACGACCGCGCCGCCGAGACCAGGGCCAAATCGTTGCTTCGCACGATCACGAAGACGTTGCCGACGCGCGCCCGCAGCGGTTGCAGCCCGAACGCCGTCGCGAGCCCGACAACGATACGCGCGAACGTTCCGGACGTCCGAGGATCGCCCGTGTTGTCGCCGCGGCCGCGAACCGTGACGAGCGGTTGTGGATCGGCGCGATGCCGTCGATAGACGGTTACGCGCGTCGTCGCATCCAAGAAAACGATCTCGCTTTGCGTCCCGAGCAGGAGCGACGCCGCGAAACGGCCGCCCGCGGCCGCGTTCGGCAACGAGGTTCTCGCCAGTGAGGTCTGCAGTTGCGTCAGGGTTCCAGTGAGCTCGTTCGAGACGCTCCGGATGTATGCGCCGAATGCAATGAGCGCGCCGGCGAGAATGACGATCGCCAGCACGAGTGAGATCTCCGCTGCGGCCAACGTTTGCAGGCGCCGTCCAAGCCGCGTGTTCATGCCGGCGTCGCTTTCAGCGTGTAGCCGGCGCCGCGCAGGGTCTGGATCAACCGAACCGGTTCGCCGCTATCTACTTTGGCCCGCAAGAAAGAGACGTATGTTTCGACGGTATTCGGCACGACGTCGCGATCGATGCCCCAGACCAAATCGAGTAGGTCCGAGCGCGTCAACACCTGTTCGGCGCGCTCGGCGAAGACGCGCAGAAGGTCGAACTCCCGAGCGGAAAGTTCGATCGGGCGATTTCCGCGGTAGACGCTGCGCCGGTGCGTATCAATGCTCAGGTCGGCGTACGTCAGTGTCGCGCGCTCTTCCAGCTGCGGACGTCGCAAAAGCGTCCTGATTCGCGCGATCAGCTCCTCGAAGTCGAACGGCTTGCCGATGTAGTCGTCGGCGCCGGACGTGAGACCGGTGATGCGCTCCGCCACCTCAGTGCGCGCGGTGAGCATAACGATCGGCGCCTTCGTCAGACGGCGAATTTCCGGCAGCAGCGTGAAGCCGTCGTCGCCCGGTAACATGACGTCCAAAACGATGACGTCGGGAAGCCAGCTCTGCAGCAGCGACAGCGCGGCCGGCCCATCGGTGACGCTCCGAACCGCAAAGCCGGCTCGCCTGAGGCCGAATTCGAGGAGCTGGCGCAGGCCGTGCTCGTCGTCCACGACCAGCACGCCCGGACCGTCCTGGGGGCCCATTCTCAGTCTGACTCCAGGACTAGAACGGCGGCCGTTCGGTACAATCCTGGTAACCCATGGGCCGCAAACCACACACCGGACAATTCTGCCGCACCGCTTTGGCACTCCTCGCGCTGGCGGGGTGCGCAAACCATCGGGCGGCGCCGGCGCCCCGCGCCCCGTACGTCCAAACGGCAGTGGCAACGTACGGCACGATTCAGCCCGCGGAGCGTCTCGCGGGCATCATCGCGCCCTATCAAAACGTCGCCGTTCAAAGCACTTTGGCCGAACCGGCCGACACCGTCGACGTCCGCGAAGGGGACAGCGTTCGCGCCGGTCAGCTGCTCGCGCAACTCGACACCGCCGATCTGCAGGCGCAGCTCCAGTCGTATCTCGCGACCGCCAACAGCAACGCCGCGAACACTACCCATACGGTGTACCAAGGGTCCCTGACGATTGCGCAGGCATCCGACACGCTGCGCAGCGACCAGGCCGCCGTGCATCAGGCGCAGCAGACGTTGCAAAACGATCAAACAAATTTGGCGCGCGACCAGAACCTGCTCGGCCAAGGCTACGTCTCGCAACAGGCCGTGGACGCCCAAGCCACGTTGGTCCGCAACGATCAACAGTCGCTCAACTCCGCCAACGCCAACTTCGCGGCGGCGCGCTCGGCGGTTGCGGCCAACGGGTCGCTTTCCGGCCAAGGACTGCAAGCGTCGGCGGTCCAGCAGTCGCACGCTCAAGAAGAAGTGGCTCTCGCGCAGGCGCAACAGGTCCGCGTACAGATCGGAAAGGCGGCAATCGTCTCGCCGATCGACGGCGTCGTCGTCAACCGCAACTTGAACCCGGGAGAGTACCCGGGAAACCGCGAGATATTTACGTTACAGCAGATCGATCCCATCTACGCCGTGCTGCACGCTTCCAGCGAGCAAGTCGGGCGAATCGCGGGTGGCTCGAGCGCTACGATCTTTGCGCCCGATCTCGGCGGGACGCGCCGCTACACCGGCCGAGTGACGGGCGTGCTGAATCAGATCAATCCCGGGTCGACGGACTTCCAGGTGAAGGTCCAGCTTTCGAATCCCGGTGGACGCTTGCGGCCCGGCATGGTCGTGCAGGGCAGCGTCGCGGCGATTGCGGTCCGTGGCGTGCGGGTGCCCGCGACGGCCTTTACCGACGATAACCACGATGCGATCATGACGGTGCAACCCGACGACAGCATCAAGACCGTTAGAGTCGCCGAGCTCGGCAGCGACGGCACGTCGTCGGTCGTAGACGGCATCGCCTCGGGCACGCGAATCGTCGCGAACGGTCAAACGAGCGTCGGCGACGGCGAGAAGGTATCGTTCCGGCAGTGAACTTCAGCCTGACGCGGCTGTTCATCAAGCGGCCGACGCTGGTCTTCGTGATCATCGCGTTGATGACGTTTGCCGGCGTGCTGTCGCTCACCACGATCGTCAAGCAGCTCTACCCCGACGTCAGCCAGCCGACCGTCTCGATTTCGGTGGGCTACAGCGGCGCCTCCGTAACGGAGATGCGCGACAACATCGTACAGCCGATCGAAGAGAACCTCGCAGGGACGCCGGACTTGCAGACGATGAACTCCGTCGTACAGCAAGGGTCGGCGCAGATCACAGCGATCTTCGACATCACGTCCGATACGGCAACGGATCTAGCGCTCACCAATAAGGCCATTCAGGCCGCCGAAAAATACCTTCCCTCGAATCTGAGCGCTCCGACCGTCAACCTGCGCGATCCGGCGGAGTCGGTCGTCGTGACGCTGGCGCTCTATTCGAACAAGCTCTCGCTCTCACGCCTGGCCCTCTACGCCACCAACGTGATTGCGCCGCAAATGGAGCAAGTGCCCGACATTTCTTTCGTCAACGTCGGCGGCATCGTGACGCCGGCGTACGAGGTCGTGGTCGACCCGAATCGGCTCGCCGCCGCGAATTTGACGCTCAACGACGTGATCAACACGCTGCAAACGGACAATCAGCGCGTGCCGGGCGGCTTTGCGTACGAGCCCAACCGGCAGACGACCATCGACATCCGCGGCGACATTCAGAGCCTCGAAACGGTGCGCAACCTCGCGATCATTCCGGTGGGCGGCGCAGCGGCCGGCACATCGCAGAACTCGGCAGGCGCGCAGGTGCAAAACTATAACGGCGGCACGGGCACGCTCGCGGGGGCTGTGAACCAGTGGACGGCGAGCAACGCCGTCGTCCGCGTCGGCGACGTCGCCACCGTCACCGAGGGTTACGAGCCGCGCCTGCAATACGCCCACATCAGCGGCCGGACGGGACTCTTCATGCAGGTGCAAAAGGCCTCGTCCGGCAGCGAGGTCGACGCGTCCAATAACATCTTGGCGGCGCTGCCGCGGATCGAACGGCAGTTTCCGGAGATCAGCTTTCGCGTGATCAACGTTCAGTCGAAATTCACCGGACAGCAAATCTCGATCGTTACGCGGACACTGATGGAAGCGATCCTGCTGACCGCGATTGCGATGATCTTTTTCCTCCGTTCGTGGCGCAGCGCGATCGTCGTCTGCATCTCAATCCCAACGTCGCTGGCGATTGCGATCACGGTCATGAAGCTGATGCACCTGACGCTCGACACGATCTCCCTGCTCGGCATGTCGCTCGTCATCGGCATACTCGTGGACGATTCGACCGTCGTCTTGGAGAACATCGAACGGCACTTCCGCGAGTTGCGCGAGAACGCCGAAGACGCCGCCGTTCGCGGACGAGAAGAGATCGGCGCCGCCGCGGTCGTCATCACGCTCGTGGATGTCGTCGTCTTCTTTCCGATCGCGTTCATCCAAGGCCAGGTCGGGCGCCAGATCGCCGAGTTCGCGATAGTTGTCGTGATCTCGACGCTCACGTCGTTGTTCGTGTCGTTCACGATTACGCCGACGCTGGCGGGCTTGTGGGCGCTGCGTTCGCGGTGGAAACCCTGGGCCGCCGTGGACTGGTTCGGACGCAGGTTCGACGACGCGCGCACGTTTTACACGCACCGAGCCCTGCCGTGGAGTCTCGAGCACGGACGGTTGGTGGCGCTCTTCTGCGCCGGGACGTTCGCCTTGGCGCTTGGGCTCGTGGGGTTGGGCGTGGTCGGCGAGGAGTTCATCCCACAGGTGGACCGTGGCGAGATCTACATCCAGCTGATGTATCCGATCGGCACCCCGATCGCGACGGTGCAGCGCGGCACCTTCGGGCTGGAGCGTAAGCTGCTCAGCACGTCCGACGCATTCGCCAACACGGCGGTCGCGGGCGCCTATGCGGCGTCGTTCGGCGGTTTCGTGAGCCAGAGCAACGTTGGGCAGGTCCATTTTTGGCTGAAGGACGGTCGCGCGCATCCCACGAGCTACTGGGTGGACGAGTTCCGGCGCATTGCGCGCGTGAGCTTGCCGCCCGGAGTACAGGCCGTCGTAGTGCCCGCCACGTCGACGGGTGGCGGAAACTCGCAGCCGATCGACTTCCTCATCACCGACGTGACGGGCGGCGATCCTACGCCGTACGCGCAGAAGGTCGTGGCGCTGCTCCAAAAAATCCCCGGCGCCACCAGCGTCAACAGCACCGGCACGCAGCTGGGGCCCGAAATATCCGTTCAGTTCGACCGGAACAAGGCGCAAGCGCTCGGCGTCGATCTGGGTCAGGCGGCGCAGGCTGCGGGCGCGGCATTCGGCGGAAATGTCAGCACGCAGTTCGAGACGACCGCGGGCTTGGAACAGGTGCAAGTCATTTATCCGCAGTCGTATCAGACGAGCCTGGAGACGTTAAAGTCCATCGCGATCCGATCGTCTTACGGCAACATCGTGTACCTGGGCGACATCGCGAGCTTCGTTTCGACCCCGACGGCCCCGCTGATCACCCGCACCGACCGCAACAACGTCATCCACGTGAACGCGAACTACGCGCCAAGCTCGTCGCTCTCTGCTGTAGAGAGCCGTCTGATCAAGCGCCTTCCGACGTTACATCTACCGCCCAACATCGTGGCGCGCCCCGCGCCGCTCGGTCAACAAGACTTCATGCATCAGACGCTCGTCGGCATGGGGCTCTCGATGATCGTCTCGATCATCTTGGTATATCTGCTGATGGTGGCGCTCTACAACAGCTACGTTTCGCCGTTCATCATCATCTTCTCGGTGCCGGTCGCCGCGATCGGAGCGGTCGGAGCGCTGTTGCTCACGCATCGTACGCTGAACCTGTTTTCGCTCATAGGCACGATCCTCTTGATCGGCATCGCGACGAAGAACGGTATTCTCTTGGTGGACTATGCAAACACGCTGCGCGCCCGCGGCCTCGACAAGCTCGCGGCGATCAAGGAGAGCGCGCATACGCGATTTCGGCCCATCATCATGACGAGTTTCTCGGTCATGGCCGGCAACGTGCCGCTCGCACTAGCCTTGGATCCCGGCGCGGCATCTCGCTCGAGCCTCGGCATCGTCGTGATCGGCGGCGTCTTGAGCTCGCTCGTACTGACGCTGCTGCTAATTCCGAACGTCTACATGTGGGTGGCGCCGCGCGATCACCCGGTCGGCGATCGGGACGGTCGCGGCCGTCGCTTTAGGACGCCAGTCGTTGGTCCGGCGGTTGCGGCGGAAACGCGATATTCGAAAACGTGACGTCGGCAACCACTTTGAAGGTCAAGAACGCAGCATGTTGCGTGGCGCTGAAACTTCCGTGGACGACGACCCAGTGGCCCTCGAGGACTGCATAGTCCAGCGAGATGACGTCGTCGCTGCCGACGCTCTTCATCACTATCTTCGAAGGCAGGCGCGATTTCGGATCCTCGACGACCTCGGCGGGAAAGAAGCCTTGCGTGACGCGCGGCGTCGGATCGATCAAGAGATGCAGCGCGTTTTGCGAAGAGTCCGACGCGTACCGGGCCGCCCAGTAACTATTATAGGCGACGACCTCGTTCACGCTTGGGTCCTCGGACGGAATGGATAGTGTGAGGGGCGTGCCGCGCGTCAGCGTGATGTCAACGCGCTTCAGGTTCGCGAAGTAGCTGAACTGAAAGGCCGATAATGGGTCGAAATAGGCGATCACGGGGAATGCCTGGCCCACGCGTTCACCTCCGTTGGGCAGGTCGCGCATGACGGCCACGTTGTCGGCAACGCGAACGGCCACGGAGCGATCGATGTCTTGCGTGCGTCCCAGCGTCGCGGCGCTCACGTGCGTTCGCTCGGTGTAGGTCATATAGAGAGGAGGGTTGGCGGAATAGTATGCCGTCGTGCGATTGATCAGCAACGCCAAGGCAAGATCGGGGGTTAGCATCGAGTCGTTGGAATCTGCGTTCGGCGCAGGGAACGAAAGTACCGGTTCCTTAACGTCAGCGCAGATGGCAGCCCAAATCGAGCGAGCGCTCGAGGACCGGATCATCGAACTGCGGCGCGAGATTCATCGGCATCCCGAACTTGGCTTCGAGGAGCATGAGACCGCGGCGCTGGTCGAGCGGGAGCTCGACGCGCTGAGCGTCGAGCACAGGCGCTGTGCCGGCACCGGCGTCGTTGCAACGATTCACGGTGCGAATCCCGGGCGCAACGTCGCGTTGCGCGCCGACATGGATGCCCTGCCTGTTGCGGAACGCACCGGCTTGTCCTTTGCGTCTGCCGTTGAAGGAAAGATGCACGCGTGCGGCCACGACGCGCACACGGCGATGCTGCTGGGAGCCGCGCACGTCCTCACCCGTCGCAGAACGGAGTTCGCAGGAACGGTGGTGCTCATCTTTCAGCCGGCGGAAGAAGGGCCGGGAGGCGCGCTCCCCATGCTGCAAGCCGGCGTGCTCGACCGTCCGAAAGCCGACGCCGTTGCCATGCTCCACGTCGATTCTCGTCTAGACGTGGGAACGGTGGGGATCACTGCAGGCGGCGTCAGCGCCTCGACCGACGAGCTCCGCTTGACCGTGCGCGGACGGGGCGGCCACGGGGCGTATCCCCACACCGCGGTCGATGCGATGCCGGCCGCCGCGGCGCTCGTGCTCGCCCTGCAAAACATCGTTGCTCGTGAGACCGACCCCCTCGCGAGCGCCGTCGTGACGATCGGCACGATCGCCGGAGGATATCGCAACAACGTGATCGCGGATTGCGTCACCCTCTCCGGAACGCTGCGCGCGCACGATGAGACGGTCCGCGAGGAGCTGGCGCGCCGCGTCGCGCGCATCGGATCGGGAATTGCGGCGGCCTACGGCGTGGAGATCGAGCTCGAGCTCGTACCGGGCTATCCACCGGTCATCAACGACGAACCGCTCACGCGCGGCTTCGCTGCCTACCTGCGCCTCGAAGGCGGGCTGCGCGTCGAAGAGCCGCCTCCCACGATGGGCGGCGAAGATTTTGCATACTTCGCGCAACACGTGCCCGGCGTACTGATTCGCTTAGGCGTGCGCAGCGAGGCCGCGCAATCGTTTCACCCGGGACACAGCCCGCTATTCCGAATTGACGAGGCGGCTCTCAAGTATGGCACGCAGACGCTCGTTCTGTTCGCGCTCGCAGTCACGCAGGACGCGATTTGAGTAAAGAGGAGCAGTTCGCACCTGCCGCAGAAACGTAACGAGCGTTATGGCCATCGCCGACGACGTATTTGTCCCCGGGCCCGCATCGCATCGCGCCAGGCTCGATCTGAGCTGCTCCGCGCAAGAAGCGTTTTCGCTGCTCTGTTCGGTCGAGAAGTGGCCGGTCTGGCTTTCCATGCTCCGCAGTACGCGCCGAACGACGAACGACGGCGACCTGCGCATCGGCAGCGAGGTCGTTATCCGTTCGTCACTCCCCGGCGAAGAAGAGCAGATGTACGAAGTGGACGCGCTGATCCCCAACTACCGCCTCTCCCTGGTGGGGGCGTACTCCGTCCGCCGCCGGTTGGATTTTCGCATCGAGCAGAAGGGCTCGAGCGCGCGGCTGCACGTGCACATCTCCTACCCCGCCTACCACGGCAAAGTCGGAAAGATGCTGGATCGCTGGCAACGGGGCCGCCGCCTCTCGAGCGCGCTCGATGACTCGCTGGTTCACTTCAAGGGCCTGGTCGAATACCGGCGCGATGCGCCCGTGCTCGCCGACTTCTAGAAGACTAGCACTCGTTGACCGAGAGTGCTAGCACCGCTATACTGTAGGCATGCCGCTCTACGACTACGCGTGCACGCGTTGTGGGCGCACCCACGAGGTGCGCCATGGGTTCGACGAGACCTATGATGCGCCGTGCGAGGCCTGCGGCGCCCCCGTACGCCGAGTCTTTAACGCCGCGCCGGTGGTGTTCAAGGGCTCGGGCTTCTACGTAACCGATTCCCGCCGCTCGGGGAAGGCGGCCGGCGAGAAGCCGAAGACCGAGACCGGGGCAAAGGCCGAGGAATCAAAGCCGGCCGACGCGGCCAAGCCGCCCGAGAAGAGCGCCAAGACCTCCGGCCCCGCGAAGCCCTCGGAATCGGCGGCCTAGCCCCTCCCGCGCCGCCGCCAGGCCTCCAGAAAGCCCGGGAAGCTCACCTCAATCGAGTCGGCGCTGTCCACTGACAGCGGCCCAGCCCCGCCCGCCAGCACTGCGGCCGCCATCGCGATCCGGTGATCGCCTTCGGCGCTGACCGCGCCACCGCGCGATTGGGGCGCGCCCCCCGAGATGACCAGGCGGGGGCCCTCGTTCGCGCACTCGATCCCGACGCTTTCGCAGAGCCGGCCGATTGCCGCTAGACGGTCGGATTCTTTGGTTCGTAGGTCGCTGGCCCCGTCGACCGTCGTGACACCCTCGGCGAACGCTGCGGCCACCGCGAGCAGCGGGATCTCGTCGATTGCGCGCAGCGCCATGCCTGCGTCGATCCGGCAGCCCCGCAACGAACGGTGCTCCGCCGCGATGTCGGCGACCGGCTCGCCCGACCACGCGCGGGGCCGGCGCAGCTCGATGGCAGCCCCCATCTCGCGCAGCGCCTCGAGCAGGCCGATGCGCGTCGGATTCACTCCGACGTTGCGAAGCACCACCGAGCTTCCCGGCGTGACGACGGCCGCGGTAATGAAGAAGGCGGCCGACGAAAAGTCGCCTGGAACGTCAATCTGGCCGCCGTCGAGCGGGCGCGCGCCGAGCCGAGCCGTCGTGCCGCCCCACTCGATCTCGCCGCCCAAGTGGCCGATCATCCTCTCCGTATGGTCGCGCGAACCGCGATCCCCATCGATCTGCACGGCGACGCCGCCGAAGAGTGCGGCGAAGAGCAGCGCCGACTTCACCTGTGCGGACGGTCGCAACAAGATGAAGTGCCGAGTTTCAATTTGCGGCGTCCCCCGAATTTCGAGGGGTAAGCGGCCCTGCGTGGTTTCGATCCGTGCGCCGAAGGCGCGAAGTTGCGCGGCGACGGGTTCCATCGGCCTCCGCCGCAGGGAGGCGTCTCCGTCGAAACGTGCGGCGAGGTTTGCTCCCGCGCAGACGCCGAGCAGCATCCTCGCGGTCGAGCCCGAGTTCATGCAGTCCAATGCCGTTCGCGGCGACCGCAACGCCGCCCGCGCCACGGTCACGGCGCGTGCGTCGCTGCTGATGACGGCGCCCAGCGCGCCCAACGCATCACGCGTCGCGCGAACGTCTCGGCCCGCATTGAGACCGCTGATCCGCAATGAGGTCACCGCCGCCGCCCCGGCGATCAATGCCCGGTGAGAGATAGACTTGTCGCCGGGAACCTCCAGCTCGCCGCGCACCGGCCCCGAATCGAAGGTGACGTGCTCGCCCGCCATACGGTTTGCACCTTTGGTGACAAGGAGTCTTTCATCATCTCGTAGCAAGCTGCGCGAGACGATTTGATACGTTCGGAGACTGCTTTTCACACGAAAGGAACGGATGAATAAGCTAGATTTAGTGCGCTCAGCGGTCGAGCGTCTGGAGCTATCACGCAGGGATGCTGTCGCGGTCATTGACGGTGTGTTCGACGACATAACTTCTGCTGTCGTTGCCGGTGAGGCCGTTAAGATTCCCGGCTTCGGTCAATTTAAGGTGCGCGATCGCGCCGCGCGGATGGCGCGCAATCCTGCGACCGGTGAACAGGTCAAAGTTCCCGCGAAGCGAGTCTTCAAATTTCTTCCCGCAAAGGCGCTCAAAGAGGCGGTAATGTCGAAACGTGGTAGCCGAGGCGGCGCGCGCAAGAAAGGCGCGGCCAAGGCGGGGAGCCGCAAGCCGGCAACTGCTGCGCGAAAGAACGGCAGTCGCAAGAAGCGCTAAAGCACTACTGGGTTTAGTAACGAGGAGCTCCCATGCGATATTTGCGCGCAACTCTAGCAATTTTGTTTTCCGCGACGTTCGTAGCCGGCTGCAGCGGCGGGGCGAACGCGCCGTCGACGCCCGCGGGTTCGTCAATCCCGACCGTTGGTTCTCGCGGGGGCGCGATGCAAGCCTCGCGGCTCTTCCACTTTCGGCATACTCCGGCGTATCCGCCGAAGCCGCGCCATCGCGTGACGAGCGCGGACCGCGCGCGCGCTCTTGCCGCCGGCTGGGTTCCCGTCACGGCAAAGGCGCCCTGGACCAACGGCGCCGGTACGGAGATCTTGATGACCGACGGCACGGTGCTCGTGTCCGACTACTGCACTCCCGACTGGTACAGTCTGAAGCCGGATAAGACCGGTAGCTACATCAACGGAACGTGGACGAAGGCTGCCTCGATGCCGTCGAACTACGGTCCGCTGTATTTCGGCTCCGCGGTTCTGCCCGACGGTAAGCTGATCGTCAACGGCGGCGAGTACAATTTCTGCAACCAAGACGAGACGAACCTCGGAGCGATCTACGATCCCGTCGCAAACTCGTGGAAGGCCGTAACCGGCCCTAGTGGCTGGAGCGAGATTGGCGATGCATCGAGCGTGGTACTGCCCGACGGCACCTACATGCTCGGCAACTGCTGCGGTTCGAATCAAGCATTGCTCGACGAGTCGAAGATGACGTGGACCGTTGTTGGAACGGGCAAGAACGACACCAACAGTGAAGAAGGCTGGACCCTCCTGCGCGACGGCAACGTCCTGACGTCCGACGTGTTCGGGGCTCCAAACTCAGAGATCTACAACCGGAAGACGATGAGCTGGTCGACCGCCGGCAACCTGCCCAACAATCTGACGGCGGGCTTTGAAATCGGCCCGCAAACGATGCTTCCGAGCAATCGGATCTGGGTAGCCGGCGCCAACCAATACACGGCCGTCTACGACGTTCATTCCAGGACCTGGAAGTCGGGGCCGAACTTCCCGATCATCAACGGTCAACAGGAAGATGCGGCCGACGCACCCTCGACATTGCTGACCAACGGCAAGGTGATGATCGCGGTAAGCCCGGGGCTCTATAGCCCGCCGGCGGCGATCCTGCTCTACGACGGACGACGCCTGAAGCAGCTGCCGGCGTTCCCCAACGCGCCCAACGATTCGAGCTACAACGTAAGGCTGCTGATGCTTCCGACGGGGCAGGTGCTCGAGGGCGACGGATCGAGCGACGTCGAGGTATATACCGGCAGCGGCCACGTGCGTGGCATCACCGCGCCGACGATCTCGTCGGTTCCCACGACGCTGACGCACGGGAATACCTACAAGATCGCGGGCCATTACTTCAACGGATTCTCTCAGACGAACTTCTACGGCGACGACGTGCAGCAAGCGACGAACTATCCGCTCGTGGAGATTACTAATGGCAGCACGGGTCACGTGTTCTTCGCGCGCACGCACGACCACAGCTTCATGGGCATTGCTTCTTCCCGGAGAGTCTCTACGATGTTCGACGTCCCGAGCACCATCGAAACGGGCCCGAGCACGCTACGTGTAATCGCGAACGGCGTCCACTCTGCACCGGTCAGCGTAACGATCAACTAGCACTAAATTCTCGAGGGAAAATGAAGGGCCCGGCAGTAAAACGCCGGGCTTTTTGTTCACCGCGGCGCAGCGAGCAACCAAGGCGCGCGTTCTCTGCTACTAGGGCATGGTGGCGCACGTCAGAAACCCGAATAAGAATTGTATGAGGACGTTTCGCTCCGCGTTACGCTGTTCATATCGTCGGGAATACGGGTTCGAGTACTCGACTGAACAACTCGAAAGGAACCCGGAGCAATGTTAAAACGACTCTATCGCGCCCTTCCCGCAACGCTGCTGCTCGCAACGCTTGCAGTGCCTTTAAGTGCAGTCGCCGCGCCGCCGTCTCCTCACATGCGCGTTGAGAATCAGCGTGACAGGATCACGCGGGGCTATCAGAACGGCGGCATCAGCCAGAAACAGCACACGCAGGACATAGCAAGGTTGCAGGCGATTCGACAGCAGATGAAAGCCCAGCGCGAGCGCAACGGCGGTCACCTAACCCCGCAACAGCGTGAACATGCGTACCAGAGGTTGAACCACCTCGGCGAGCACATTTACGACCAACGCCACGATCAACGTCAGGACCGGCAGCCGCCAAGGTAACGAGCCCAGAACCGCGCCCAAGAAACCGATTAATAGGGTCCCGCAATAACGAGGCCCTATTCGTCTCGGCTAACCGAGCGGCAGTAGGCATCGCTCAAAAGAATCGAAGGGCTGGTTGATTAGCCGCCGAAGCGCGTTACTTGAGTGCTATTGCAGTCGTTAAACGCTCTCGTTCCAATCGCTACCCTTGTCGTTATCACTGCAGCGGCCTTTGCAGCCGTCGTACAGCTGCGGCACCTGAGAGCAAGCAATCAACTCAGCGGGTTGCTCACAATTCTCCACTACTCCCAGGATCCAGAGGAACAGAAGCTGCGGGATTACGTCCTAAACGATTTGCAGACGCGCCTACAAGATGCCGACTTTCGCAGGAGCCTGACGCAGCGTCCGGTCGACCCCCGCGTGCATATGGAACTAAAGGTCTGCGATTTCTTCGAACAGATCGGCAATTATGTGAAGCGTGGGCTGATCGACGAGAGCTCATATCTGGACACCGCCTGCGATTTCGTCGATACGATGTGGACGAAATTGGAACCGGTGATTGCGATAATGCGCCGGAGCAGGGATGAGACCTTATACGATAATTTTGAATATCTGGAGGCCCGGGCTCGCCTTTGGATTGCGCGCCATTCGCGTGGAAACTATCCGAGAAATACGCCGCGCATCGCCGTTCGAGACAATTGGCTCGCGGCGGACAGCACGGAGTCACGCAGTGCGGAAGAGCCGGAAACTCTGCCGGCGAGAACGCCGTCTACATAGGCTGCGTAGCTCTTGCCGTGCTCAAATCATGGTGGGGAAGGTGGGAGTCGAATCGCTCAAGCCTCATATCGGCCCATGTCGTCTCCTCGTTGTAGGTGCTGTTCTTTCGCATTGCCGCTACGCTGCATGTCGTCCTAGCACGACGCATGTCATCTCATCGCGTCTATTGTCGTGAGCCATTTGTGGGCCATTCGCGTCCCAAGGCGGCAGCATCGTCCGTCGCTAAAGCTGCACGATAAGTAGAGCGAACGCCAACTGCCTTAACAAAGGGGCGGCGAGGGGACT
>JAFAXS010000105.1 GCA_019240755.1 Vulcanimicrobiota bacterium
GCCGCATTGGCGCATGGCGTTCGCGTACGGCTCGAGCGGGATCGCGCCGTCGCGCGGGCGGATGTCTAGGCCGCCGGTTTTATAGACGATTTTTTCGCCGGAATCTCGTTCCAGCGTCTCCCAGGCCGCATACGCGTGTTTTGCCAGGCGCACGTAGACGGGCGAGAAATACGAATACCGAATGATGCGCGAGTGATCGTGCGACGCGCCCCTAGCGTGTCCGAGCTCGAACTGCTCCAGGCCGACGACGCGCGCACCGCGCTTCGCGAGCCAATACGCGGCCGCGCTGCCAAGCCCCCCGAGGCCCAGCACGATAACATCGTACTCAGGCATCACGCCGGTGCTCCTTTACCACTTCCTAAGTTTCGTCGCCATGACGAGCGGGCATGGCGCCCGAGCGATTAACCTGAGAATTAGCGAGGGCGCCATGCCCCGAGTCATAAGACAATCTTCGGACCACATACTCTCGTATGTCGAGGCTCGCGTCTTCCATCGGCGCGTAATATCCGTAGTCAAACGCCTGCGATCTCATCCCCGCCTGCACGCTTTCGCAGATGCTCCAATCCTGGCGATTCACCAGATCCCAAAACTCCGCGACGTCGCTGGGGTCGAAGCCGGGCTTTGACATTTCCTCGGGCGCAAAGAGCAGGTCGCAGACGATTGTGGTGCGTGCGGGGCCCTGCGGCACCAGCACGAAGGCGGCGACGTGATCCGCTGCGAGGCTGAGCATCACGTTTGGATAGATGAGCTCGCCCTTATGCCGGACGCGCTCGTCGTCGTTCAGCGTGGCAAACGGCGCGCGAGCGCTAGTGCCGCGCAACGTAAAGGTCCAGGCTCCTTCCCGATGTTCGATCCCGCGCTCCCAGTCCAACTGCCGCCCGCCGTCCTTCTTGAATGCCGGAACGATTCGGCAGAGCTCCGGATGCACGCCGGCGCAGTGATAGCACTCGTTGTAGTTTTCCAACACGACCTTCCAGTTTGCCGCAACGTCGTAACGCAGCGAGCGCGCCGTTCGAAGTGCGCTCAGCGGATAGCGTGCGGTACGCGCCGGGATGGGCTCCAACTGCGCCGCGAGCGACTCGGCGTCGCGACTCGCCTCGTGCAACGAGAGATGCAAAAAAACGAAGCCGCCCCACTCCGCCACGGCGACCGCGTGCAAGCGGCGCGCGCGTTGCGGCACGTCGTCCAGAGCGATGAAGGGCGACGCGACCAGCCTGCCGTCGAGCGCGTACGCCCAGGCGTGATACGGACAGCGGATCGCGCCCCGCACGGTTCCCTCACCGCACAGCAGCCTGCTCCCGCGATGGCGACAGAAGTTCAAGTGTGCGGCGAGACCGCTTTCGGATCGGATGATGATGATGCTCTCGCCGGCGAGGTCCACGACCCTGTACGCTCCGAGGGGCTCGAGTTGCTCGGCGCGCCCCGTGCAAATCCACTGGGTGCGGAAGATGGCGCCTTGCTCGCGCTCGAAGAATTCGGCGTCCCAGTAGGCCGAACGCGGCAGCGAGTGCCGGAGGTTGTTTGGCATATGCGCCTCTTTTCCGAACCTTTGGTGGCTCATCGAGCATAAAAGCCATACAAAGTGATGCCGGAAGGCGGATTTCGCCAAACGAGGTAGAACCCTTTGCGCGACAGTCCCTGGACGAGGTGGCGAGTATGGAAACGTTTGTCCGGCCCAGCGTCGGCACGGGTGCGAAGACGCTTGATGCCTCGTGGTATACGTCGGCCGGCGTCTTTGCCGCCGAACGGGAACGCGTCTTCGGCCGCAGCTGGCTGTGCGCCGGCCGAACGGAGGCCGTGGAAAACGCGGGCGACTTCTTCACGACGGAACAGGGCGGCGAAAGCCTCATTGTGACGCGCGACGCCGCGGGTGACGTTCGCGCGTTTTATAACGTCTGCCGACATCGCGGCACGCGTCTTTGCGAGCGCGCGGCCGGGCGGTTTGTAGGATCGATTCAATGCCCGTACCATGGCTGGACGTATGGCCTGGACGGAGTGCTCAAAGTCGCGCGCAACATGGCCGAAGTTCCGGGCTTCGATCGCGGGGAGTATCCGCTCAAAGAGGCGGCCGTCGCCGTTTGGGAGGGATTCATCTTCGTCAACCACGATCGAGCCGCGAGCTTCGAGCGGGACTTCGCGCCGCTGATCGGCCGTTTTGCGCGCTGGACTCTCGGAACGCTGAAAACGGCGCGAACGATTAGCTACGATCTGGCGTGCAACTGGAAGCTGATTTTTCTGAACTACTCCGAGTGCTACCACTGCCCGCTCGTGCACCCGCAGCTCGACAAGCTTTCGCCCTCCGACAGCGGTCGCAACGACCTCGCCCAAGGACCATTCTTGGGCGGATACTCAGAGCTGCGCGAGCCGCAGATGAGCCTCACGACGACGGGGCACAGCGTTCGTCCGCCGGTCGGCAGCGTCGAGGGCGCGGATTTGCAGCGCGTGTACTACTACACGATCTTTCCATCGTTGCTCTTGAGCCTGCATCCCGATTACGCAATGGTGCACTACCTGAAACCGATCGCACCGAATCGCACCGAAATCGTGTGCGCGTGGCTCTTCGATCCGGCGACGATGGCGCGGCCGGATTTCGATCCGAACGATGCCGTCGAGTTTTGGGACATCACCAACCGCCAGGACTGGCACGTCAACGAGCTCACGCAGTTGGGCGTGAGCTCGCGCGCCTACGTGCCGGGACCGTATTCGAACGCGGAGGGACTGTTGGGCGCCTTCGACCGGTACTACCGCAGCGTAATGGGAGCGTAGTACGCTCCCATTGTTGCTGGCAGCGAGCGTCGCGCTTCCTCCGTTGCACGGCATCGCCTGGCGCAACATCGGCCCCGCCGCGGGCGGCGGCCGCGTCGCAGCGGTAGCGGGCAGCGACGCCGATCCGCAGCTGTATTACTTCGGCGCGGCCGGTGGCGGCGTATGGAAGACGACCAACGGCGGACTGACGTGGCACGACCTTTGGCCGAAAGAGGCCGTCGGCGCGATCGGCGCGATCGCCGTCGATCCCCATGACTCGGATACCGTTTGGGCCGGCACCGGCGAACCGAACCTGCGCAACGATATTTCGTATGGCGACGGCGTCTGGTTGACGCACGACGGCGGTGCGCACTGGCGGAACGTCGGGCTGCGGGACACGTGGGCGATCGCCGCCATCATCATCGATCCCCGCGATCCGAGACGCGCGTGGGTGGCCGCGGTCGGCAATCCGTATCGCGACAGCGCGGCGCGCGGCGTGTATCGCACGACCGACGGGGGCCGCACGTGGCAGCGCGTGCTCTACATCGGTCCTTCGAGCGGCGCATCCGACGTTGTCGTGGATCCGGCGGATTCGCGCATCGTCTTTGCCGGGATGTGGCAGTTTCGCCGCGTGCCCTGGAACTTCGCGAGCGGCGGCCCCGCGGACGGCATCTTTAAATCGAGCGACGGCGGCGTCCACTGGAGGCGTTTGCGCGGAGGCGGCTTGCCGGCCGGCTACATGGGCCGCATCGGCTTAGCCATTTGTCATCCCGAGCGGAGTCGAGGGGCCCGGGTGTACGCGCTCATTCAATCCAGGGCGGGAATTCTCTGGCGGTCGGATGACGACGGCGCGCATTGGCGCACGTTGACTCGCGACACCCTATTAAATCAGCGGCCGTTCTATATGAGCCGGCTCGCAATCGATCCGTCGAATGCCGACCACGTGTTCTTCTCCTCGGAAGACTTGATCGAGACGCGCGACGGCGGCAAGACCTTCCGCGACGTGACAACCGCCCTGCACCAGGATCATCACGGCCTGTGGATCTCGCGCAACGGGCGCCGCATCATCGAAGCAAACGACGGCGGCGCGCCGATCTCCGTTGACGGCGGCCGGACGTGGGATTGGCGCTATAACGTGGCGATCGCTCAAATCTATCGGATCGGCTACGATTCGCAGAATCCGTATCGCGTCTGTGGCGGCTTGCAAGACAACGATTCGTTTTGCGGTCCGTCCGATTCGCTCAGCCCGCTAGGCATTGAAAATTCCGACTGGCGCGACGTCGGAAACGACGGCGACGGGTCGTGGGTCTGGCCGCAGCCGGACGATCCGAACTCTATTTGGAACGTCGGCGTGAACGAGCTCAACGGGCAGCTTGGTATCTACGATATGCGCTCGCGCCAAAACTACGACGTCACGCCCGATGTGACCGACACGAACGGCCGCGGCCTGGCGGGCCTGCCGTATCGCTGGAACTGGGAGGCGCCGATCGTCTTTTCACCCATCCCCCCGACGACGGCATTGTACGGTGCGAACGTGCTCTTCGAGACGCGCGACCGCGGCCGCACGTGGCGACAGATCAGCCCGGATCTGACGCGCGACGATCCGAACAAACAGCGCGTCGCAGGCGGCCCCATCAACACCGACGTCTCGGGTGCGGAGTTTTACGACACGATCTTCGACATCGCGCCCTCGGGAATCGACGCAAAGCGAATCTGGGTCGGAACCGACGACGGCCTCGTGCAGCTTACGACCGATGGTGGATTGCGCTGGCGCAACGTGACGCCGCCGAGCGTTGCGCCCTGGGGACGAATCGACACGATTGAAGCGTCGCGCTCCGACAACGGCCGTGCATACGTCGTGATCGATCGACACGTGATGGGAGATCCACGGCCGTATATTCTCGCGACCGACGACTCGGGGGCGACGTGGCGCACTATCGTCAACGGATTGCCTCCGCAACAATACGTCCACGTGGTTCGCGAGGATCCGCGCAACCCCGACGTGCTCTACGCGGGGCTCGAGCAGGGCGTATGGTACTCACTCGACCGCGGGGCGCACTGGCACAGCCTGCGCTTGAACATGCCCTCCGTGGCGGTGCACGACATGCGCGTGCAACCCGCGCGGCATGACTTGCTTATCGCGACGCACGGCCGAGGATTCTGGATTCTCGACGATCTCAACGCGCTCAGCGAGCTCGGCGGCGCGCCGCCTTCCGCGCAGCCCCGGCTCTTTGCGACGCCGACTGCGTACACGTGGTACCGTTGGTGGACCAGCGACTACGGCACGCATCCCGACGAGTGTTGCGTGGCCGCGGGAACGTTTGCCGGCGAAAATCCCGAGGGCGGCGCTTCGATCGACTATTATCTTCCTCGCGCCGGGCACGCGTGGATTGACGTCGTGGACGCGGCGGGGACGCGGGTCCGTTGTCTCGACGCAACTGAGGATGCGGGCGTCAATCGCATCGCCTGGGACCTCAAGGAAGCGCCGCCGGTTCAGTGGCTGCGCGCTCGCGACTGGAATCGCGGCGGCGATGGGCCGACCGTCGTTCCGGGGCGCTACACGCTGCGCTTGCATTCGGGTGCTGCCGTCGTGGACGGGTCGGTGGACGTGAAACCAGATCCGCGGGCGCAGTGGACACAAGCCGACTACCTCGCGCGCTATCGGTTCGTGAAATCGCTCGACGACGAGCTTTCGGCCATTGACGTGGCGCTGAACCGCTTAGACGCCATGCGAAGCCAGGATGCTCACGTCATTCGCTCCACGTTTACGTCGGGCGTCGTGAACTCCGAAGACGACCAGCTGATGCCGGATCGGCTGCGCGAGCGCCTCACGATCTTGCAGGGCGCGATCGCGCTGTCGCAAGGGCCGCCCCTGCCGCCGCACTACCGCGAAGCCGCGGCGATTCGTGCGCAGTTCGAGAGCGCGATGAACGCGTACCACCAATTTCTAGCCACCTACCACTTGCCGCCCGATGCAACGACGGGCGGCCGGTGCGACAGTTGGGAGTAAGCAGAATGATGAGATGTCTAGCCATCGCCGTGGTTCTCTGTTTCGCCGCACTGCTGCCGGCGCGAGCCGGGACGACGGGCGGCATCAACGGCGTCGTGCTGCAAACCGGAACCTCGACGCCGCTCGCCGGCGTGGACGTGACGGCCGTCAGCCCATCGCAAACGGCGCGCACGGTGACCGATGCGCGGGGACGCTTCGCGTTTGTCTCACTGGCGCCCGACGAGTACACGATCTCCTTGCAAAAATCGGGTTACTCGCCCGCGTCGGTCGCCGGCATCGCAGTGTTCGCCGACGCGCAACAGACCGTGACGCTCTCGATGCGTATCGCGCTCAAGACGATTGCGAACGTGACGTCGCGCAGCAGCGCGAGCCTGGTGCGTCCGGGCACGACGGCGGACATTTATTCGGTGAACGCCGCACAACAGGAACGCACGGCCGTACTGGGCGGCGGCGGCAATCTCAACAGCGCATACTCGGCGATCGCCTCGGTCCCCGGCGCATACGTGCCCTCGAATCAAAACGGCTATAACCAAGCCGTGCACGTGCGCGGCGGCGATGCGTACGAGGTTGGTTACGAATTCGATGGCATTCCGGTCAACCGCGCCTTCGACAACTTCCCTTCGGCATCGCTTTCATCGCTGGGACAGCTCGAGCTTCAGGTGTATACGGGCGCGACGCCGTCCAACGCCGAAGCGCAGGGCCTCGCCGGTTTCATCAATCAGGTGATCAAGAGCGGAACCTTTCCCGGCTACGCGACCGTCAACGCCACCGCGGGAACGCCCACGTTCTACCACAGCCTCAACGTTGAAGCGGGCGGCGCGACGCCGGATCGAATGTTCTCGTACTACGTCGGTATCGGCGGCTACAACCAAGACCACCGCTACATAGATCAGTTCAACGGAGCGTCGCTCGTACCGGAGTTCGGCCAGCTCATCGGCGCGTGTCCGTCGCCCAGCGCGCTGGCGAAGACGGTCCTGCCGTCCTGTTACACCAATGGATCCCCCAACGTCGGACTGAACGGAACGCCGGGATGGCTTCTCGGGCCCATCGGGTTCGGCGCGATCAATGCCGCCAATATCGCGACGCGTACGACCGTGGCCAACTTTCATATTGCGATTCCTCATCGCAATGACGGCATGCGCGACGACGTGCAGCTGCTCTACGACAACGATGAAATCTTTACGACGTTCTTTAGTTCCGTAAACGACGAAGGCTACGCCAACTGGATCAACACGGTCGGGGCATTTCCGCCGTACTATCTCGACAGCTATCAGTATCGCGGCCAACTGGGAACGTTTCTGCCGCCCAACCCGGAGCGGCTAGTGACGCCGTATCTGTATCCCTCCTCGCCGCCGCACCCGCTCTTCGGCGCCATCCCAGATCCGTGGAATCAACGCGATCGCGGCTACAACGGGCAGGCGATCGTCAAACTGCAATACCAGAAGAACTTCAATTCGAGCGCGTTCCTGAGGCTGTACGGCTATACGTATTACTCCGATTGGATCGAGAACGGACCGTTGGAGTCGCTGCAGTCCTATGCCTTCTACGATTCGGGCGACTACGAAATCAACAACCACACGCGTGGCGTCAGCGTCAACTTCACCGATCAGCTGAGTCCCCAGAACCTGATCGAAGCCGAAGGAACGTACACGACTGCGACCGGCGCGAGAATCTACAACGAGCAGATGTTCGGTTACGGCGACAGCTTCGCGGTGTTGGTCAATCGCAACAAAATCAATAGCGGTACCTGCTACGCGCTGCAGGGACCGAGCAGCGGTTATACCACGATGCCGACGACCTGCAGCGACGGCGGCGGCAGCGGCGTTAACTACGGGCTCTTGCCGACCTTTGCGTCGCTTGCCGGAGTCTACGGCGGACAGCTCCCGAAGGTCGGCGGCTTGAGGTGCGGCGGAGGTCCGTGCGCCTTCTACGTCGTCGAGAACGGCGCGTACGGCTTGAACAACACGGTCACGCCGCACTTCGCCGGATACTCTTTCAACGATCAATGGCGGCCCAACGACCGCTTATTCATCAATGCGGGCCTGCGCGTGGACAACTACTCGTTCGTCGGGGCCGACACCCTAACCGGGCCCGCGAGAAACTTCTGGTTCAACGCGTTTAACCAAGACACGTGCTTCGATACGCAGACGCTGACGCTCGTCGACCGCAGCGCGCTCGTTCCCTCCGGGTCGTGGAGCACCAACTCGCAGAAACCCTGCTCCGCATTCGGAAAGCAATACGTTAACGCGAACCTCCAAAACACGCCCGCCAACTTCGATTACAACATTCCGCAGCCGCGGTTCGGCATCACCTACACCCTCAGTCCGGATACCGTTTTGCGCGCGAGCTACGGGCGCTATAACGAACAGCCGAGCGGGGCATACGAGCAGTACAACGGCCTGCAGCAGAATCTACCGGACACGCTCACCCAGTTCTATTCGCTTGGTTTCAACACGCCCGGTCACGCGGTCGCGCCCTCTATTTCGTATAACAGCGATCTATCGCTCGAGCACCACTTCAAGGGCACGGACATGTCGTTCAAGCTGTCGCCGTTCCTGCGCCAGACGCAAGATCAAATCGAAAACTTCTATATCAACTACGTGACGGGCCTGACGTCGGGACTGAATGCGGGGTATCAGACGTCGTCGGGCTTTGAGTTCCAGTTCGACAAGGGCGATTTTAGCCGGAACGGCTTCGCGGGGCAGTTGTCGTTTGCGTACACGTATACGACCGTGAAGTACAACACGCTGCCCAACGGCACGACGGTGATCTCGCCGATCAACGCCGGCATCACGGGATACAACGCCTACACGGCCTCCTGCGCGCCGGGCGGTTCTGCGTACGGCAAGCGTCAGTTCGGCCAGCCGATGTGCGGCGCGACGACGGACGGGAAGCCCGCGGCCCCTTGCTACACGACCGCCGGGGTGCCCGATCCTAGTTGCGAGAGGGGCGACATCGCCAATCCGTACTGGCGTTCGCCGGCGTTCTCGCTCTTCGATCCGGCCGCATCCTATCTGCCCTTCTCCATCTTTCCCGGGCCGATCGGCTCCGGCGTGAATGCATACAACTATCCGTACGTCGCGACGCTCTTGCTGAACTACCGGCATAACAAGCTCACCGTCACGCCGTCGTTTCAGTTCGTCGCCGGCAACCGGTACGGAGCCCCGCTGACGACGCCGGGAATCGATCCGGCGTCCGGATGTACGCTGCTTCCGGGGTCAACGAAGGGCGATCCGCGGTATCCGTACGGAGCATCCGGCGGCGGCCCGTACGACGCCGTCCCGGGTCCGTCCAGCACCTTCCCGTGCGCCGCGACCCTCTCGATTCCCGATCCGTACACGGGGCAGTTCGATGCGATCGGAGCGTTTCGCGAGCCGGCGCAGTTGCTCGGACACCTGCAGATCGGCTACGACCTGACGCCGCGAGTGAGCCTCTCGCTGACGCTCGCGAACCTCTTGCAGACGTGCTTTGGCGGTCAGCATACGCCGTTCACCTATTACTGGAGCAATCAGACCTGTCTCTACACGAACTTGATCGGCGGCCCTACCACGCCGCCGGTCGGGAATGCCTACAACCCCGGAGCCAACGTGCAAACCTTCCTGCGTTATCCGTACGAGCCGTATTTCGGCACGTATAACGACCAGACGAACTCGCAGAATACGCCGTTCAACGCGTACTTCAGCGTTAAGGTGAAGATGTGACGGCGCGAAACGCAGCGTACGACGCAATCGTCGTCGGCGCCGGCCACAACGGTCTGGTCGCGGCGTGTTACTTGGCGCGCGCGGGGTGGCGCGTCTTGGTACTGGAGCGCCGTTACGTCGTCGGCGGCGCTTGCGTCACGGAAGAGGTGTTCCCGGGCTTCAAAGTCTCGACGGCGGCGTACGTCAATAGTCTCTTCCGGCCGGAGATCATCCGCGACTTAAACCTCCACGAGCACGGTTTTGAGGCGATCGAACGCAATCCCGCGTCGTTTTCGCCGTTCCTGGACCGACGCTATCTCATGCTCGGCATGGGACTGGAACGCGACGCACAAGAGATCGCGAAGTTCAGCCGGCGCGACGCCGACAACTATCCGCGGTACGAAGCGATGCTCGAACGCGTGGCCTCGGTCGTCGAGCCGACGCTCACGCAGGTTCCGCCGAATGTCGTTCATCCGTCGCTGGGCCAGCTGCTGGAAGCGGGCAAGATGGGGCGCGCGTTGCAGCGGTTAGGGCCCGGGATGGGCGAGGCCGTCGAAGTGCTCACCGGCGCCGCGCGTCCGATTCTCGATCGCTGGTTCGAATCGGAAGAGCTGAAAGGAACGATCGCGACCGACGCGATCATCGGCGCATTCATGGCGCCCTCCATGCCCGGCACGGCATACGTCCTCTTCCACCACGTAATGGGCGAGACGAACGGCAAGCGCGGCGTCTGGAGTTACGTTCGTGGCGGCATGGGCGGCCTGACACAGGCGTTGGCATCGGTGGCGCGTGCGCTCGGCGTCGAGATTCGCACGGAGGCCGAAGTGGCGAAGATCGTAACGCGCAACGGTCGCGTTCGCGGCGTCGCGCTGGCAAACGGCGACGAATTTTCTGCCAAGCGAGTGGCCAGCGGGGTCGACTGCCACTGGACGTTCGAAAAATTGCTGGACGGAGCGGAGCTTCCGGCGGCGTTTCGCGACGCCGTCGCGCGAATCTCGTACAGCAGCGCTTCTGCCAAGATCAACGTCGCGCTGGAACGCTTACCAAGCTTTACCGCGCTTCCGGGACACGAGCCCGGACCGCAGCATCGCGGCACGGTGCACCTCTGTCCGGACCAAGACTTCATCGAACGCGCCTACGACGACGCAAAGTACGGGCGGTTCTCGACGGAACCGGTCGTCGAATGCACGATGCCCTCGTCGCTCGATTCGACCCTGACGCCGCCGGGAAAGCATCTGATGTCGATGTTCACGCAGTACGCGCCGTACACGTTAAGCGATGGACCCTGGACGGATGCGAAACGCAACGCGTACGCAGACCGCTGTTTCGACGTCGTGGAACGCTATGCGCCGGGATTCAAAGACTCGGTGATCGACCGGCAGATTCTCACGCCCGTGGACTTAGAAGCGCGCTTCGGATTGACGGGCGGCAGCATCTTTCAAGGCGCGATGCCGCTGCATCAACTGTTCGCGTTTCGCCCGGTTCCCGGATACGCGAGCTACACGACGCCCATCCGCGGCTTATATCTCTGCGGCGCGGCGGCCCACCCTGGCGGCGGCGTGATGGGCGCAGCCGGCTGGAATGCCGCGCGCGTGATGTTGCGCGGCAAACCATAAGCGCGTCACTCGCGACTACCGCCAGCTAAAGACGACGAGCCCGTCGCCCGTGGCGTTCTTCCAATTCTGCCAGAACTGGACTCGCGCGGCGCTCGGCTCCGCGTAGGACGACCCTCCACCGCCGCCTCCGCCGCCGCCCCACAGCGAACCAGGGCCGGACGAGCCGCTGCCACCACCCCCGCCTCCATAGTAGCCGCCGCCGCCGCCTCCGCCACCGCCGCCGTAACCAACCGCCCGTCCGCCCGAGCCGCCCTCGCCGATCCTGCCCTCTTTTCCCGGATATCCGTGATATTGGGTTGATGGCGAGCCGGCCGGACCGCCGGCGCCACCCGCGGCTTGCGTGCCGCCACCGCCGCCGCCCCCTCCGTTCGCGTAATAGTTGAATCCCAAGCCGCCGGCGCCGGCGACGAGCCCGCCGCCGTAACCCGGCTCACCTGCGCACGAGAACGTATAGAATCCATTAGGCCAGCCGCCGCCGCCCGCGCCGCCGGCGACCAAAATGCGGTCGGTCAACCGTCCCGGCGATGCCCGTACGTCCGACGCGCCGCCACCGCCGCCGAGAAGATCGCTCGCTGCGTTAGCACCGCCGTTGAAACCGCCCAACTGTCCGTGCCCTTGCCCTCCGACGTAGACCCATAACTTCTGATGGGGCAGGACGGGAATCACCGCAGTGACTCGACCTCCTCTGCCGACGGCGCCTTTGCAGTCCGCCGGTCCGGCTGCGCCGCGCATTACGACCGTGATGCTGTACACCGCGGACGGCACCCGAAACGATTGCGACCTGCCGGTAAAGAAGAACGTCTTGCCCTTCAATGGCGTGTTTCGCAGCGCAGGGCTGCCAAACGTTAGCGGCGCGCCACCGCCGGCGTTGCCACCGCAACCAGCTAAAAACGCGAGCGCGCCGAAAATGCAAAGCGCGTAGCGAGCGGTGAACGAAGCCTGCATCGGCAACCTCCTAGCTCTGCAGCGGGACTCGAAGGTTTCGCGCCCGCTTCGCCGCCTCCCGGTTACTTAGGCTCTAGCGATTCGCTTGCCATAGGCCCAGAACGGCGCCGGTCGGATCGCTGATGATGCTGAATGACCCCATTTCGGGTACGGGCGTGATGTCTCTTATCACGGTAGCGCCGAGCGACTTCGCTTTTTCGGTGGCCGCTTTCACATCGTCGACCGAAACATACGCCATCCAGTTTGACGGCATGCCGGGCATGGGCGCCTTCATCATGCCGCCGCCGACGCCGTAGTCGTTCTCGCCAACTCCAATGAGGGTGTATGAGTCGCCGTCAGCCATCGGCGTATCTTCCAGCTTCCAATCGAACAGGTTCTGGTAAAACTCGCGGGCCTTGGCAAGGTCGTTCGTCGCCAGTTCCACGTGGACGAAGGGATTCGGCATCGCGTATCCTTTCTGCAGCGTACGTTGGGCTTTAGGATGCTTCGGTGTGGCCGTTCTTAGCGGCGGCGCGCACGGCCTCGGCGACCGTAGCATGCGTCGACCAGAGGGCGCGTAGACCCATGATCTCGAGCATCCGATAGACCGCCAACGAGGAGATGGCGAGATGAGCGGGCGGATGACCGTTGCGGAGCACGCGCTCGCGATACATGACCAACAATTGCGCAACCGCGACCGAGTCCATGAATCGGACCCCCGTCATATCAATGACGACGCTTTTGCAGTCGTATGCCGGCCGCAAGAGGCCGCCTAGCCGATGAGCATTGACCAAGTCCCACTCGGGTTCGTCGAGGCGAATCACGATGGGCTTGTTATGACTATGGTCCGCGCTCATGCTGTAGCAACCGCAGTCTCATTACCCACCAACCGCGGGGAACGAAACTCTCACGCGTGAAACGGCGCGGCATGTGGCAGCATTTCGCTCAGATACATCCCTGGCTGGCGCTCGGCGTCGTGGCGAGCACCGCGGCGACCGACGCGGTCTACGTGTTCTTCACCGCATCGGTTGCCGCGCGTCGACGCATTTCGGCGGCGACGTGGAGCAGCGTTTGGTACCTGCTGTCGTCATTCGCCGTCATCAGTTACACCCGCGACTGGGCGTACGTCATCTTCGCGGCGATCGGCTCGTGGATCGGAGCGTACGTTTCGATGTCGTTCGTCCGAACGCCGTCAAGCCCGTTGCCCGTGACACGGGCGGCGGACTAGTCTTGTTCTTTGGCGTTCGCGGTCGGAATCACGTTGGGATTGTGCTCGGCGAACGCGCCCAACGGATTGGGCACGAGCCAAACTTGCAAGTCCCAGAGTGCTGGGAACGTAAACACGAACGCCACGTCCGACGCACTCGCCGGCGCAGCGATGTGCAGCCGCTGCCATCGCGTCGTCTTGCCGGCTTTCACGATGTCGTCCGCAGTCGGATGACTCACGGAGGCGCCCACGATGCCGAGCGTCTTTTGACCGACGCCGCCATACTGTAAGCCCGACGCCGTCTTGATCGCGAAGTGCACGTGCGCTGGCGAAAAGTCGAGCCAGCGCGACGGCGATACCCCCCAGAGACTCGGCCGTGCCGGACGCGGACCATTTTGCAATACCGAGAAGTCGGCGCCGATCAGCCGGCCTTTCGCGTCGTACCACAACTGGCTCGGGTGCGTCTGGTCACTCTGCCAATGGCTGGTGTTCACCCAACTAATCGCGCCGGTCTGGTCCTCGACGGTGTACTGAAAATAGCCGGCGGCTTTCGCCTGCGCGGTCGTCGCGAAGCGGGCCTGCAGATCGCTCGTCACGGAACTGACGAACTGTTTTTCGGTGGAGGATTCCGCGGGCGCCGCCGTCGGTGCAGGGGACGGCGTCGGCGCCGCGGTCACGATGCCCGTCGGCACGATCACGAGAGTTGAAAGAACGACGAAAAAACGAAATGCGAAGCGTTTCATAGACCGGCGCTTCAACCTTCGGGCGGGACGCGCCTTGGCCGGACGCCAAATGCTCGGCGTGAATACGCGGCGGCGAGCGACGCTGCGAAACGTCGTTGCGACCCTGGCGCCTCCCGACGCGAGGATCGAGCGCGTCGCCGCGCTTGCGTCGGATGCCATCGACGGATTGACGCCGCGCCGTCGCGCCGACGTGGGACGGCTGCTGGATCTGCTCTGGCTGCCCATGAAAGCCGGCGCCTCGGCACGTTCCGCCGCTCTGCGCTCGTTCGCCGACGCTCCGATCCCGCAGATGCGCGCCGGTTTCGCGGCGCTCAAGCGTCTTTCGCTCTTTCTCGCGTATGGCGAGAGCGAGAGCGGGCAGAGCAATCCCACGTGGAGCCGGATCGGCTATCCCGGACCGCGCAGCGACGCGCACGCCATCGGTCCGCCTTTGCCGTTAGCGACCGCGCGCGACGGCGAGCACGTGCGGGCCGACGTCGCCGTAATCGGCAGCGGTGCCGGCGGCGGCGTGATCGCCTCGACGCTGGCTCGCGCCGGCAAGCGCGTCGTCGTGCTGGAAGCGGGCGACGCGTTCCAACCGCGCGACTTCACCCAGCGCGAGATCACGACGTCGCAGCTCTATCTCGATGCGGGACTTACGGCGACCCACGATGTGGGAATTGCCATTCTCGCGGGCGCCACCGTCGGCGGCGGGACGGCCGTGAACTGGTGCACGTCGCTCATGTTACCGGAGCGCATCGCGCGCGAGTGGGAAAAGCAGAGCGGGATTGCGTCGCTCGGCGACGAGCTCGCACCGCACTTCGACGCGGTTCGTGCACGATTGGGCGTCGCGCCGGCGGCGCATCACAACGCCAACAACGCAGTGATCCTCGAAGGCGCGCGGGCGCTGGGCGTGCATGCGGATGCGTCGCCACGCAATGCAGCGGCGGACTGCGGCGACGGGTGCGGCTACTGCGCCTTCGGCTGTGCCTACGGAAAGAAACATTCGACGGCGTATGCGTTCTTGCCGGACGTCGCGCGCAACGGTGGCGCGCTCTACGCCAACGCGCGCGCCGTGCGCATCGAGACAAACGGGCGGCGCGCCACGGCGGTTCTCGCGCAGCAGCGGGTCGGAGACGACGCTCGCTCGTTGCGCGTCCATGCAGACGTCGTGGTCGTGGCCGCCGGATCGTTGCGAACGCCCGGCATTCTCGCGCGCAGCGGAATCGCGCACCCTCTTTTGGGCAAGCGCCTCTTCTTGCATCCCGTCGCGGCCTGCGTGGCGGAGTTCGAGCGCCGCATCGAGCCCTGGATCGGACCGATGCAAACCGCGTTCTCCGACGCATATAACTACCGCAGCGGCAACTACGGCGCCAAGATCGAGGTCGCGCCGGTGCATCCGGGACTCGCCGCGTCGGCGGTACCATGGTGCAGTCGCGTGCAACACGCCGAGCTGATGGAGCGCATCGCCAACGTGGCGACGCTCTTCGCGCTGACGCGCGACCGGGATCCGGGATCGATCGACCTCGACGACGAGGCGTACGTCAGGTACCGCGTCTCGCGCTACGACGGGGAAAACCTGTTGGCCGGACTCGTTGGAGCTTTCGACATCGCGTTCGCTTCCGGAGCCGCGCGAGCGACGACGCTGCACGCCAAGCCGCTCGAGGTTCGGCGCGAACGGTGGACGGCACGTTTTCGTTGCGGCTTCTCCGAACGGTTGCGGTCGATCGGCGTCGCGCCGAATCGGCAGACGCTCTTTTCAGCGCACCAAATGGGCACGGCGGCGATGGGTGCCGACCCAAAACGCTCGGTCGTCGATCCGTCGGGGCGCGTCTGGGGTTACGCCAATGTATTGGTGGCGGATGCTTCGGTCTTTCCACAGTCGAGCGGCGTCAACCCGATGCTGACGATCATGGCGATGGCCTCCCGCATCGCCTCAAAGCATTTAGAGCAAAAGCCCTGACCATCCACTCCGGAATGATCGTTCCCGCGTGACGAGCGGGTATGCCACCCGAGCGATTAATCTGAAAATTAGCGAGGGTGGCATGCCCCGAGCCATTAGGGAACGATGCATTCAGACCACTCCCGCACGAGCCAGTTCATTACTACGCCGTTGAGGACGAACGGATCGTCTCTGGCAAATGCTTCGGCGGCCTCACGGGTCGTGAAGATGCCCATCGCGCCCTCTTTGGGATTAGCGAACGGACCTATCATCAACAGGCTTCCTTTTCCCAAGAACTCCTGCCAGTAGGCGCGATGCCCGGGGCCGTGAATCGGCGCCTTCTCGAGCACGTCGGGCGCGGACTCATAGTACAGAACGTACTTCACGGCTTACCCCGATTGCCTACGGCGTCGGCGTGGGCGTCGGCGGCGCAAGCGCATCCGCGGCGGAGCGGGGCGCGTCCTCGGGCTTTGCGTTGAGCACGTGGGCGTTGTGCGCGCCCATCTCCCAGAGAATCTCTGCCGCTTCGGCGCGCGTGACCGGCTGTTGCGGACGCAGCATCGCGATCGCGCCGAAGGCGCGCGGGACGTTGCCGATGACCAGCTGCTTTTCGCCCTGCGTAACCGCCGTGCGATCCAAACCGGAGTCTTCAGCGATGGCGCCCCGGAACTGCTTGTTGATTTGCTGCTTATCTTTCCAATCGGGAGTCGTAGAGTCCCAGAAGCTCACGTAGTACTTATCCACGCCGCCACGGTCGAGGTTCTCCTTGATCGCAATCATTTGCTCGCGCGTCAGCTCGCTGTCGGGCTTGAACGTCTTATCAGGAAAGCCGACGGCGAACCCGGCGTCGTACAAGCCTTGAATGTATGAGAAGTCGGCGTGGGTCGTCGCAACGTCGGGATAGGCGGAGCTCGAGCTTTGCGATGGACGTATCAACTTGTCCGGCGAGTTTGCCCAGATCGCGTTGTTGGCCGCAACGAGCCATTTGGCGAACTCGCCGCGCGTGATCGTTCCGTTCGGGTTGAACGAGCCGCTCGGAGTGCCGAAGACGCCCAGCGCCGCTAGGTCGCTGATCTCTTTCTGCCCGGGAATCCCGGAGATGTCGGTGTACGCGACGCTAGCGGCCGCGGCCGGGGATGCCGAAGGGGGCGAAGTGGGCGCTGTCGAGCCTTCCGCCGCCGCCGAGGCCGATGCCGATGGAGACGCGGTGGCGCCGCTTTCGTTCGCGTTCTGCGAGCCGGTGCAGCCGGCGGTCAACGCACACAAAGTGAGGAAGGCGGCGTAAGCCGCGACATGTCGATACATGCTCGTCGCGTTCGTCGCGCCTTGCGCTGCGCCCCTTTGTCGAACGCTACATGCTCTGCATCTCGCCCATTGCGTTGAGATGGTACGCCGCCGCCAAATCCTTCATTGCGGTCGTGAGGATCGCGTGATATTGCGCGTCGGCGGCCAGGCCGTACTTTTTGTCGATGTCGCCCATCACCACCACGTGGATCGGATGGGAGACGGCGCGGTCGAGCATCACTTCGACGTTGTAGCCTTCGCCCGTTTGGCCCGCCGCCCACAGTGCGCCCGCGAGGGCCTCGCCGTTGCTCGGGTCGGGGCTCGGCGTGCCCGGCAGAGCGACTTTCTTCATCGTTACCATGCGCAGCGAATCCGAAACGACGAAGTCGAACGTCTTGAGAAATTGACCGACTTGGTCCTTGCCGTATTCTTTCGTGAGTTTGGCGACCTCCGCATCGAACTTCGAACCCGTGAGCGTCTTGAGCAACGCCACCGTCTGGAAGTTCTTCGGGCCACCCCCCGCTTCGATCATCGAAAGCGTCACTTGCAGCGCCGGCTTGCCGGTATACACGCAGCAGCTGCCGGCAAAGCGCGTGGGCTGGTTCACGACGTTCTGCATCAAGCTCGCAGATGCGACCGCGGTCCCGGCCACGGTAAGCGCCATCGCCAAGGCCGCGGTCAATCGCAGATTCTTCATGAGTTCCTTTCCGAGCGTTAGCTCATCGTAGAGAAGTGCGTCGGAAAGAGAACGTTCAGAAACTGCTCTTGGATTTGTACTCCTGACTGACGAGCGGGTATGCCACCCGAACGATTAACCTGAGAATTAGTGAGGGTGGCATACCCCGAGTCAGAGCGCTACTAGGGCGATCGGTTTGCTCGTGGGTTGGAGCGAGCCACCTTCGGGCTCGACGCTGATTGCCACGGCCGCCAGGGTCGTCGCGGCCTCTGGAAGCGCAACGAGCGTCGTACCGCTCGCCTTCGGCATAAACGTCATCGAGGGAGCGACTCTCTTTGCGCCTTTCGCGAGAGTCCACGCTTGATAGACCTTTCCGCGCGGCGGCATCGGCATGTCGTGCATGGCGATGTAGAGCCGCGGCCCATGCATGACGACTTCACCGTGGTGAAACGGCATGCGCTTCGAATCCGGCGCGGCAAGATCGGCGAGTTCCTTCACCTGTTGCGTCGTTTGAGCCCGCTCGCGATTCAGGCGATCGTTGAGCGATAGGTTCTGCAGGCCCGTCACGGTCGCCAGCGCGAGGCAGGCCGCGGCGGCGAGATACGCGGGCCACGCTGGCGGCGCCAAACGGCGAGGCGCCGCTTCCGCGCGAACTTTGCGCATGATGCGCGACTTCAGTAGCGGACTCGCCACGGCGGCGCCGCTCTCGGCGGTCTCGCACGCTTCGGCGGAATAGGCGACCGCCGTAACGGCGGGCCGCAGCGATTCGTATTCGCGACGGCACTCCGCGCAGGTCCGCAGGTGACGCTCGACGCCGGCGGCGTCGCTCGGCGGCAACGCGCCCAGCGCGTAGGCGGCGACGTTGTCGAGCAACTCTTCGTGTGCGCTCATACCGTCACCACGCCTTCCAGGACGTTGCGCAGTTTGCGCAGCCCCATGCGTATTCGAGTCTTAACCGTTCCGAGCGGGATGCCCGTCTCGCGCGCGATGTCCTCCTGCGTCGCGCCGCCGAAAAAGCCGAGCTCGATCGCTTCACGCTGCTCGCGCGGAAGGCGCTCGAGCGCGTCGCGAACGCGTGCACCGTCAAGGTTCGCGATCACCGTTTCCTCGAGTGATTCGTCCACCGGCAGCGACTCGGGAACGTCTTCTTGCACGCGAACGGCACGGCTCCGTACGACGTCAAGCGCGCGATTACGGGTCACGCGCGCGATCCAGCCGCCGAAATTTCCCCCACGGAATAGCGCCGGGTTATCCCAAATCTTTAAGAACACGGCTTGCGTCACGTCCTCGGCGGCGCCGGGATCCGCGAGCACGCGCAACGCGAGGCCGTAGACGAGCCGATGATACTCGTCGTACAGCGTCTCGAATGCGGCTGCGTCACGCGCCCGGACCCGCTCCATGAGCCGGCTCGCGTCGTTCACCGGGCCAGCCTTCGCCAGTCGTTGCGTTTCGCACTCCTTGCAGAGTAACGGACGAATCGCTATCGGGGATGTACCGGCGTCACTCCCCGCTGGCCTGCCCTTCGAAGCGAGCCCTTTGCGACAACGCGGCAACGGCCACCGCGGCGACCGCGATCAAGGCGACGACGTTCGAGATCAGCGTGAATCGGTCGTTCACCGCCATCGAGCCCATCGAGACGCCGCCGAACGAGCTGCCGATCAGCTTTTCCATAACGGCGCCGGCCAGCATGGCGCCGAGCGTGAACAGCGCCACGAACGCCCACGTAACTCGCGGCGGAAACGACTTGCGGTAGATCGCGAGCATCGGCAGAATCAATAGGTCGCCGTAGATGAACGTCGTGTTTGCGCCCAGCGGGATTCCCGCGCCGGCCAGGTATCGCGCGATGGGAACGTTGCCCATCGAGCAAATGAACGTCGCAACGGCGATGAGCAGGCCGACGAAGAGCAGCAACACGTACCCCACCGCCGGAACCGCACCGACGGCGTGCAGGGCGGTCGAGAGCCACCCGGCGGGAACCAATGCGGCCGCAAAACCGGCAATGAGATAACCGGCGACGAGCTCCGTGCGGAGCATTCGTACGTCGGCGAGCGCGGTTACGGCGACGGCACGCCACGGTGCATGCCGCCGCCCTTCGGTCTCGTGCGCTTCGCAGTGCGATGCGTCGCTCTGCGCGGTATGACGATCGTTGTACTCTCGTTGCAGTCGCTCGAGTTCCCCGTGCCGAAAAAACGCCGAGAGGCCCGCGATGACCACGGCGATGATGATGACGCCGCCGAAGAATTCGGCAAAGGCAAACTTCCATCCAAGCAGTGACCAGAAGAGAATGAGAATCGCCAAATTCATGTTCGTCGACGAAATTAAAAAGGCAAACACCGAGCGCGCGTCGGCGCCGCTCCGGTAAAAGCCGCGAGCGGCGGCGGCCGCTCCGTACGAGCAGGCCGAAGATATGATCCCGAAGCCGGCGCCATACAGAATGCCTCGGAGGTTCGGGCCGAGGTAGCGGTGCATCGTCGCCGGCGTCAGCATCACTTGCACGATCGCTGAAACTAAGAACCCGAAGATCAGGCCGAACAGACTGTCCCAAAAAAATACGGCGGCCTGCGTGAGTCCGGCAAGGAGCGCCTGCGCGATCACTAGCCCCCGACGCCGACGGGTGCGTGGCCGAACAGCGGTGGAATGAAGTGCCCCGCGAGGTACGACAACGCGAAGACGCCGCATCCGTACAGCGCCACCTCGATGCCTTTGCTCACGGAGCTGCGCTCGGTCAGCGTTCCCGCGTAGTATCCAACGCTGAAGAGACCGATTAACGCCAGCAGCAGCGAGATCAGTGTTGACGTACGCACCGCAATCGGCGCGATGAAGGCGACGATCGGTATCAGCGATCCGACGGCGAAGGAGATGCCCATGGCGAGCGGCGCCCGCAAGCCAGCGTCCTCGGCCTCGCGGGGATCGATGCCGAACTCGTCGCGGACCATTTCGTACAGATAGATATCCGGATGCTGCGTCAGCCGCCGCACGATCATCTCGGCCTCTTCCGCGCTGAAGCCTTTCAACTTATAGAACGCTACCTGTTCGGTGAACTCGCCCTGTGGATCGGCCGCCATCTCGCGCTTCTCCATGTCGATCGTCGCTTGAACGACTTCGCGCTCCGCCTTGCGCCCGAGATATTCGCCGACACCCATCGAGAGCGCGCCGGCCAGCAGCGCGAGGAAGCCGCTGATCAAGACGGCAGCGCGATCCGCCT
>JAFAXS010000046.1 GCA_019240755.1 Vulcanimicrobiota bacterium
TGCGGAGATTCCCGCGGCGCGTCAGTCCGAGTTGCGTGCTCTTGGCGCCCGTATGACGGTGGACGACGCGCTATTCTAAGGCGTTACCTCGCTAACCCCGGCCGCGCTTACCGTTTCTTCCGGCACCGGGTGTAGGTTGCTGTCATCGCTGCCTTCGAGCATCCTTGGCCCGTAAAAATTAAAGCACGTTCCGGTGGTACATTTCGGCTTAGTTGGGGGTGGGCTGCCCTTCTGTCCGACGGATACCTCAATTCGTAGCGTGCAGTTCGGCTTGCACTTGCCCAAGTCGAAGGAGTGGGGGCTAACCTGAGCTTGTCCGTGCAGGCGGAAACCGACCGGATTTCCATCGGCGGGACAAAATATGTGCGGAATGCATAACCCATGGACGACGATCAATAGTAAAAATACGGCTGCGATTCCGCCAGCTGCTCCGACGAGATGCTCTTTTCTCACGCGTCCACTAGTGGGTCGTAACCAGCCCGTCGGCGTACGCGTCGTAGTCCGACACGTGTCCGGACTCGTCCTTGACCTCCACCATCATCATCTGACCCGATGGATTCCGAAAATGTAGGCAGTAGGGCTTGCCGCACACCGCCGAAACGGGCGGCGTCGACTGACTTAGAAGGACATCGAACGTTAGATAACACGCTTTCTTCGCGCATTTCTTGACGTGCGCTATGTCGATGATAGCGTTACCCTTCATGTGAAAGCCGACGGGGTTGCCGTCGATCTGTGCCGCCACGCCGGTGCTATGTTGGACGACGCCCAAATAGAAGAAAAATACCGCCACCAGTGCGGCGCCTATGGCCGCGGTCGGCAACGAAACTTTCATGGACTAAGCTTACGAGCCCACGGCTTCCTTCCCTGCCTCGCGGCCCTCTTCGCTTCCTCGCGTTCGATGGGCTCCCAGGCCTGCCAGAAGGCGCCGTCCGGCTCGGCTTCATCCGCGGCCAGGCCGTAGAGTAAAGTATATGCGTCGCGCGTCAGCCGCGACGCATCTGACCGCACATCGAAGTCGCGCGGCGAAAACTTCGTATGGCGCAGTCCTTCGTCCAAAAACTCTTCGCCAAATCGGTCGATCTCGCGTGACACCTGCGCGTCTTGCGGCAGCGACAGTCTGTCGCGTATCCGTTCCAGCTGCTCACGCGGCTGCTGCATCAGCAGATCGTAGTCGACGACCGCCCACAGCCGGTCGCGCAGCTCCCCCAAGAACGGAACCATGTACGCGAGCCACAGCTGCAGCGCGGATTCACGCTCCATTGCCTGACGCGCAAAGAGCGACGCGGCAACGCTCAACGGATGGCGAATCACCACGACGTAGGCATCGGCGGTGCGAGAGGCGCTCAGCACGCGGCGCCAGAGCGGCAGCAGCCGGAGCGTGCGGGGATCCTTGAAGCCCCAGAGCGGGTGGCCCGCGAACGCGCGCGTGACGTAGCGCGTCGCCCGCCGCCGAAGCGGCCAAAGGCGAAGCCCGTCGAGCGCTTTGCGATCGATGGGCGCGGCATCGTCCCAACGCAGTCGCAGTGCCCGGAGCATGCGCTCGTTGAGCTCCACGATGCCGCGGTCTTCCCAATATCCGGTCGGATTCTCTGGCTGCGCGTCGAGAAAATCGTCGCCGAGGTAGACGGACAGCGCGGCGACGCCGCGAGCGACCGCGCTCGTGCCGCTGCGGTGCATTCCGAGGACCACAATCGCGCGCGAGTTCACGACGGGCGCACTCTTTAGACGAGCGGTTGCGGCGTTCCCACGATTGACGCCGGCGCGCGCCGGGAATATCGCCGAGTGTGGATGCACTGATCGTCGTCGATCTGCAACGCGGCTTCATGAACGAACACACCCGGCATCTGTGCGAGTCGATCGAACGATTTCAGGAACGCTTTCACAAGGTCGTCGCCACCCGCTACTTTCGGCGCGAGAACTCGCTGCTCACCAAACTGCTCGGCATCGACGGGTTTCACGAGGGCAGCCCTGAGTGTGAGTTCGCCTTCAAACCTCGAGCCGATGCGCTGCTGCTCGAGAAGACGACCTATTCGTGTGTCGATGAGGGCTTCGTGCAGCGGCTGCGAGCGTGGTCGGTCGAACGAGCCTACGTTTGCGGGGTGGACACCGATCAGTGCGTGCTGATGATCGCCGCCGACCTCTTGCAGAGCGATATCGTGCCGATCGTCTGCGAAGATCTGACCGCAAGTGCCGCGGGGCCGCAGTTCCATGACCGCGGTCTTTTCCTGCTGCGCCGGCTCATCGGCCGCGAACAAGTTCGAACCGTTCTGTAGGCTGCGTTTTCATGCTGCTGTCATGCCGCGCGTTTACCATACGCATATGAAAGCGCTAACATTGAGCGGTCTCTTCTCCGCGCTCGTGCTTCTGAGTGGCTCTCTACCGCTGGATGCTCGTCCCGCAGTCGCTGCCGGCGAACTGCGGATGGTGGTTGTCGTCAGCCGTCACGGCGTACGTTCGCCGACGCATCCCAACGAGCTCGCGGCGTACGCGCGTCAGCCATGGCCGGCGTGGTCAGGAACGCCCGGCGACTTGACGCCGCGCGGCGCGTCGCTGATGCAGCAGTTCGGCGCGGCCTATCGCCGGCGCTACGGTCCGGCGCTCGGGTTCGGTACGAGCGGCTGTCCCCCGGCCGGCAGCATCTTCATCTGGGCCGACGTGGACCAGCGCACGAAGGCTACGGGGAAGGCGGTCGCTGAAGGCTTTGCACCTGGTTGTGCTATTTCGGTCGGGCACGCGCCGAACGATCCCGATACGCTCTTCGACCCGTTGCCCGGCGTCGGAACCGTCAACAAGGCCGAGTCGACCGCCGCGGTAATGGCAGCCGCCGGCGGAAGCTCAACGGCGCTCACGCAACGGTATGCGGCGACGTTCGCGCTGATGGAGCGCGTCCTGGGCTGCGCCGGTCCCGCATCGTGCAAGAAGATCTCCGCAGATCCCACGACGGCTGACAACTCGGGCGACGGCGGCCTGGCGTCACTGAACGGCGGCCTCGACGAGGCCGGTGACGTGGCAGAAAACTTGTTGCTGGAATATGTCGATGGGCATCCCGACGTCGGCTGGGGGCGAGTCGACCATGCGACGCTGGTGCAACTGCTCACGCTCCACGAACTCGGCAAAGAGATCGAGCATAACCGGTATGCGGCGCGCGCCCATTCCTCGAATATCATGGTCCACGCCGTTTTGCAGGCGCTTCAGGAGGGCGCCACGGGCCGCCCCGTTCCAGGAACGCGCGTGCCGGCGCAAAGCCGCTTCGTCTTTTTCTCCGGGCACGATACCCAGTTGGCCGAATTTGCGGGTCTGCTGCGGATCTCGTGGCAGATTCCGGGCGACGCGCGAAACGACACGCCGCCGGGAAGCGCGCTAGTCTTCGAGCTGCACAAACGCCCGGGCGGAGCGGACTTCGTGCGCACCTTCTTTACCGCGCAGTCGTTGGATGCGATGCGCGCGGGGAAAGGCGGGGATCCGTTACGAGTGCCGGTTCGCATCCCGGGCTGTCCATCGCTGGACTGTCCGTTCGCGACCTTCGCTCAAGTCGTTAACGGCGCGACCGATCCGAAGTTCGTGATGGCTACTTGGAAGTGACGTCGAGCGCGATCCCGTAGGCCGAGCTTGCCGGCCCTTGCGTGTCCTTTCCAAGCAGCGTCCCAGCGGGATAGGCAAAGCGGAAGACACCGCCGTCGCCGTTGCCGCTGCCGAAGTCGGCGGCGAACAGTTGACGACCGCCTCTGCCGAACGCCAACATGAACGGTTGAAACACGCCCGTGATCGTCTTCTTCGGATGCGTCTTGCCCGGCGGGAAGACTTCAATTGAAGACCCGGGACTGGGCGCGGTGCTGACGGCGACGAGAAGATTTCCGCCTCGGTCGATCGCGAGACCGTGGGGCGAACCCGAAAACGCGATCCCTAGATCGGACCCGCTGCTTTGGCCAGGAGCGTACTTATAGATGCTCCCGCCGCGGCTGGGGTTCACGTAGCTCACATAAACGTTGCGCGAACCGTCGAGGGCAACGCCCAAGGGCGATTCGCCGGATGGGCCGGCGAGCGACATGGAGGGCTGCAAACTTCCCGCCGGATATACCGTCACCGCGCTGCTATAGTTCGCGATATAAACGGTTCCGTCGGAAGCAACCGCAACGTCGACCGGATTCCACACGCCGGTCGTATAGCTCTCGAACGGCGTCGTTTGGCCGCGATGATAAACGCTGACCGTCCACGTGCCCTTCCCCATCGGCTCGACGGGCGCGTCAGTGCCGGCGTTGTTGCAGACGTACACGTTGCCCGACGCGTCGACCGCAATGCCGGTCGGCACATTGAGTCCGGACCTTATCTCGAGCTGCGGTGGCGGATTATACGAACGCGCCGGGTAGACGCCGACGACGTTCTGATTCGGCCCCCCGGCATAGAGCAAGAGTTGCCGTTTCGCCGGTGCGCCGGCGGGAACGGACGGCAGAACGGCGTCGAGCGATCCGAGTGTGGACGCAGCATGCGACGCGCAAGCAGTCAGGCTGGTCAATGCTATACCCGTCAGCGAGATGCAAGGGATCGATAAACGGCGCAAGTTCATGCTGGGCACGTTTCCCGCTCGGCGAGGGAGTTTGCCTGTCGTGATTTCTCAACAAGATATTTTTGACTGTTCTTCGATTGAAGATGCGCCACCAGGCTGCGACGCTTGATGCATGAAACACGTCCACACAATAGCAGCAACCCTTCTGCTTGCTCTGTTCGCTCAGCCGCTCGTCGTGCAGGCCGGCACGCTTGGCGGCATCTCGGGCGTCGTCACCGATGCGAAGACCGGGACGCCGGTTGTCGGCGCGCACCTCACGCTCACTTCGGGGTCGCAGGCGGCAACCGCGACCACGGATGCACGCGGGCACTATACGGTCTTCACCCTCCAGCCGGACGACTACACGATCACCGCCGAGAAAGACGGGTACGAATCCACCGCCCTCGGTGGATGCACCGTATTCGCCGATCAGACCCAGATCTACGATCTCAAGCTCACTCCGGCGTCCACGGAAAACCGATGATCTAGGACCAGGAGGCTCCGAGCGCTACTCAGGAAATGCGCAGATACCCTAAAAACTAGGGTGTTGCGTAGTACTCCCGTCTAGTATCCTACTGGTAAGGGTTTTCTCGGAGGGGTTTGGGACTGCGAGGAGGGCTGCGCCGCGGCTCTCCTCGTTAGCTTCCTAGAAGGTCGTTCCCGTTGTATCCACCCGCCGGCTCACGCGATGGCCCAGGACGCCGGGCGGCCGAACGACGTCGTACCGAAGGGTGACGTCCCGGCTCGCCGCGTTCGGCACCGCGATGAACGAAAAGACGCCCGCGGTCTTTCCCGGCGCGCCGACGGCGTTAGCGTCAACGTGCACCTCGTTCATGGTCGCGTCGCGCAGGACGACGGCCGCGCGTTCGCCGGCGGGCGCGTGCGGATCCCAGCCGGCGCCGTCGATGACGTTGTGCTGGAAGAGCGCGTCGTCGGACCGGTTGGCGAACGAGACCTTTCCGAGGTTGATGCCGCTGGCCGGCGGGCTGAGCACCCGGTTATGGCGCGCGAAAAAATGCTCGACCGCGGCATCCGGCGCGAGATCGAAGGCGGCAGAGAACGTCGTGGCGATTCGCTGACGGCGCAGGAGCGAGAAATCGAAGACGTTCTTGTCCACGGCGACGCCGTCGAAGTCGCCGCCTAATCCCTGCTGGCGGCCGCCGGGCTGGAACTCGATGCCGATCCACAGGTTGTGGTAGAGACGGTGCTGCGAAAACGAAAAGCGATTGCTTTCGATCGTGACGTCACGCAACACGCGCGGTGCGTTCGACCAGAGGTCGATCCCGATCGCGGCATCCTCGAACCGGTTGTTCGCGATCGCGAAGTGTGACGCCGGAACCTCCGGATACCCGTTCGTCGACTCTTCCAGGTTCATGCCGATTTCAAACTCGTGGACGACGTTGTTTTCGACGGTCGCGTGCGGGCCGCCGTGAAGCTCAATTGCGGTGATGGCGTTTTGAGCGTTCGTGCTTTCGAAGCGATTGTTTTCGATGGTAACGTAGCCCGCTTCGGTGTAGACGCTCGACGCGTCGTAGTACGGGTCCGACGATCGTCCGCGAACGAAATTGAACGAACAGTTTTCGATTGTCAGATTCGACGGGCGGCTCGGCCCCGCGGCGACGATCGCCTGAATTCCCGGCTCGGGATCGAAGGCGACGTTGCGAATCGCGACACCCTCAAAGGAGTACAGCTGGATGACGTTCTCGGCGTCCGTTTGCGGGTTGATGTTCGCCGTTCGATTGCCGCTTGGATTCTGGTCGAACCGCAAGTCGCGAAAGATAACGCCATGCAGGCGGTTGGGATGCTGTCCGAAGATGAGGTTGTACCGGCCGGCGTCGTCGGCAACGCGAATCGCCGAGGCGCGGCCCACGCCGGCGAACGTGACGTTGCTGCCGACGAAGAACGGCCCCTCGGCCGGAACGACGTCGTAGGTGCCCTTCGGAAAGAAGACGGTGCCGCCGCCGTGCGCGAGTGCGGCGGACAGCGCCCGCGCAACGGCCTGCGTATCGTCGGTGCGGCCGTCGCCTTTGGCGCCGTAATCGCGCACGTCGAACATGCGCTCGATTCCCGGAATCGGCGCGGTCGTGGTGCAGCTCGATACGAACGCCGCGAATGCAACGGCTGCAAATTTCAAGCGGGCGCGCCTTCTCCTGCGCCGGGGGCGCTCCTTCGTGGGTGCCGCTAGATGGGTAGAAACCCGATATGAGAACAACCTGGAAGCCCCACGAGAAGCACGGCCGGCTCACGATGCAGAGCGATCTGCCCGACAGCGTCTACGCGTTTCCAAAACAACGCAAGGAGCCGCTGACTGACGCGCGGCACGTGCGCAACGCGGCGGCCCGATTCGATCAGGTCACCGGTGTTTCCGAAGCCGATCGGGAGCTGGCGTTTGCAAACATCAAGAAAGCTGCGAAGCACTACAAGGTCGAGCTTTCGGAGAAATCCTGGCGCGATCTCGGCGTGCATCCGCAACAGAATCGTCGCGCGTCGACGAAAAAGGGCGCCGCAACGCGAAAACGCACCGGCGTTGCGAAGAAGGCTGCGCGAAAGGGGGCGGCGACCCGCAAACGCACCGCCGTTGCCAAGGCCGCGGCGCGCAAAGCCGCGGCCACTCGCCGAAAGAAGCGCAGGTAGCCTTCAGACTCTTTTTACAACTTCGGCTTACCGTCGGAGGCACCAGACGCCTACCGATAGGAGAGCCATTTTATGAACCTTCGTGCGGGTGCCGCAGTCGGCAGCATTGTTTTGCTGGCGGCGTGCTCGAACTCATCGCCGTCGGCCTTCGTACCGGGCGACGCGTCCGGGCAATCGATCGCGGCCTCTCAAGCGAGTCTTTTGAACTCAGACGCGCGCCCCGCGCGCGCTCGCGTTCTTTACATCGGCGACCTCGACGGCCAGCCCGGAGTCGGTCAAGTTCACGTGTACACGGCCGGCATGAAGAATCCGCACCAAATCGGTCTGATCACCAACGGCACGGGAAGGCCGTTCGGACTGTGGGTGGACGACCGCAACTACTTTTACATCGCGAACGAGGCAGATAAGTATCAGCCTAGCGTGACCGCATTCAAGCCGGGAGCGTCGTCGCCGTTCTTCACGATCACGAACGTCAAGGGCCAGCCCGCAAGCGTGGCCGTTGACGCGCAGCACAACGTGTACGTGAACGAGTCGGTGCAGGACGAGGGCTGGGTGCAGGTCTTTGCACCCGGGTCAAACACGCCGCTACGCTCCATCGATACCGGCGTGGGCGGCTATGCGTTCGACGCGGGCAGCATGGCGTTCGATCCGCAGGGCAACCTGATCGTGGCGGAACAGGCGAAACTCGCGCTGCACGTGGTGAAGATCGCGCCCGGCTCGTCAATCGCAACCCCGATGAATCTCAATCTGACTAACATCACCGGACCGGGACTCGGCATCGATAAAGCGGGCAACATGTACATCGCCAGCAGCAGCAGCGCGACCGTCTCCGTTTTTCCTGCGGGCCAAACGCAGGCGTCGCGCACTGTTTCGTCCGTGCCCGCGTACGGGCTCACGTGGGTCACGCCACAGGGCGCGGTTTATCAAGCCAGCGGTGAGTATACCGTGACCGAGATCGCGCCCGGCGCGAACTCTCCGACGGCAACGATCAACTGCACGTGCTCGGCTCAGGGGGTTGCGGTCAGCAAGTAAACCAAGGTATGTGACAGAGCCCGCGGCAAAGCTAGGCTCGGATGGCGTCTCGCAAGACCTTCCTTTCCGGCAGCGCTTTGGCCGCCGGCGCGTTGCTGTCGCCGACGGAAATCGTTGCGGCGGCCGGCGCGCAGAACGAGCCCGTGAACGCCGCAGCGCGGCGCAAGCGTGCCCTCGCAATTCGAGAGGGCGCAGCGCGCGCACACTATCTCGCCGGCGACGTCGTCAACGCTTCCAACGGTGACGAGCGGCGGTACGCCGACAAGCGTGCCAGCTTCTCCAAGACGCTGCCCCACAACGATTTGGGCGAAGTGCATCCGGACGACTTCGCTCGTTTTGTGGCGATCGTCGAGCGCGGCGACGCGGCGGCGTTTGAAACGATGCCGCGCGACCCGCTCGCGACGGACCGGCTCAACGACCCCCAAGCGACCTACGCGTACGAGTACGTCGCCGACGACAGTCACGCGACCGCGATGCCGCCGCCGCCGGAGTTCGCGAGCGCCCGCATGGCCGCCGAAATGGGTGAGCTCTACTGGCACGCGTTGACGCGCGACGTTCCCTTTACGGATTTTGAATCGGACTCGTTGATTGCGGCGTCGGTGGCCGACCTGAACGGTTTTTCCGCTCGACTCGATCAGCGCTCCGGCGCCCCCGCAAGCGCGGCGACGCTCTTCCGAGCGCCCTTCGCGGGAGCGACGGTCGGGCCGTTCGTCAGCCAGTTCCTCTGGCTCGATGTGCCGTACGGTCCGGCGACGATCACGCAGAAATATCGAACGCCGCAACCGGGGCAGCGATTTCTCACCCAGCCGCCCGAGTGGCTCGCGTGTCAGCGCGGAATCGAGACGAAGAACAAGCTCGTGAACGGACAGCCGCGGTGGATCGCGACGACCGGCGACCTCGCAGCCTACGTCCACAAAGACTTCAGTTTTCAGGCCTTCGTGCACGCGGCCCTGATCGCGCTCGCGTACGGAAGCGAGGCGCTGTCGCCGACCAATCCGTACCGCGCATCGAAGACGCAGTTCGGCGACATCACGTTCGGCAACAAGATGTTTCTGACGATGATCGCGCAGGCCGCGCTGATCGGACAGAAGACGTCGTACTACCATAAGTGGCTCCTGCATCGGCGCGTGCGTCCGGAGGTCACCGCCGGCCGAATCCACTATGAGCTCGCAGGGCGCAAGGCCTACGGTATCCACCCCGACATTTTGCGCTCCGGCGCCGTAGTCCGGACCAAGGCGCTGCAGGGAACGGCGCTGCTGTCGATCGCCTATCCCGAAGGCTGTCCGACGCACCCCTCGTATCCCGCCGCGCACGCCTGCAACGCGGGGGCATGCGCGACCGTCCTCAAGGCCTTTTTCAACGAACGATTCGT
>JAFAXS010000047.1 GCA_019240755.1 Vulcanimicrobiota bacterium
AGCGTGCGCAGCAAGCTCTTCACGCTGCCCGATGATACGGTCGTGATGCCCGGGCACGGGCCGCCGACGACGATCGAGCTCGAAAAGCAGCACAACCCCTTCTTCTAGCGTCAGGTTCGCAGCTTGTACCCGGTCGCGGTCAAGCGCAGCGCGATGCCGAGCGCGACGGCGGTGAGCAACGCGATCATCGCGAGCGAAAACGCCGGCGCGAGGTCGCTCTCCCCCGTGTAGCTGCGCCGAAACGCGTCAATCGTGTAAAAGATCGGATTGAACAGCTCGAGATTACGAAGCGTCGGCGGCAGCATCTTCGCGGACGTGAAGACGCCGCCGACGAAGGTGAGCGGCGTAATGACGAACGTGGTGAGAATCGCGATGTGATCGAACTTCTCGGCGACGAGCCCGAAGATGAGCCCGAGCGACGAGAAGAGCACCGAAACGAGCGCGATCACGATCAAATAGAGCGTCCAGTCGCGCGGAACGCTGTGGACGAGCAAAATGCCGAGTGCGGTGATCAATCCCGCGATGAGCAGCGCGCGCGCTAAGCTGCCGAGGATGAATCCGGCCACGATCTCAGCCGCTGACATCGGCGCGATCAACAGCTCCTGGATCGAGTTCATGAAGCGTCCTTGAAAGAGCGAGCTCGAGCACTCGCCGTACGAGGCGTCGATCACCTGCAGCACGATCAGCCCCGGGATGAGAAACTGCGCGTACGTCACGCCCTGAACGGTCGGGATCCGGCTTCCAAGCGCGAGTCCGAAGACGAAGACGTACAAGAGCGTCGTGATGATCGGCGGCCAGATCACCTGGTTGATCACCTTGAGGCTGCGAATGATCTCGCGCTTGGTCAGCGTCCAAAGTGCAACCCTATTAATTGCGCGTTAACTCCAGGAAGACGTCTTGCAACGATTCGCCCGCGGCGAGGAGCTCTTCGGTCGGCTTCTCCGTGACGATCTTGCCGCCGCGGATGATCGCGATCCGCCGGCAGAGCTTCTCCGCCTCTTCGAGATAGTGCGTCGTCAAGAAGATCGTCAGCCCTTCGCGATTCAGTTCGCGCAGCCACTGCCAAAGCTCCAAGCGCAGCTCGACGTCGACGCCGGCGGTCGGTTCGTCTAAGATCAGCAGGCGCGGCTCGTGAATAAGTGCGCGGGCCAACGAAAGCCTCCGCTTTTGGCCGCCGGAGATCCTCGTGTATTCGCGGTGCGCGTGTGGGGTGAGACCGAAGCGATCGAGCAGCATGTCCGCGCGCTCGGCGACCGCCTTGCCCCGCGCTCCGTAGTAGCCCGCGGCGAAGATCAACACGTCGCGCAGCGAGAGATACCGATCGAAGTTGTACTCCTGCGGCGACAGTCCCACGAGGCGTCGCGCGCGGCGCCAGTCGCGCTCGTTATCGTGGCCGAAAACGGCAATCCTGCCGCCGCTCTTGTGCGCGAGCCCCGCGATCGCATTGATCGTCGTCGTCTTACCGGCGCCGTTCGGCCCCAAGAAACCGAAGAACTCTCCCTCGCGCACCTGCAGCGAAATACCGTCGACCGCCGTGAAAGTGCCGTAGCATTTTACGAGCCGCTCCACATCTATGGCAGGTGGCCGAACGGGTCGTGAGTTTACGGGATATAATTCTTTAATTTCTTATACCGGTGGTGACGCAGCGTTGCGATCAGTTCGTCACTCCCCGGAATCCCGCAATTCGCGAGTTGGGTTGCAACGCGCTTCGTGTCAAAGGCGACGCGCCGGTGCTTCACTTCCCAACCGCCCGGACGCTCCGTAAGGATCGCATAGCCCGCCCGCGGGTCGCCGTCTTTCGGCAAGCCGGCCGAAGCGACGTTGACCAGCACCTTCCCTCGCCACATTCGCGCGTACGGCAAGTGTAGATGGCCGAACGCGATCGCCGCGGCCGCCTCGCTCCCGATCAACCGCTCCAACTCGGCATCGCCGGCGTCCGGCCATAGGTGTTCGTCGTCGGTCGTAGGGTTGGCGTGCACGATCAGCAGTTGGTTGGCGTCGTCGCCGATGCGCAACGCGAAGGGGAGTGCCTGCAGCCAGGAGCACCAGCGGTCGCCGATCTCGCGGCGAGTCCAAGCGATCTGTGAGGCTTCCATTTGGCTGAACTTTTCCTCGGACGCGTCGTCACCGATGTAGCGATCGGTGTTGCCGCGCACGCACGCAGCGCCGATTTCTTCGAGCCGCTGCAACACTTTCTTAGGTTTGGGTCCGTCCAGGCAAAGATCGCCCGCGACCACGACCGCATCCGCACCGCCCTGCGAAGCGAGATCCGCGAGGCACGCATCGAGCCCGAGCAAGTTGCCATGAATGTCGGAGAGGGCGGCGATCCGCATCGGTGCTACTCGCGCTTGAGCGCGAGTACCAGCATTGAGGGCGTGATGCCGAGCTTGGTAAACTCGTAGAGATCGATGGCCTCGACCGTGATTCCGGCGCGGCGCATCATTGGGATCGCGGTGCGATACCGAATGTCTGCCAAAACGTGACGCTCCCCGAGGCACACGACACCCGCGGCCATATCCTCCCCCGGTTCCAATACGATCGTCTTGAAGCCGGCGAATGCATTAAGCTCGGCGCTGCCCGATCCGACCACGATCGTATCTCGAGCAACGGCACCCATCACCGCGCGCAACGCCCGGACGCCGGGCGCGAGCGAAACCGTGACCACCCGGTAGCCGTGACTCTGGGCCAGCTTCGCAAAACCGTCGCGGCCGAGCTCGTTGCCGCGGTCTCCCACGCCGACGAACGCCGTCTCGCCGACGAGCATGACGTCGTTGCCGTCGAGCAGGCCCGGTGCCGCAACGTGTCCGGCGAGCGGCACGTCGAGCCGCGAGAGCTCCGCCTCCATGCGATCGGCTTCGGCGCGTCGCGCCGGCGATGTGAGCCGCATGATCGCGGCGCCGTCCTCGAAGACAATTGCAGCGTCGCCGGCCGCGCACTCGGCCGGATCGCCGCCGCGCGCTTCCACGATTTCTACCTTCACGCCGAAGTACTCGAGCCGCTTGCGCAGCACGTCGTGCTGCTCGAGCGCACGGGAGTAGATCGGCGCCGGCTCTCCGATCAGCGCCTTACCGTCCGCGATTCGCGCTGAGGGCTTCACTAAGACGGCGGCGTCCAAACGGCCCGTCGGCGTGCCGATCAGGCGAGGGCCGAACCTCAACGGATGCGCCGTCATTGGGCTTGAAACGGCTCCGGCGCCGGTGCGGTCGCGAAGAAGCCGCTGAAATCCGAGGCCAGCAAGTCGTTCAAGCTCAGTGCGGGCAGGCCGAAGATCTCTTCCTCCGTTTTCAGAACGCCGGCCTCACTGAGATGCGCGTCGCCCAGATAGGCGCGTTTGGCGAGCGGCGAAACGACGATTGCATAGCTGCGCAGCGGGCTGACGTGATCGAGAGCGGTTCCGTCGAGGCCCTCGCCCACAATGAAGATCGCAGTCGAACTCCAGTGCGGCGTGTGGGAAATGTACTCGACGATCTTCCCCAGCGCGCGGTCCGCGTCGGTGACCGCCGCGAGGTCCGCCGGGGCGGGCAGTGAGACGTACACGAAGTTCGGCATCCGGTCGCTCGCGACGTAGCGCTGCATGTCGTTAACGAACTCGTCCGCGCGCATTGACGCGCTCGGGGTTGTAGCAACTTCGGGCGCACGCGCGCTCGGTTTCTCGTTCCGTTTCTCGTTCGGCTTCTGGACCGGCTTCTCGAGCGGCTTGGTCGCAGCGTTCGAATACTGCAGGTCGACGTTCCCACTGAGCGCCGCCAACGCCGGCACGTCCAGATGGTACGCCGATCCGTCGAACCCGGAGAGCTGCAGAAGCGCGCCATAGTCGCGGTACGTTAAGCCGCCGCGGGCGAGTGCGTTGAAGATGTAGCCGCCGCGTCCGTAATCTTCCGGATCGTCTCCGAGCTCGCCGAGCGAACCCGCGCGTGCGCCGGCCAACGCGATGCTCTGTTGATAGAGCGTGGCGCCGCCCGCGAGTGCGAACTCTCTCGCGATTTCCGGAAGCGCATCCGCCGCGTAAAAATTTTCCGCCAGGGCATAGCTGCGCGCCAAGGCGTGCAGATTCGGCGTGACCGTTGCGGGATATCGGTTCAGTGCGGGGTCGCCGTTGCCGTATGCTTTGTCCGATGCGTCCGTCAAGTCGCCCAGCATCGCGTCGTAGCTCTGCGACCCAAACGCGACGTAGACGACGTGATCGATCGTTTCGCTGCGTCTGTTCGAGCCCAGTGGCGGAATCACGGGGTCGAACCGGGCGACGCGCGGCGTTCGATTGTAGCGTAGCGCGTCGAGCGTCGCCCGCACGAGGTAGGTTCGCTTCAAGTCAATGCGCTGCAACGTCCCTTGTCCGTCGACGCCCTTCGCGGCGGCGACGTAGAGATAACGGCCGTCGCGCGACAGCTGCATGGCAGTGGGATACCAGCCGGTCGGAATCAGCCCGTAACGATACCGCGCGGCGCGCTTCGCATCCAAGACCGCCACGGCATTGAGGCCCGCGAGCGCGACGTAGAGCCGTTTGCCGTCGGGACTGAGCGCCTCGGCGCTCGGCTGCGCGCCGTACGGCGCTCCCGGATACAAACGCAGATCGAGCCCGCGAACGACGTGCGGCTGCGGATGGAGCGCGACGACCGCGACGCGGTCGACGTTGGCGAGCGCGACGTACGCATACTGGCCGTCGCGGCTTACGACCGTCGCGCCGGGCGAGGCGCCGCCGACGTCCTCCGTGCCGTCCGGCGCCCGGTCCATCGGAACGCTCTCCGGATCGCCGATTGCGCTCGACGCAAGCAGCTCAAAGACGGTGAGCGACGACGAAACCGACGGATCGAACGTCGGAGCGGCAAACTGCGGCGACGGGACGGGCGTGGCAACCGGCGAGTAGCGCGAGAGGCCGCTCGCGCTGGCGATGACCTGATTCGCGCTTGCAGCGACGTGCATCGGGAAGTTGCCCGCAGCAACCGCCGGGAGCGCCGTACGCTGCGCCAGGTCGACTGGAATGACCCGGTCGCCTAAAGTGTCGGCCACATACGCCGTTCGGGCATCCGCCGTGACGGCGATGCCCGTCGGGAACGATGCGTGCATTGCATCAGGCGGCAACGCGATCGCCGAGCCCGAGCTCGTGAGTTGCCCGTCGGTGCCGAGCGCGTACGTGCGCACGACGCCCGTGCCCGCGTCGGATACGAGCACGACGGTTCGCGCGCGGTCCTCCGGATCGGTGGAGACCGCGACGCCGGTGAAGATGGCGCCGGCGGGATCGCGGACTACAGCCGCCGAGCGCATCGTTCGCGTATCGATGACGCTGAGGGAAGAGCCGGCCCCGCCGTTGGAAAGAATAGCGAAGCGACCGTCGGGCGTGAGCGCGAGCGCGAATGGACGCGCGCCGATGAACGCGTTCGCCCCGGAGGGCGCGACGAGACGGCCATCGGGAAGGATGGCGTTGCTTGGATGGATTCGATCGGCGCCGGTTGGTCGGGTTCCCGCCGGCGCCGAATAGACGATTAACGGAGCCGGGCGGCCGCCGGCGCCTAAAAGCGCGGCGACGCCGAGCGCCGCTATGAACGGCCTAGACGACACGGGAGGTTGGCATTACCATGCACGCTGCGCGGACCCTGCCGGAGCAGCAGAGCGCTGCCCGATGAGGGCTCGCGCCCGCGTTCTCGATGTGGCGACGGCGATTCCGCCGTACGCGCTGGGACAACGCGAGGTGATGCGCCGCATCGAACTGGCGCTCGGCCCGCGATCGCCGGAGATCGTGCGGTTGTTGCCGATGTTCGGCAACACCGGCATCGAGCGCCGTTATTCGTGCGTGCCGATCGAATGGTACGAGGATCTGCACGGGTGGCCGGAGCGTAACCGCGTCTACTTGGATTCCGCACTGGATTTACTAGAATCGGCGACGCGCGACGTTCTGCGCCGCGCGGGTCGCCGTAGCGAAGAGATCGACGCGATCGTCGCCGTCTCCACGACGGGCATCGCGACGCCAAGCCTCGATGCGCTGCTCATGGAGCGGTTGGGCTTGCGCCGCACGATCGAACGTCTGCCGATCTTCGGACTCGGTTGCGCGGGTGGGGCGATCGGTTTGGCTCGCGCGGCGGCGATGGCGCGCGCGAATCCGGGCGCGCTCGTCCTCTTCCTAGTGGTCGAGCTGTGCGCGCTCTCATTTCGCCGCGACGATTTCACGAAGAGCAACATCGTTGCGACGGCCTTATTTGGCGACGGCGCCGCTGCCGCGCTGCTGTGCAGCAGCGGTGCCGGTCCCGGCGTCATCGCAAACGGGGAGTATACGTGGCCCGACTCGCTGGACATCATGGGCTGGGACGTCACCGACGACGGATTACGCGCAATATTCTCCCGCGACATTCCCGAGCTCGTGACGAGCAGGCTCCATGACGTCGCAGCCGCATTCTTAGCACAGTACGATCTCAAGTTGAGCGACGTAGACCGGTTCATCTGCCATCCCGGTGGAGCGAAGGTGCTCGACGCGCTCGAGGTCGCCTTCGAACTACAGCCGGGAACGCTTTCCGACGCCCGCGGCGTGCTCCGCGACTACGGCAACATGTCGGCGGCGACGGTGATGTTCGTCCTCGAACGCTCGCTGCGCGACGGCCCGTGGCGTCGCGCGCTGGTCTCCGCGTTGGGTCCCGGCTTCACCGCCGGCTTCACGCTGCTCGAAAACACCCCAACTTGACGGCGCTCTATATCGCCCTCGCGGTCGTTGCGTTGCAGCGCCTCGTCGAGCTCTTTTACTCTGCGCTCAACACCCGCCGGCTGCTGGCGCGCGGCGGCGTCGAAACCGGCGCGATCCAGTATCCGTTCATCGTGGTGCTGCACGCGGCGTGGCTCGCGAGCATGGCGATTTTCATCCCTGCCTCCGCGCGCCCGAACTTGTGGCTGCTGGGACTATACGCGGCGCTGCAGTTCTTGCGCGCCTGGACAATCGCGGCGCTCGGACCGTATTGGACCACGCGCATTATCAGCGTGCCCGGCGAACCCCTCGTCCGCCGCGGTCCGTACCGAATTTTTCGTCACCCCAACTACATCGTCGTGTGCGCGGAGATCGCGATACTGCCGCTCGCGTTCGGCGCAGTCGAAATCGCGATCGTCTTCTCGATCCTCAACGCCTCGCTGCTTTCTTGGCGCATCCGGACCGAAGAGCGGACCCTGATATCAAGGCGAAAATTGCCATCCTGACGTCAGGATGACATCGTGACGGAGTCTTCGGTTTGGTCTTTCGTCGGGATGCGGCGGGCGACGCCCTCTTCCACCGCCTTCGCGCCGACGGCCTTCGCGACCGCGTCAACGACGCGCGCGTCGAAGACGCTGGGAATCACGTATTCGGCGCTGCGCTCCTCTTCGGTGACGATCGCGGCGATGGCGTAGGCCGCGACAAGCTTCATGCCCTCGGTGATGCGCCGGGCGCGGACGTCCAGCGC
>JAFAXS010000157.1 GCA_019240755.1 Vulcanimicrobiota bacterium
CCGCCGCGGGCTCCAAGCCGTCGCCGATTTCGTACACGATGCCGCGGAGGATGCGCACGTCGCGCAGCCCATCGAGCGGCAACGACGGATCGACCAATCGTCCGCCTTTGATCAACAGGCTGCCGCGGCTCATCGCCGCCCGTTAACCAAGAAGTCGAGAACGGCCATGCGGATGCCGACGCCATGATGCACTTGCTTGAGGTAGCGCCATCCGGCAAACTCCAAGACGGAGTCGTCGAGCTCCATGCCGCGATTATAGGGCCCGGGATGCATGACGATCGCCTCGCTGCGAAGCTGCGCGAGGCGGCGCTCGTCCAGGCGATACCCGCTGACGTACTCTTCATCGGTAATGGGCATCTCGACGAAGCGCTCCCGCTGAATGCGCAGCAGCACAATCGCGTCCAACTGCGGGAGGACGCCGTCGAAGTCTCGCTCGATGGTGATGCCTTCGTCGGCGTAATCGTGCGGCAGAAAGCATTCCGGTCCGATCAAGACGACCGCTGCGCCGAGGCGTTGCAGGCCGCGAATGGTCGAATGTGCGACCCGGCTGTGCAGAACGTCACCCACGATCCCAACGGAACGCCCCTTCAGCTCGCCAAACTCTTCCAAGAGCGTGTAGATGTCGAGTAGTGCCTGCGTGGGATGGGCGTGAACGCCATCACCCGCGTTCACCACGTGGCCGTCGAATGCCAGCGCGACGCGCTGCGGAAACCCCGGCTCGTGGTGGCGCACGACGATAATCGAAACGCCGAGCGCGCCAAGCGTGAGCGCGGTATCTTCGAGCGTCTCCCCCTTCGTCGCGAGGCTCAGGTCTCTTGGAGCGAGGTTGACAACCGCTGCGCCCAACCGCAACTCGGCGAGGTTGAACGACGTGAACGTGCGCGTGCTCTCTTCGAAAAACATGTTGACGCAGCCGAAGCCGTCGAGCAGCGCCCCCGGTGGCGCGGCCTCGAACTGTTCCGTGCGCTCGAAAACATAGGCCAGCTCCCGCGGCGTCAGGTCGTCCAGGTCGATCAGGCTCCGGCGTATTCGCACGCCTAGCCGTCTTCCGAGATGGTGACCTGATCCGACTCCGTCCGTTGCGGCTGCAACGCGACGCGCACGCGCTCTCGCGGCAGCGTCGGAACGAAGCGCCCGACGTAATCGGCGCGGATCGGCAGCTCACGCAGGCCTCGGTCAATGAGCACACAGAGCCGCATCGCCGCCGGACGCCCGAGATCGGTGACCGCGTCGAGGGCGGACCGCACGGTGCGTCCGGTGTAGAGTACGTCGTCCACGATGACGACGGTGCGGCCCGGAAGGTCCACCGGAATCCGCGAGTCGGGCAACTCGTGCGTGACTCGGTCGTCTCGATAGAGGTTGATGTTGAGAAACCCGAGTGCGGGCGCGCAGCCGCTGATCCTTTCTATATCCGCCGCGAGCCGAATGGCCAGCGCCTCTCCGCCGCGCCGAATGCCGAGCAGCACGAGGCCGTCTTGTGACTCCTCAGGCTCGAGAATTTGATGCGCGAGTCGCGCGATAATTCGCGCGATCTCGTTGCCGCCGATCAAGATCCGGCTCTCCGTACCGCTCACGCGGGTTCTTTCAAAGCATGCAGCGCGGCTTCAACGCGCGCAAGCTCGGCGCGATAGCCGTCGAGTTTTTCGCGCTCTTTTGCAACGACGTTCGCGGGAGCCTTAGCCACGAATGACTCGTTGCCGAGCTTCCTTTCGCCGCGGTCGATCTCCATTTGCAACGTCTTGAGATCTTTCCGATAACGCTCCTCGAGAATGCCGCGCGGGGCGCGGACCGAGACGGCCGCCAGGGCCTCATCGAGCGTCTTTCCCACGGCGGCAGAGCGCTCCACCGTCGCCGCTGTCTGCAGCGCCAAGAGGTCGCAGAGCTCCTCGGGAACGTCCTCGGGGACGTCGATCTCGACGCGCGCTCGAGGATGGAGGCCGATCGCGGCGCGCACGTTGCGAACGCGCTCGACCGTCCGTTGCAAGCGCTCGAAATCCCGGGCGTCTCGATCGAACGTGGGCACTTCCTGCGCATCGGGCCATGCCGCAGTTACGATCGTCGGCCCATCGTGCGGAAGCGCGAGCCATACCTCTTCGCTGATGAAGGGTGCTATCGGGTGCAGCACTCGCATGGCGTTATTCCAAACGAACGACAGCACACCGGCCCGCGTGGCGCGATTGGCCGAAGCCTTTGTCGCTTCCACATACCAATCGCAAAACTCGTACCAGATGAAGCGCCACACGGTCTCCGCCACGTTTCCGAAGTCGTAACGGGCAAGGAACGCGTCGACGGCGACGATCGTCTCGTGAAGGCGCGTAAGGATCCAACGGTCCGCATGCGTCAAGGTCTCGCGGGCGGGCAGAACCATCGCCTTGGGCAGGCCTTCCGGCAAGCCTACGATGTAGCGCGTCGCATTCCACACCTTGTTGTTGAAGTTACGGGCCTCTTCGCAGCGAGACTCCTGGTAGCGCAGCTCCTGATTCTCAAGACGCATCTGCCGCAGAATCGACACGCGGGTCGCGTCGGCGCCGTACGTCTCCGCGAGGACCAGCGGATCGATCGCATTGCCGAGCGACTTCGACATCTTACGTCCCACTTCGTCGAAGACGGTGGGCGTGATCAGCACGTCGGGGAAGGGCACTCGCCCCATGAAGTGGAGCCCGAGCATCACCATGCGCGCGACCCACAGGAAAATGATCTCGCCGGCCGTGACCAGGACTTGGGACGGATACCAGCAGCGCAGCTCGGGCGTCGCATCGGGCCAGCCCAGGATCGAGAACGGCCAAATGCCGCTCGAAAACCACGTGTCCATGGTATCGCTGTCGCGCCGCAAGGTGCGCGTACCGTATTGCCGCTGCGCCAGCTCGAGCGCCTCGTCTTCGCTTTCTGCGACGATCTCGTCGCCGGCGTCGGTGTACCAGACCGGAAGCTGATGGCCCCACCAGATTTGGCGCGAGACGTTCCAGTCGCGAATGTTGCGCAGCCAGTATTCGTAGGTCTTTCCGTGCCGCTCGGGCACGAACCGAAGCTTGCCCTCCTGGTATGCTTTCAATGCCGGCTCGGCCAGCGGCGCCATCTTGACGAACCATTGCAGGGACAGGAGGGGTTCGACGATATCGCCGGTGCGCTCGCTGATCGCGATCGCGTGACGATGCGGCGCGCTCGCCAGGAGCAGCCCCTCCGCGCGGAGTTCCTCGAGAATGCGATCGCGCGCCGCGAAGCGACCGAGCCCCGCAAAGGTGCCCACATCCACGTCGGCTCCTGTTATGCGCGCGTCGAGGTCAATCACTCCAGGCATCGCGAGGCCGTGGCGAACGCCGATCTCGTAGTCGAGCGGATCGTGTGCGGGCGTCACCTTCACCGCGCCCGTTCCGAACTCCGGATCCACCGCGTCGTCGGCGATGACGGGAATCTCGCGCTGTAATAACGGAGGGAGCCACACGCTGCGTCCGATGGCGCCGGCGTAGCGCGAATCGCTTGGATGTACCGCGATCGCGACGTCGCCGAGCATCGTTTCGGGGCGCGTGGTGGCGATCTCGATGCCCGTGGACGTTTCGTCCCGATCGAACGGATAGCGAATGCGCCACAGGATGCCGTCGCGTTCGACGCGTTCCAACTCGGCGTCCGAGACCGTGGTCTGTCCGGCGGGATCCCAGTTGACGAGTCGAGTGCCGCGATAGATCAATCCCTCGCGGTAGAGCTGGACGAAGACCCGCCTTACCGCGGCCGAGAGACCTTCATCCATGGTGAAGCGCGAGCGCTGCCAGTCGGGCCCGAACCCGAGGCGCCGGAACTGCGTTTCGATTGCGCCGCCGTACGTGCGCGACCACTCCCAGGCGCGTTCGACGAATCGCTCGCGCCCCAGCGATTCCCGCCGCGTTCCCTCTCTTGCGAGCTCACGCACCAAAACGGCCTCGGTCGCGATGGCGGCGTGATCGGTCCCGGGAAGCCAGTCGGCATTGTTGCCGAGCATCCGGTGGTAGCGCGTGAGCACGTCCATCGCCGTGAACGTCGAGGCAGTCCCCAGATGAGCCCGCCCCGTCACGTTCGGCGGCGGCATGCAAATGATGAACGGCGGACGCGCCGCATCGGGCTCCGCGTGAAAATAACCGTTACGTTCCCAGCGTTCGTAAAGGCGCGGCTCGACCGCTGCGGGATCGTAGTGTTTCGGAAGGTCCATCGGTTGCCCAGCGTTCAGCGGCCGCTGCTACGCAGCCTCTTGCTGGCGAGGGCGGCGCACCCCGAGTATTACGCCGGCATGTCTTTCTTGTGGTCGTGGTTATGATAGACCAGCGTCGGCGACTCTCTCTTTTCGATGACGTCTTTGTTGACGACGCATTTCTTCACGCCTTGCAACGACGGCAAGTCGTACATCACTTCCAACATCGTCTCTTCCAAGATCGAGCGCAGACCGCGGGCCCCGGTCTTGCGGCTTTGCGCCTTGGTGGCGATCGCGATCAACGCCTCCTTGGTGAACTGCAGATCCACGCCGTCCATGTTGAGGATCTTCTGGAACTGGCGGACCAATGCGTTGCGGGGCTCCGTGAGGATACGCCGGAGCGCCAGCTCATCGAGCGCGTCGAGGGTCACGACGATGGGCAGGCGGCCGATAAACTCCGGGATCAGTCCGAAGCGCAGCAAGTCTTCCGGCATCAGCTGCGCGAGCAGCTTGCCGACGCGAACCTCTCGTTTACCCTCCGGCTGTGCGCGAAAGCCCATGTTGTTGGCGGCCACGCGCGATTCGATCATGCGCTCTAACCCGTCGAAGGCTCCCCCGCAGATGAACAACACGTTCGTCGTGTCAATTTGTATGAACTCTTGATGCGGGTGCTTGCGGCCGCCCTGCGGCGGCACGTTGGCCGTGGTTCCTTCGAGGATCTTCAGCAGAGCCTGCTGCACGCCCTCACCGGAGACGTCGCGGGTGATCGACGGATTCTCGCTCTTACGAGCGATCTTGTCGATCTCGTCGATGTAGACGATTCCCTTTTCGGCGCGCTTGACGTCGTAGTCCGCTGCCTGGATGAGTTTGAGCAAGATGTTCTCGACGTCTTCGCCGACGTAGCCGGCTTCGGTGAGCGAGGTCGCGTCGGCCATCGCGAGCGGAACGTCGAGGATCTTGGCGAGGGTTTGCGCCAGGTAGGTCTTCCCTGACCCCGTCGGACCGACGAGCAGAATGTTTGATTTTTGCAGCTCCACGTCGTCGGCCGTACCGCCCGCGTTGATGCGCTTGTAGTGGTTGTAGACTGCGACGGCAAGTGATTTCTTGGCACGCTCTTGGCCGATCACATACTGATTGAGGATGTGATTGATCTCTTTGGGTTTCGGTATGTTCCGAAGCCGCAGGTGCTCGTCGACGTTCTTATACAGCTCTTCTTCGATGATCTCGTTGCAGAGCTCGATGCACTCGTCGCAAATATAGACGCCGGGGCCGGCGATAAGCTTGCGCACCTGCTCCTGCGACTTGCCGCAGAAACTGCATTTGAGTTGGCCCTTATCGTCCCCGAATCGGAACATTCCGAACCGATCTCCTTGCTCTGCTCTTACGCCGGTACCGGTAGACCTTGCCGGTTTTCGATGATCTGGTCGATTATCCCGTAATCCTTGGCCTCTTGGGCGGTCATGTAATAGTCGCGCTCTATATCCCTCAGCACCTGGTCCAGGGGTTTCTTGGTCGTCTGTTCGTAGATTCGTGCGACCGTCTGGCGGGTCGCGATCAGGTCCCGAGCGGCGATCTCCACGTCGGTGGCCTGTCCGCCGATCTGGGAGACCCAGGGTTGATGGATCACAATCTTCGAGTTCGGCAGCGCGTATCGCTTGCCGGGTGCGCCGCCGGTGAGCAGAATGGAGCCCATCGAGGCGGCGAAGCCCATGCAAATCGTCGCCACATCCGGTTTGATGAAACGCATCGCGTCGTACATGGCGAGCCCTGCCGTAACGCTGCCTCCGGGGCTGTTGAGGTACATGTCGATGTCTTTGTCGGGATCTTCCTTCTCCAAAAAGAGAAGCTGCGCGATCACCAGGCTCGCCAAATGGTCGTCAACCGGGCCGCCCACGAAAACGATTCGGTCCTTCAGCAGACGAGAATAGATATCGTACGCGCGTTCGCCGCGCGCGGTCTGCTCGACGACCATCGGTACCAAGTGTCCCATACAACGGCCTTAACTACGACGCCGGCCGCGGAGTTTCTTCGTTGAACCCCACGGCGTTATCTATAAGGAAGTCAAGCGTCTTATTCCGGACGATTCCGTCGACAATGGATGCGACGTTGTTGCCGAGGGCCTTGCGGATTCGCCCAACCGGCTGCCCGTAACGCCGAGCGAGCACCTCGAGCTCCAGCGCGACGTCCGCCGGCGAGGCCGTGATCTTCTCGGCCTTTGCGATCTCTTCGATCAAGAGCGTCGCCTTGACGTTCGACTCCGCCGACGAACGCAGCGACTCCCGCATCTCGGGTTCCGCATTCTCCGGGAGGTCCTCGCTCATGCGTGAAACTTCGGCTTCGACCAGCGAGGGCGGCAGCGGAAAGTCCGCCGCGGCGAGCAGCTGCGACATGATGGCGTTTCCCATGGCTTGACGCGCGCGGGCGGTCGCGATTGCTTCGAGCCGACGGCGCACGTCGGCACGAAGCTCGGCGATGCCTTGGTGGTTCGAGACTTGCTTTGCGAACTCGTCGTCGAGCGGGGGCAGCTCGTACTCCTTGAGGTCCTTCAGCGCGATCCTAAAGTCGGCGGTCTTACCGGCCAGTTCCGTTGCGCGATAGTCCGGAGGAAAATGCACTTCGACGCTTCTGCTCGCTCCGGCGCGCATGCCGACGATGCCGGAGAGAAACTCGGGGAGGAACCGCCCTTCGCTCAGCTCGACGATTTCGTTCTCGCCGCGTCCCCCTTCGAACGGTGTTCCGTCAACCTTGCCTTCGAAGTCGACCGTCGCGACGTCGCCCATCGCAGCCGGCCGGTCCACCGGAAGGAGCGTACCGCGTTCCTTCGCGAGGGCCGTCAGGCTACGGTCCACGTCCGATTCGCTCACGCTTGCAGGCGGCCGCGCGACGGCAACGCCGCGATACGGCGGCAGAACGATCTCCGGCCGAACTTCGACCGTGGCCTTGAGCCTGCTCGGGCGCCCATCGGCCTCTTCCAGCACCTCGACGGTGGGGCGTTGTACGGGGCTCAGCGCGTGCTCTTCGAGCGCGCGGGCGTAGAGCTGCGGAACGACGTCGTCTACGGCTTGCGACGTTACCGCCTGGCTGCCGTAGTTCTGCTCGAAGATCTTGCGCGGAACTTTCCCCTTACGGAATCCCGGCAACCGGACGTCCTTGGATAGCTTGCGAAACGCGCGCTCTTCGGCGGCGGCAAGCTCGTGATCGTCGATCGAGAATTCTAGCGCGACCTGCGTCGGCGCGATACGAGTCAGCGTTGAGGTTCTCATAGATAATTAGCGGAAGACGAGATTCGAACTCGCGACCCTCGCCTTGGCAAGGCGATGCTCTACCACTGAGCTACTTCCGCGCATAAACTCTCACAAGCAACTGCTCTCTGCCCGTGGGCAAGCAGAGACTCGAACTCTGACGGGTTGCCCCACTGGAACCTAAATCCAGCGCGTCTGCCAGTTCCGCCACTTGCCCGGCGACCCCGGTTATTGGTCACGGCAGGACCGCACCCTGCAAAGGCGAGCCGGCCTTCTGGATCAGCGTTTTCGCGTCGACGAGAGTGCAGGCTCTGCGCGCGATCGGATCCTCGCACCTCATAACTTCGGCGAAGCTGGCAGCGGCGGTTTGGGCGTTGGCCATCGTGTCGCAACCGATTTGCGCTTTAGTCCCTTCGATCGTCTCCCAACACAGCACCGCCCCATCGAATCGGGTGCCGCGCAGATCGGCGCCCGACAGATCGACGGACAGCAATGTCGCCCCGGATAAGTCCCGCCCTGCCAGCTCCGCTCCGCTGAAGTTGCAACTCACGCACCCCGACAGGAGCGAACGTAGTTGTGCATCGTCGACTCTTGCTGCGAAGTTCTTGAAGTTTGCGGCCAACATTGTGACCTTCGTAAAGGTCGCCCCAGAAAGCTTCGCAGCGCTAAAGTTGCACGCCGTGCACTGTGCTCCATCGAAGGCGCCGTTCTCCAGGTTGGCGCCGTCGAAGTTAATCGCCACCAGCCGTGCGCCGCGAAACGAGGCGCCGCGCAGATCGGCCCCTTCGAAATTGACGCCGACGTACGTGCCGTCGTCGAAGATTGAACCCGCCAGGTTACCGCCCGCGAAATTACAGCCGCTACAAAATTTCGGCACGGCCGCGTCGCCGCGTTGAGGACCGAGCAGCGAGAGAACTGCCACCGCAACGAAGCCGAGGGTAACCTTCATGCCGATGTGTTCACGAAAAAGCCCTGCAGGTTCCTATGGTGCTGCAGGGCTTGGTTCTCGCGCGCGCTTCAGGCTCCGCACCTGAAGCGGCTGTCTAAGAGACGATCATCGTTTACTGGGTGCAGACCATGCCGTTGACTTCCACGCCTGGCCCTAGGTCTCTCGTGGTGTTCTCCTGCTGTACGAGAAGATGGCGATTCGGTGTAGTGATCGTTCTGCGCATCGGTGCCCGGAGGCCGGCCGGGACCGTCATCGCCTCGGCGGAATCGTTCTCAGGCCACACGGTTACGCTCTGATCGCGCAGGTGATTCCACACCACCATCGTTGTGTAGTAGGCCGTCGGGTCATACGTCTTCAGTTCGATTATGCCGTGCTTGAACATCGTCCGCTCTTTGACGAAGCGACGGCGGTTGTAACAGGACGTGCTTGCGGGATGAATTGCAGTCGCCGTCCTGACGGCGGGATTGCTGGGCGCAACACCACTCGCGGCACCGCCGGCACAGCCGACGAGCACTGCGATAGGAGCGATCAGAAGTAGTCGGGTCATTTTCCCTTGCCTTTCATTGTGCGTTTTGTCGCATGCGATTGTCTGGTCACCATCAAATCCACGAATCGTGGCAGGTGCGAAGATGCCGCTTTGCGCCCGTTCCTTCCGGCCCCCATCAACCGCGAAAATTTCCCCTAGAAATAGGGGAGAGAATTTACCAGGACTGGGAACAAAAAGTACGGGGCAGTGGAAGATCTGTGTGTGATGGTGGCGTTACCGCCATGCGACATTGGTCATAGTGCTCGACACTGTGCGCATCGAGCAGCGAACCGTTCCGCGTGGGCTAGGTGCGCGCAAAAAAGAAGAACCCTTACAGTTGTAAGGGTTCGTAATCTTTACACCGCCCAGGACTCGAACCTGGAACCAACTGATTAAGAGTCAGCTGCTCTACCATTGAGCTAGCGGTGCACGTTCAAAATTTTGCGCCCTCCGGGACTTTACCCCAAGCGATCTCCGATCGCTCGGGGACCCCAGTTCGTTCGGCGCGTCCGCAAAAATTTTGCGCCCTCCGGGACTCGAACCCGGGACCAACGGCTTAAAAGGCCGCTGCTCTACCGACTGAGCTAAAGGCGCGCAATATGATCCTCGATTCTACGCAACGCTTTTGTACGCTCCTCCATGATAGGTGGGGTGACTGACGGGATTCGGACCCGCGGCCTTCGGTTCCACAGACCGACGCTCTAACCAGCTGAGCTACAGTCACCACGAAACGAGAGTATAGCATGCGCCCGGAGGGACTCGAACCCCCATCTTCGAGTTTAGAAGACTCGTGCCTTATCCAAGTTAGACCACGGGCGCCGGGCAAGGCATCCTTTCAAGGATACCATGCTGCATATGGTCGGGGCGAGACGATTCGAACGTCCGGCCTTCGCGTCCCAAACGCGACGCTCTAACCAAGCTGAGCTACGCCCCGGTTTGCGTGTGGCCATCCAAGCTGCTCTACAGTCTTCCGGCGATGACAGTTCGCACACCGTACTTCACACTTCGCGATTTCCAAAACTATCCTCTGCCACGCCGTACCCTGCCGAACTAGCTCGGCAACATTTCCTTCCTTTTTACCGCGAACATGGTCAAACTCTAAGACGCGGGTGTCGGTTTCTCCACAGTCAAGGCAGGGATGCGCGGTCAAATACTCCCTTACATTCTTGCGATTCCGCGCTCGGTACCGAATCTGGTTAAACTGCCGAGTTCTATTGATTTTTATCTTGTTCATTTGATAATACGCCATGCCGTATTCGCGTTGACATGGCTTGCACAGCCCTCCACGACGACGGCGCGCGGCAACCGACTTAGTGAATGCATCGAGTGGCAGAACCTGGTTACATTTAGCGCATTGCTTCATAGCAATATTATCTGAGATCTGTGTGCCAACAGGGTCGCACATTGGTGAACGGGATATTTTAGTTTTCTAGAATAGCAGTTTCTGAAATCCCAAGTAGTTTGCCACGGCGCCACCCGGCGAGTCGGCAGCAAAGACAAAGGACTGTTGAATCCGGAGGCTCGCGCGCAACGCGGCGCGTGTGAGCCGCAGATTGGCGCTAGGCACGAGCACGGAACACCATGACGCTCCATACTGCCGCCTAAGTGTGACGAGAACGTAACCGAAGACCTGCACGAGGTACGCGGGCGAGACGCACGCGAGCGGACCGACGCGTCCGTCCGGCCAGACATACGCATAGGCGATGGGCTCGCCGTTGCGTGCAAAGATTTGTCCGAATGCTTCCCGCGAGAAATAATGGTGATCGCGCATTCGCATCGTCCCGCGCGCCTCTCGGTCGAGCGCATTCAACGCGAATTCGTGAGCGGCCAAATCGAGCGCCGCGACTTCGAAGCGATAGTCTCCGGCTGCCATGCGCGCGAGGTCGTCCTCGCGTGGAACCGCGCCCGCCAGATGAGCGACAACGCCCGACGCGGTGAGACCGAAGCGCGCCGCGAGCGCATATGCGCCCCGATCCGACTCGTCGAGCAGCATCGAGCGTGCGACCTCTCCTGCTCCGGCAAACGCGCCATCGAGGAGCCGTCGCCCGATTCCTTGGCCTCGATACGACGGCTCGACGAACAGGTCGCCCACGTATCGTTCTTCCTCTGAGTCGTGCGCGATCGCGATGCCGACGATTTCGGCAGCATCGCGCGCAGCCCAAACGGTGCCGCGCTCCGTGAGTTCGAGCGCTACACGAAAGGCGGTCTCCTCGAACTTCCGCCGGCGCGCGATCGCGCGAATGTCGTCTTCGGTCGCCGGCGCGATCGCAACGTCATCCACGTTCCGCCAGCAAAGCCAGCAGCGCGTCGCCCGCGCGGCGACGATGGCTCACACCGTTCTTCTCCTTCTCGGAGAGCGCGGCGAAGCTCCGATTCAACGGCGGATAAAAAAAGAGGGGATCGTAGCCGAATCCCCCGCTGCCCGCCTCGGCCTCCAGGATGTAGCCGTGCACCTCACCCCGCGCGCTGACGGGATCTCGGCCGGGCTGCAGTAGCGTCAAGACGCAAACGAAGCGGGCGGTGCGGCGATAGGGCGGCACTCCGCGCAGCTCCGAGAGCAGCGCCGCTCGGCGCTCCGGCCAGGCGATCTCTACGCCGCCATAGCGTGCCGACTCCACGGCAGGTCTGCCGTCGAGGGCGTCCACCTCCAGACCGCTGTCGTCGGCGAGTACGGCCGCCGCGACGTGGCGCGCGTGCAACTCCGCGGCCATCGCCTGGGCCTTGAGCATTGCATTGCCCGTGTAGCTTTCGGCGTCCTCAACGACTTGGCTGACCTTGCGCGGCGTGACCAGTTGCAGCGCGGATCGTGCGAAGATGGCCTTGAGCTCGCGAATCTTGCCGGGATTGGAAGTGGCGAGATAGGCTTTCACGACTCCAGTCGCAGCACCGCCATGAAGGCTTCCTGGGGAAGCTCCACCTTGCCCACGCGCTTCATCCGTTCTTTCCCGGCCTTCTGCTTCTCCAGCAGCTTGCGCTTCCGGGTGATGTCTCCGCCGTAGCACTTTGAGAGCACGTTCTTGCGCATCGCGCTCACCGTCTCCCGTGCGACGACCTTTCCGCCGATCGCGGCTTGAATGGGCACCTCGAACATCTGGCGGGGAATCAACTCCTTGAGCTTCTCGGCCAGCGCTCGGCCGCGTGCGACGGCCTTATCTCGCGCCACGATGAACGACAGCGCGTCCACCGCCTCGCCGTTGAGCAGGATCTCCAGTTTCGCGAGATTGCCCTCACGATACCCGATGAGCTCGTAGTCGAGCGACGCGTAGCCCTTGGTGCGCGACTTCAGCGCGTCGAAGAAGTCCACGATCACCTCGATCAAGGGCATCTCGTACGTGAGAATTACGCGGCCGTCGTGCAGGTATTCCATGTTGCCGAGCGCTCCGCGCCGGTTTTGCGTGAGCTCCATGATCGCGCCAACGTAGTCGGGCGGCGAGATGATCGTCGCCTTCACGTACGGTTCTTCGATCGACCGGATCTCGCTGGGCGGCGGCAGCTTCGACGGGTTGTCGATCGTCAGGATGCCGCCGTCGGCGCCGACCACGCGGAAGACGACTGATGGCGACGTGGCGATGAGATCGAGGCCGTAGTTGCGCTCCAGCCGTTCCTGAACGATCTCCATGTGGAGCAGGCCGAGGAATCCGCAGCGGAAACCGAAGCCCAGCGCCACCGAGCTCTCGGGTTCGTAGACCAGCGCGGCGTCGTTGAGCTTCAGTTTCTCCAATGCGTCGCGCAAGACGTCATACTGCCCCTCGTTGGGATAGAGGCCGCAGTAGACCATCGGAACGGCCTTGCGATAGCCGGGCAGCGCGACGTGTGCCGGGTCGCTCGCGGAGGTGACGGTGTCGCCGACGTCTATTTCGCCAAGCGACTTGATGTTCGCGATCACGTACCCGACGTCGCCGAGCTCCAGGGAGCCCGTCGCGCGCATCTGCGGCGCGAAGATTCCGACTTCCGTGCATTCGAAGACGCGCTCGTGCGCCATGGACATGAAGCGGGTCCCCGGCGATAGCCGGCCGTCAACGACGCGCACGTAGCTCACCACGCCGCGGTACGGGTCGAACTGCGCGTTGAAAACGAGCGCACGAAGATGGTCGTGGTGGCCCTTCGGCGGCGGAATCCGCTGCACGATGGCCTCGAGAATCTCCTCGATGCCCACGCCGTTCTTGGCGCTGGCCAGGATGCACTCGCTTTGCTCAATTACGAGCAACTCTTCGACTTCGCGCATCACGCGTTGCGGATCGGCCGCCGGCAGATCGATCTTATTGATCACGGGAATAACGGCAAGATCGTGCTCCAGGGCCAAGTGATAGTTCGCCAAGGTTTGCGCCTCGATGCCCTGCGCGGCGTCGATGATCAGCACGGCGCCCTCACACGCCGCGAGCGACCGTGAGACCTCGTACGAAAAGTCGACGTGGCCGGGTGTGTCGATCAGGTTCAGGCGGTACGGCTCGCCGCTGCGCGCGCGGTAGTTCAACGTGACCGGGTGCATGCGAATCGTGATGCCGCGCTCGCGCTCCAGGTCCATCGCGTCGAGCACCTGTTCTTCGAGTTCGCGGGCTTCGACCGTACGCGTGATCTCGAGCAATCGGTCGGAGAGCGTCGTTTTGCCGTGATCGATATGCGCGATGATGCAGAAGTTGCGGACGTTCTCGGCAACATCCAGGCGGTGAGGATGCTCGGTTTTCAGCGCCACTGACGAGTTAAAAGAGCGGAACGCAGGCGTCGAACGTCAACCGGGCAAGCTCCGGGCGAACGAGCAACTGCAACACCAGCAGCAGGATCAGGAACGCGATGTCGAGGCCACCCAACGGCGGGATGACGCGGCGAATCGGCATCAGCACCGGCTCGATCAACGAGGCGAGCCAATAGAACCAGCGTCCTCGCCGAAGGTCGGGAATCCAGGACGCGACTGCGTAGACGAAGAGCAGGACGGTGTAAATATTGACCGCCCACAATAGGACGTTCCAGAGGTCGCACAAGAACAGATTCATCGCGCGGGTCCGTCGGACGAGACGAGCCGAGCCCGCTCTATGGCTTTCAACTCCTCGGGTGAGGCTTCGACAGCCGGCTTGAACGCGGTCACCGACTTGCCGAACGTGCGCGTGTCGTTGCGTGAATAGATGCTGGTCAGCACCACGCCGTCGCCCTCGCGGTTGAGCAATGCCAGCGCGTACGAAAAACCCGGCTCGCCCTCCGGGGCGAAGGCGTCGTAACGCACGAACCCCACCCGGGAGAGATCGCTCTGCGCCAGCCGCTCGAGGCCGCCAACGCGGCGCGTCAGCTCCGCGAGTGCGGCGCCGTTCTCCCGGCCGGTGCGTTCCAGCGCAGTAAACCGTTCGCCCGCGCCGCTCGCGCCGCCCGAGAGCAGCCCGTCGTGCAGCTCGGCCGAGGCGTGCAACACAGCGAGGGCCGGGCGCACGGCGGCGAAATGGTAGATCAGCAGCGCGATCAACGCGCCGATCAGAGCCGCGGCCGAGAGTTCGATCGGTGTCATAGGCGTCATAACTGTACAGGCACCACGACGAGAGTCAGGTGGTTCACGGCGCCCGTAAGGGCTCGTTTACCGTTGCTACCTTCCGGTTCTGGCGGGGTTCACGAGGTTACGCCGCGTGAAGCCCAACTCCCATCATGGCCACGCCATGATACCATACGCTCATGATGCGTGCCGTTACCCTTGCCGCCGCGGCGCTGCTCGTCGCGGCAATGCCAGCCATGCAGATCCGCAGCGCCAGCTTCTCCGCCGGTGGGCGTATCGGGCTGCCCTTCATGGCGCGGGAATGCGCCGGTCAGAACCGCTCGCCTGCGCTCTCATGGAGCGCGCCACCGCAAGCCGCAAAGTCGCTGGCCCTCATCATGCACGATCCGGACGCGCCGATGGCAGGCGGGTTCTACCATTGGGTCGTCTACAATCTTCCGGCATCCTCGCGGACGCTGGCACTCGGCGTGAGGTTGCGCAGCAACCAACTCGGGCTCACGAGCACCGGCAAGCCGGGCTACCATGGGCCCTGTCCGCCGCCCGGTCCGGCACACCACTACAACTTCACGATTTACGCGCTGGACGTCGCCTCCGTTGCGCGCGAATCGCCGCTGACCGGACCACAGCTCGAGCGCCTGCTCGCAGGCCATACGCTCGCGCGTGGTTCGTTGCAGGGAATTGCTTCGCGTTAACCCGAGGTAACGCAGGATGGATGAAGTGACCATCAAGGTCCGCGAAAGCGGCCCATATCTGGTTCGCGGCAAGGTGACGCTTATCGACGCGGACGGCAACCAGCATACGGTCGAAGGCGAGAACTTCGTTCTCTGCCGCTGCGGCGGCTCGCAGACCAAGCCGTTCTGCGACGGCTCCCACCGCGAGAACGGCTTTTGTGCAACGGAACGCGCCGTGCTAGCGAGCGAGAGCGCGTAATGCCGTCGTACGTCCGCGCCGGGGAGCTGCCGCCGAAACGTCACATCCAGTTCCGGCGGCCCGACGGCGGGCTTTATGCCGAAGAGCTGTTCTCGACCAAGGGATTCGAGAGCGTCTACTCGCTGCTCTACCATCTGCGGCCGCCGACCGCGACGCTCGACGTGCGCCCCTGGAAGCGACCACCCGCGAAGCTCTCGGTGAACGAGCCGTTGCGCAACCGCCACCTCAAGACGCAGTCGTTGGAGCTGAAGGGCGACGATCCAATTGAGTCGCTCACGCCGCTGCTCGGCAACGACGACGTTCTCATCTCGGTCGCTCAAGCGACGGCGCCGATGGAGTACTTCTATCGGAACACCGGCGGCGACGAGCTAATCTTCGTCCATCACGGAACCGGCGCCATCGAAACGCAGTTCGGAGAGTTAGCCTATCGCGAACGCGACTATCTCGTGATTCCTACCGGCACGATCTACCGCGTCGCGCCGGCCTCTCCGACCCGCATGCTCGTCTATCAATCCAACGGTGCGGTGACGATCCCGCGCAAATACCGAAACGAGTTCGGCCAACTCGAGGAGCATGCGCCGTATTACGAGCGGGACTTTCGTTCCCCGGTCCTCAAGCCGCCGGTCGAGCTGCAGGGCGAGTACGAGGTCCGCGTCACCAACGGCGGACGCAACGCCGTCTACATCGTGCAGAACCACCCGTTCGACGTCGTCGGCTGGGACGGTTATTGCTATCCGTACGCCTTCAACCTCGACGAGTTCGCGCCGATCACGGGAAAGCTGCATCAGCCGCCGCCCGCGCATGCCACGTTTGAAGCGCCGGGCGCAGCCTTCTGCGCCTTCGTTCCGCGGCTGTTCGACTACCATCCGCTGGCGATTCCCGTGCCGTACAACCACTCGAGCGTGGATTGCGATGAAGTGCTGTACTACGTGAGCGGCAACTTCATGAGCCGCCGCGGCGTGGAAGAGGGCTCGATCACGCTGCACGCGGCCGGCGCGCCCCACGGGCCGCAGCCCGGCGCGGTAGAACAGAGCCTCGGCAAGAAGTCCACCGACGAAATCGCCGTCATGATCGACACGTTCAAGCCGCTGCAGCTGGCAGATCCGGCGCTGCGCTGCGAGGACGCGGAGTACTTCCGTTCTTGGGTCGAAGCCGCGACGATCTAAGGCACGAATGCCTTTTAGGCTGCTTCGATGCGGCCGCGTGCCGCGCCGAAGCCGATTCGGCGCGCGCCGGGCTTTTCGCACCAACCGTGCAGCGTTACCTCGTCGCCATCTTCTAGAAACGTTCGCGTCTCGCCGTCGGGGAGTTTGATCGGTCGTTCGCCGTTCCAGGTGAGCTCGATCAAACTTCCCTGCGAACCGGGCGCCGAACCGCTGATCGTTCCGGACGCGTAAAGATCGCCCGGTCGGGTCGCGGCGCCGTTCACCGTCGCGTGCGCGAGTTGCTGCGCCGCGGTCCAATAGATATCGCGAAAGCTCGTTTGCGAAATTCGCTGCGGCGGCATTCCGCGCTCGCGCATGTCTTCGGTCTGCAGGTCGACGGCCAAGTCGACCGCGTAGGATGATCCATCGGTTTTGAGATATTCGAGCGGCGGCGGATCTTGGGGCTTTGCCGCGACGCGAAAGGGTTCCAAGGCTTCAAGCGTGACGATCCACGGCGAGATCGTGGTAGCAAACGATTTGCCTAGGAACGGCCCGAGCGGCTGATACTCCCAGGCCTGGATGTCGCGGGCGCTCCAATCGTTCACGAGCACGAAGCCAAAGATGTGATTCTCTGCGCCATGAATCGGAACAGGCCGCCCCAGTTCGTTGCCGGGACCAACGACGAAGCCCATCTCAAGCTCGATATCTAAGCGCCGAGTGGGCCCAAACTCCGGCTCGGCCGCGCCCGGCGGCTTCCGCTGGCCGCGCGGGCGGCGGATCGGCGTGCCGTCGATCACGATTGTCGCCGACCGCCCGTGATAACCGACGGGCAACCACTTCCAATTCGGCAGCAACGGCTCAGCCTCGGGGCGGAACAGGCGGCCCAGATTGGTCGCATGTTCGATTGAAGAATAGAAATCAACGTAGTCGCCGATCTCCATGGGAACGCGCAGCGCCGCGTCGTCGCGTTTGATCAAGAAGCGATCCGCGTTGCCCTCCCGCAGACGTGCGTCGCCGTCGATCCGCAGCAGGTTTGAGATCCTCCTGCGGACCAACGTCCAAACATCGGGCCCTGCGGCGAGAAACGGATTGAGAAGCGGCGCCCGCAACAGTGCGCGATCGCAGCAGTCGTCGAAGAAGCCGGCGCCGGCCGCGTTGTGAAGGTCGAGAATACGATCCCCGATGGCGATACCGATGCGTGGGCCCGCATCAGGCGTGCTAAAAGACCCAAACGGCAGGTTCTGAATTGGGAAATCACTTTCGGGCGACACCGGAAGCCACGACTGCAACGGAAGATCGGTCGTCGCGTCGCCGTCGCTTACGCGCACTGCAACATTCCGAGCGCCGTAAGATCGTCAATGGGTTCGCGTAAGCTGCAGCTTCCATACGACACGAACGCGGAACGTCGCGTTTGTTCGAGTTCGGCAACCTCGATCCGCTCGTCACGCCAGTAGAGCGCGCGCTCGTCGAAGCGAAAAGCGGCGGCGTCTTCTTCTGCCAGAACGAACACGAGCGCGTCGCGTTCGATCCGCGGGGCTAGTGCCGCCGCCGCGATCACGTTCAGAAAGCCATGCATCATGGTACCCGTTGCTGCATCGAGGTGACGGACCGGATGATGCAGCCCGGCTGTGGCCTTGAAGGGTACGGCGTTTTTTCGCGCGTGCGCGATGAACTCGGCCACCTCGTCAATGGTAGGAAAATCGGCCGGCGTTACGCCCCCGCAACGGAGCTTCGCTGACAGCCCGGCACGCTCGAGCGCTTCCATTGCGACGGGAACGATCTCCGGCCAGTGCTGCGATCGAGGAAGCTCTACGAAGATAGGCAGCGCTCCAAGCTCATTTTTGGACGTCAGCTGCGTGATGGCGTCGATTGCATCGGCCGTCTCGTCCCACGAAAGGGCCGTCGGCAGCGGGATTTCGAGCGATTCGATCGGGGCGCCGCCTTTTCGCAGCGCGGCGGTCGCCAAGAGCGCCTCGGGGTCGTTCTGAACGATCGCGGAGAACGGTCGCTCGAGCCCACGCGCGCCTTCGCTCGCGAGTCTCCCCGGGATGATGAATCGTCCTAGCATCCACGCATGTGGGCCGCGCCGCGCGGCATCGTACTCCGCAAGCGCGTCGGGCAGCGACAACTGCGCCGGCGGAAATAGGCCTGCATAATCGATCAGTCGCGAAAACGCCGCTCGTGCGGACGGGGATGCGACCGTTGACGTGCTCATGCGCGGCTGCTTTGACAGGGCCGGGGAGGGGCCTTCGCCAAGTCGCCCCGCCTATGAGTACGGCCACCGAAGCGCGCAGCAATCCGCTCGCGCAGATTGACTGGGATTACGTCGAATTTTACGTCGGAAACGCGAAGCAGGCCGCCCACTACTACATGTCGGCCTTTGGTTTCGATCAAGTGGGATATGCCGGGCCGGAGACGGGCGTTCACGATCGCGTCAGCTATCTGCTGGTACAAAACAAGCTCCGCTTCGTGCTGACGGCCAGCCTCGTTCCGGCCGACGAGATCTCGCGACACGTGATGGAGCACGGGGACGGGGTCAAAGATATCGCCATCTTGGTCGAAGACGCGAAGGCGGCGTTCGACATGGCGGTTCGCGGCGGCGCTCGGGTCGTGCTCGAGCCGACGGTATTGGACGACGAGCACGGCAGAATCGTCAAGGCGACGATCGCGACCTACGGCGACACGGTGCACTCCTTCATCCAGCGCGAGGGATATGGCGGCATCTTCGCGCCCGGCTTCGTTGAAGCCCGACGAACCATTGCGCACATCGCAAAGCCCGGTCTCCAGTTTCTCGACCACTGCGTCGGCAACGTGGGCTGGGGCGAGATGGATTCCTGGGGCGACTTCTACGCGCGCGTCTTCGGCTTTTCGCAGCTCGTCTCGTTCGACGACAAGGACATCTCGACCGACTACACTGCGCTCCGCTCGAAGGTGATGACGGATCCGCGCCACCAGGTGAAGTTTCCGATCAATGAGCCGGCACAGGGCAAGAAGAAATCGCAGATCGAGGAGTACCTGGACTTTTATCGCGGCGCCGGCGTGCAGCACATGGCGATTCGCACCGACGACATCGCGGCGACCGTTCGTGCGCTCAAGAGCAACGGAGTAGAGTTCCTCGATACGCCCGACTCCTATTACGACATGCTGGCCGAGCGCGTCGGCCGTATCGATGAAGCGCTCGAGACGCTACGCGAGCTGCGGATCCTCGTGGATCGCGACGATCTCGGCTACATGCTCCAGATCTTTACGAAGCCGCTGCAAGACCGTCCGACGGTCTTCTTCGAGATCATCCAGCGCAAGGGCAGCCTGTCGTTCGGCAAGGGCAACTTCAAGGCGCTCTTCGTTTCGATCGAGCGCGAACAGGAGAAACGAGGAACCCTCTAAACCACTCGGGGGTTATACCGCAACGTGATTACTCACCCAGGACTCGATCGTGCCCGTCTGCTCGAATGGTTTCGTCGCAACCGCGAGCGTTCGGAAAGCATTTTCGCGCTGATCGACGAGAACGCGTTTTACGATCGGCCGATTCCGCTGCGGCATCCGTTCGCGTTCTACGAAGGGCACCTCCCGGCGTTCAACTTTCTCACGCTCAACGAACGCGCGTTAGGCGAGGGCGCCATCGACGCTGCGCTCGAAAAGCTCTTCGAGCGCGGGATCGATCCGTCGTCGGCCGAGGCGGCGCGCGGGCACGATCGAGCGGAGTGGCCCTCTCGCGAAAGCGTGGCGGAGTTTGCGGCGCGGTGCGATGCGGAAGTCGAACGCGCGCTTACGTCGTCGAGGATCGACGATGCAAGCGTTCCACGCCTGGTGCGCGGCCAGGCGGCCTATACGATCCTCGAGCACGAGCCGATGCATCACGAAACGCTGATCTACCTGATCCATCAACTTCCCTACGACCGTAAGCGGCGGCTCAACGGTCATCACGAGGATCGTGCGATCGCGCCGGTCGAGTTTCGCAGCGTACCGGCGGGTATCGCAACGCTCGGCGCTGATTCAGGTGAGGCGGCGTTCGGATGGGATAACGAGTTCGAGCGCACCGAGATTGCCGTCCAGGGATTCGAGATCGCTTCGAGGCCGGTAACGAATGGCGACTGGCTGCGCTTTCTTAATGAGGGCGGCCCGCTGCCGCCCTTCTGGCGCGAACGCAACGGCGAGTGGTTTCTCAGACTCGTCTTTGAAGAGATACGACTGCCGCTCTCGTGGCCGGCGTACGTCACGCACGACCAGGCGAGCGCTTACGCACGTTGGATCGGGACACGGCTACCAACCGAGGCGGAATACCATCGGGCCGCCTTCGGCACGCCCGAAGGGAACGAGCGTCCATTTCCATGGGGCGACGAGTCGCCCAGCGCCGCGCATGGCAACTTCGATTTCGAGCGTTTCGACCCCGAGCCGGTCGACGCGCACCCGGCAGGCGATAGCGCCTGGGGCGTGGCCGATCTCATCGGGAATGGCTGGGAGTGGACCTCCACTCCCTTCGGGCCGCTTCCCGGCTTCCGCCCAATGGCGTCGTACCCTCAGTACTCCGCCGACTTCTTCGACGGCAAACACTTCGTGATGAAGGGGGGCTCGCCGGTGACGTCGCGCGAGCTGATCCGCCGCTCCTTCCGCAACTGGTTCTACGGCGACTACCCGTATATGTATGCGAAATTCCGCTGCGTCGCCACGTAGAATAGAGGCATGACAACCACCGTTCCAACGGTCGGCACCGCGAAGAAGACCCCCGTTACCGTGGCGTACGGCGACGGCATCGGCCCCGAGATCATGACCGCGACGCTGCGGATCATCGAGGCGGGCGGCGCGTGCTTGGATCTCGATCCCATCGTGATCGGCGAGGCCGTCTACGAAAAGGGCGTCAGCAACGGCATCGAGCCGGCTTCCTGGGAGTCGCTGCGCCGAACGAAGGTCTTCCTAAAGGCGCCGATCACGACGCCGCAGGGCGGCGGCTTCAAGAGCCTCAACGTTACCGTGCGCAAGACGCTCGGGATGTACGCCAACGTTCGTCCCTGCACGTCGTTGTATCCCTACGTCGCAACGAAGCATCCGCGCATGGACGTCGTGATCGTGCGAGAGAACGAGGAAGACGTTTACGGCGGCATCGAGCACCGCCAGACCAATCAGGTAGCGCAGTGCCTGAAGCTGATCTCGCGCCCCGGCAGCAAGCGTATCATTCGGTATGCCTTCGAGTACGCGCACGCGAATAAGCGCCAAAAAGTCACGTGCTTCACCAAAGACAACATCATGAAGATCACGGACGGCCTATTCCATCGCACGTTCAACGAGATCGCGACCGAGTATCCCGACATCGAGCACGAGCACTGGATCGTCGACATCGGCGCGGCGAAAATGGCCGACACGCCGGAAGCGTTCGACGTGATCGTGATGCCGAATCTCTACGGCGACGTGCTCTCCGACGTGGCGGCGCAGATCACGGGCTCCGTCGGCTTGGCGGGGTCGGCCAACATCGGCGACCATTGCTCAATGTTCGAGGCGATCCACGGATCGGCGCCTCGGCGCGCGGGGCAGAATCTGGCCAACCCATCGGGGTTGCTGCACGGCGCGATCCTGATGCTGGTTCATATCGGTCAGGCTGAAGCCGCCGAACGCATCCACAATGCATGGCTGCGCACGATCGAAGACGGCGTGCACACGTACGATATTTACGAGGAAGGCACGTCAAAGGAAAAGGTCGGCACGAAGGAGTTCGCCGACGCGGTGATCGAGCGTCTCGGCGAAAAACCGCAGCACTTGAAGGCCGCCGAATACGACAAAGAAGCGCAAATGAATCTTGCCATTCGGCCGGCCGGAAAGCCGCCGATGAAGCTGCGCGCGGGTGTGGACATCTTTATCGACCGCCGCGACGGCAATCCCGACCAGATCGCCGCAGTGATGGAGCAGTTTCACATCCCCGGCATCAAGCTCACGACGATCAGCAATCGCGGCACGAAAGTCTGGCCGAACGGCAATCCCGACACCTACTGGAGCGATCACTGGTGCTGTCGCTTCGAGTCCGGCGGCGAGCCGTTCTCGGCCGAGCACGTGGTTAAGCTGTTACAGGCCGCGAATCAGGCCGGCTTCGACGTCATCAAAACGGAGGGTCTGTACACCTTCAACGGCGAGCGCGGCTACTCGCTCGCGCAAGGCGAGTAGAGGATGCTATAGTGGCCATGCGGAGTACGCCGGATGACCGGGGCCAGGTCGGCTCAGGAAAGTCCGGGCTTCACGGGGCAGGGTGCAGGATAACGTCCTGTCGGGGTGACTCGAAGGAAAGTGCCACAGAAACATACCGCGGGGAGCCTGCTCTCCGTAAGGGTGAAATCGCGAGGTAAGAGCTCACGGAGCGCTGCGGTGACGCAGCCTCGGGCAAACCCCACCTGAAGCAAGACTGCTCGACGAAAATGGACGGCCCGTCCAAACGAGCTACGTCGCAACGAGGCGCTCGGTAACGTGCGTCCCAGAGAGATGGTCATCGCCCGCTCGCGGGAACAGAATCCGGCTTACAGGCGTACTCCGCTTTTTGCAACGGACGGGACAAAAAAGGCGTTATAGTGAAAGAGTCTTATGGAAATGGCCCATCAGTATTTCACTCCGGAGATGACGGTCGACGAGGCGTTCAAGCTGCATGCCGGCGCGCGCCGCGTCTTCGCGCGATTTCACCTCGGCGGCTGCTCAAACTGCGCGATCAGCGAATCGCATACAATCGGCGCGATCAGCGTAGATTACGGCATCCCGCTGCCGATGCTGCTGGATAGCCTCAACGCGCTGTTCGATCAGGGAACCCTCGCCATCGGCGCGCGCGTCCGCATTCCCGACGAGATTCGAGCGAAGATCCCGCAACTCGCGAACGTACCGGAGACGGGTGAAATCGTCGGCGTTGAGAGCGGCGCCTATACCGCCGATTTCGGCGAGGTGCGGCTCCAAGGACTCGCCGAGGATTTCATTTCGGTTCCGTCGGACCAACCGGCGACAGCGTAAGCGCGGTCGGCAAACCGTAGACGCCGCCGCGGACCGAACGCGTCGGCGTTTGGGAGAGCGGGGGGTAAAGCGTTATTCGCCCCTTGCTGCGCGGCAGACCCCAATCGTCGTTCGCGACGTAGAGCTCGCCCGAACCTCCCACCGCCAACGCGACCGGGTCGCTGATCCCATCCGTGATTACGTAGCGAGGCCGAGAGCTTCCGGCCGCATACACCGAGACGGTGCCCTTCGCGGGAAACTGATAGCTATTTGCCACGTAGAGATTCCCCGACGCATCGAACGCGAGCGCGGTCGGGCTGGCGACCTGCGCCGTGATCGTTCGCAGCACTTTCGTCAGCGCAGGGGCGTATTCGAGAATATGCCCGCTGTCATTGACCAGGACGACGTTGCCTTGGGCGTCGGTCGTTAGCAAGGCGGGCTGCTCGATGCCGCGCCTGAGAACGCGTAACGGCGTGGACGCGCCGGGAGCGTAGACCGCGAGCGAGGGGCGCCGCCGGCTCGAACTGTTCGGCAGGTTTGCCACGTACAGATAACCGTCCGGGCCGACCGCGATCGAGCGCGGCGAATGCAGGCCGGCCGTAATCGTCCGCCAGAGTTTCGTTTGGTGAGCGCGGTACACATAAATCGCGTCGTGAGCTTTGCTCGCCTCCGCATCGCCGTCGGGACACGTGTTGCAGTCGGCGACGTAGAGATTATTCGAAGTGTCGAGGGCCATCGAGAGGGCCCACAGGAAGCCCTTCACTCGACGCGTCCACTTCTTAGCGCCGCGGTCCCACTCCGTGACGGCGACGCCGTAGTAGAAGCCTTGAGAAAAGTTTAGCGCGTACAGGGTGCCCGAGCGATCGAAGGCGATCGTGTATGCGTCGCCCGCGCCACCGACGATGCGCCGCTCCAGGCGCTTGAGGTTTGCATTGTACACGTTGATGTCGCCATTGTTTAAAACGCCGCAGCAATCGATCGAGTACACGCGTGACGTGGCGGCAGCGGTCATGAGAGCGACTGAATCCGGCGCCGCGTGGGGAAGCTGCGCCGACCCGCAGCCGGCCAAAATAAGGGCGCCCGCCCAGGCCTTTGCGAACCTGGCGGTCACGCCGGCATTACTTCGGATCCCAGGGGCGGCGGGCGCCGAAGCCCTCCTCGATACCGTGCCAGTGGGCGACCTCCGGCTCCCCCAACTTCCAGCAGAGATAGATCGGCTGCTCGTCGAGCAAGGCGGGAAAATCGATCAGGCCCAGATCGATGTCTTTGACGATGCATCCATGCGCCTCGATCCGGTAGATCAAGCGGCCGATTTCGTGCTTCAGCTCCGCGAAGCGCGGCGCCGGCAACGGCGAGCCGACGCCCGCCAGCCGGGGCCTGCGGAGGGGTTCCGCGTGGTGGAGCGCCGGATCAGCCTCGAGCAGCTTGATGGCAAGCTCCCGCCGCCGGTTCAGCAGTTCCTCGACGAGAGGTCCGAGCTTTCCGATGAGGGCGTTGGCACGTTCAGGCGAAAAGAGTTTCATATGGGTTCCCTGCGCATCGTCTTCGTGACGGGTCTGTCCGGTGCAGGCTTGAGCCAAGCGATCAAGTCGTTCGAAGATTTGGGATTTTACTGCATCGAGCACCTTCCTCCCGTCGTGCTCGAGTCGGCGCTGGTCGCATTGCAAAACTCGGCGGTACGCGACGTTGCCATCGCGCTCGACGTTCGCAGCGACGGACACTTGGGCGATGCGCGCGGCGCCATCGACCGGATCTCCAACGCGAACGACGTCAAGGTGCTTTTTCTCGACGCGTCCGACGAGCTGCTGGTGCGGCGGTTCAGCGAGACCCGCCGTAGGCATCCGTTACTCGAAGCTGGATCCGTGCGCGAGGCCATTGACGCCGACCGCCGCGCGCTTGCGTCGCTTCGCGAATGCGCGGACGTCGTGCTCGATACCACGAACTTGACGCATGGCGCCTTGAAGGATCGCATAGCGAGGGCGTTCGTCAGCGACGGACCGGTGCGTTTGGCGGTCACCTTTCTTTCGTTCGGCTTCAAGTTCGGCGTGCCGACGGACTTGGATCTGCTCTTCGACGTGCGCTTCCTGCGCAATCCGAACTACGAGGAGCACCTCGCGCCGCTGACCGGAAGCGACCCCGAAGTCGGCGCGTTCATCGAAGGTGACCCGTCGTTGGAACCGTTCCTCTCGAAGGTGACGGACCTGTTGCAATATCTGTTGCCGCGCTACCGTGCGGAGGGGAAGACCCAGTTGACCGTCGGCTTCGGCTGTACTGGCGGACGGCACCGTTCCGTGTACGTCGCGCGCCGCGTTATGCTCGGCTTTCGCGACGACGCGCGCCTGACGCTCAAGTTCGAGGCGCGGGAGTTGGGCGGGGCCGCATGATGCGCCAACGCTTGCGCGGCGCTGTGCACTGGCTGGCTCCCGGCCTGGGAGTGAAACGCTGGCTGCTCATTGCCGCGCTCGGGACGATTCTGTTGTTCGACGCCGTCGCGCGCTGGTTCGTTGCAGAAGGAACGGGGATCCACATCAACGAGATGCTCGACGACATCGTCGACGACTACTTCTCTCCCGCCTATCTCACGTGGATATTGGGTCTTGCCGGTTTGGCGGCAATCGGCATCGCGGTTTGGATGGAGTTGCGCACGATAGCGCGCGTGGTGCGAGAGCGGAATCCGAAGGGGTTTCGCGACGCATTGGTCGGCCGGCGTCTGCAGCAAGGCTATAAGATCGTGGCGATCGGGGGCGGCACCGGGCTTTCCACGCTGCTGCGCGGGCTCAAACGCCGCACGAGTAACTTGACCGCGGTCGTGACGGTCAGCGATGACGGCGGCTCCTCCGGCCGCTTGCAGAAAGAGCTCGGGGTGCTGCCGCCGGGTGACGTACGCAACTGCCTCGTTGCGTTGGCCGACGACGAAGCGCTGGTCACCGATCTCTTCCGGTATCGTTTCACCGAAGGCGAGGGCCTGAGCGGTCACTCCTTCGGCAACCTGTTCTTGGCTGCGATGTGCGGCATCGCCGGAGACTTCGATCGCGCGATCAAGGAGTCGAGCCGCGTACTCAATGTTGTGGGCCGAGTATTGCCCGCGACCCTGGGCGTCGTCCGCCTGTGCGCCGAGCTGGAGGACGGGACGATCGTTTCAGGGGAATCGAACATTTCGAATGCGACGCGCCGGATTCGCCGCGTCTTCTTCGAACCGGCCGCGGCGGCGCCGCTGGACGAAGTGATCGAGGCGATTCGGGACGCCGACGCGATCGTGCTCGGCCCGGGCTCCCTGTTCACGTCGGTGGCGCCCAACTTTTTGGTGGGCCGAATTGCGCACGAAGTGGCGCAATCCCACGCCGTGAAGATCTACGTCTGCAACGTGATGACCCAGCCGGGCGAAACCGATGGCATGACGGCCGCCGACCACGTTGAAGCGCTGCTCAACAACGCGGGTGAGCGCGTCTGCGAATACGTGGTCGTGAACGATCAGCCGCCGTCGCGACTACGCGAAGCGTACGCGCAAGAGGGACAGACGCCCGTCGAACCCGACGTTGCGCGAATCGCGGCGATGGATTTGGAGCCCGTTCGCGCGGCGGTCATCGGCGAAACCGAGACGGTGCGGCACGATCCGGAAAAGCTGGCCGCCGTCGTCGTGGGAATCGTCGACCGAACGGTCGCGCACCGGGCGACGCTCGTGAAGCCCGCCAGCGCGTACCGGCGGTCGACCGCCGTGGGCTAGTGGCCCGGCGGCTGTGCCAGAGTCAAGTTGAGCGTAAAGGACTTGCCCGGTTCGGCGTTCGTCGTGGCGTTGAGCGTCGCGTAGCCTTTGGCCGCAACGGAGTAGTCGACGATGCCGCTCGGCACTTTATCGATCGTGTAGCGGCCGGACGCGTCGGTCGTTCCCGTCAATACCGTATCGATCGTCACGACCGCGCCCACGATGGGAGCGTTGGTCGTCGAATCCAGGACCGTTCCGGTGACCGTTGTATAGCCTGCCGCGGGCGGCAGCGCATCGCTGTTGCACGCCGTTACGGCAACGAGCAACAACGCAACGACGAGTGCCGCGCGTCCTCCCAGCAGTTTCATAGGTGATGGTGTTCGCCATGCGGAAGCGGCGGGTCCTATGGCCACCACCGCGCCGTCTTCGCGCGCGTCCGGACTTACGTATTACGAGAATGCACTAGCGGCCATCGGCCGCACCCCCCTAATCAAGCTGAACAAGGTGGTCGACGATGCCGCATGTTTGGTCTTGGCAAAGGTCGAGTATGTCAATCCAGGCGGCAGCGTCAAGGACCGGCCGGCGCTTGCCATGCTCGAAGCGGCGGAACGCGAAGGCCTGCTAAAGCCCGGCGGCACCATCGTAGAGCCCACGAGCGGCAACACGGGCACCGGCCTGGCGATGGCGGCGGCGATCCGCGGATATCGCTGTATCCTAGTGATGCCCGACAAGATGTCGCGCGAGAAGATCGATCTGCTGCGCGCCTACGGTGCCGACGTCGTGATCACGCCCACGAACGTGCCGGCCGATTCGCCCGAGTCGTACTACGGCGTCGCCAACCGCTTGGCGTCCGAGATTCCCGGCGCATTTCAGCCGAATCAGTTTCACAATCACTTCAACCCCGAGGCGCACTACCGCACGACGGGCCCGGAAATCTGGGAGCAGACGGGCGGGGCGATCACGCACTTCGTCGCCGGCATTGGAACCGGCGGAACGATCTCGGGCAGCGCGCGATTTCTGAAGGAACAGAATCCGCAAATCCACGTGATCGGCGCCGACCCCGAGGGCTCCATCTATTCGGGCGATATTCCGCGATCGTATGCGGTCGAAGGAATCGGCATGAGCTACCTGCCGGAGACCGTCGACCTGCGCGTGATCGACGAGATGGTGCGCGTCTCCGATCGTGACTCGTTTCTCATGGCGCGCAGAATCACTCGCGAGGAGGGACTTCTGGTCGGAGGATCGTCGGGGACCGCCGCCGTCGCGGCCGCCAGACTCGCAAAGACGCTTCCGCCCGAGGCTGTTGTCGTCGTCATTCTTCCGGATTCCGGTCGCGGTTATATGTCGAAGATCTTCAACGACGACTGGATGATCGCCAACGGTTTCCTGGCCGATTCAAAGCGTCGCGCGACCGTTGGAGACGTGCTGCGCAGCAAGACGCCCGTACCGCCCCTCATCACGGTGCAGCAGGACGATACGGTAAAGACGGCCCTCGATCTGCTCCGCGAATATGAGATCTCACAGCTCCCCGTGATGCACGGCCGCGAGCTTGTGGGCAGCGTCAACGACGTCGGCGTTATGCAGAGCGTCTTCGATCATGCCGACATCATCCACGAACCCGTGAGCGAGATCATGGGACGGCCGTTCCCCGCACTCGAACAGTCCGAGGAGATCGATCGCGCCTATAAGCTTCTGACGCTCGCCAATCCCGCGATCGTCGTCACCGACGACGGTGAGCCGATCGGCGTCCTGACGCGGCAAGACATCATCACGTTTCTCTCGACCAGCTCCGACGTCGTCCGCAAGTAGCTCGTGAAGTTTTCTACGAGGGCCATACACGTCGGGCAGGAAGCGGATCCGACTACCGGGGCGACGATCGTTCCGATCTACCAAACCTCCACGTACACGCAGGAACGAGTCGGCGAGCATAAAGGATTCGATTACAGCAGAACCGTCAACCCGACGCGACTCGCCCTGGAGCGCCAACTAGCCGCACTCGAGGACGGCCGGTACGCCAACGCGTTTGCGAGCGGGATGGCGGCGACGTCCGCGGTCGTGGGATTGCTCTCGAGCGGAGATCACGTCGTGGCAGGCGACGATCTCTACGGGGGAACCTACCGCGTCTTCACTCACGTCTTCCGTCGCTACGGCATCGAGTTCAGCTACGCCGATACCTCGGACCTCGAAGCGGTTCGGGCGGCGATTCGGCCCACTACGAAGCTGTTTTGGCTGGAAACGCCGACGAACCCGTTATTGAAGATCGCCGATATCGCGGCGATTGCGGCGCTACGAACCGGCGAGCAGATCGTCGTGGTGGACAATACCTTCGCGACGCCCTACTTTCAGCGGCCGCTCGCGCTCGGCGCCGACGTCGTCGTGCACTCGACGACCAAGTATATCGGCGGACACAGCGACGTCATCGGCGGCGTGACGGTTACGAACGATGCCGCGCTGTACGACCGAATCCGCTTCATGCAGAACTCCGTGGGCGCCGTTCCCGGCGCGCAAGACGCGTGGCTCACGATGCGCGGCGCCAAGACGCTCGCCGTGCGAATGCGCGAACACGCGCGCAACGCGCAGGTCGTCGCCGAGTTTCTGCAAGGGCGGCCCGACGTTTCGCGTGTCTACTATCCCGGGCTCGCTTCGCATGCGCAGCACGAAGTCGCGCGCCGGCAAATGAGCGGGTTCGGCGGCATGGTTTCGTTCGTGCTGGACGATACCGCGCGCGCGATGGAGCTGGCGCACAGCCTGAAGTACTTCAGTCTGGCGGAGAGCCTGGGCGGCGTCGAATCGCTGATCTGCCACCCGGCTCGAATGACGCACGGCTCCATTCCAACCGAACAGCGGGAGCGGCGTGGAATCAGCGACGGATTGTTGCGGCTCTCCGTCGGAATCGAAGATGCCGCCGATCTGCTCGAGGACCTTCGGACCGCGCTCGATCGCACCGCAGCACCGGCTACGGTTGGTCTTCGCTAAGGCTGATCGACCGGGTAGCGAACTGCGCTGACGTCGCTTAAGACGCGGCGAGCTTCCTCGGGGCCAGCGTCGCCTAGTCGTTCCGTTTCGGAAAGCACGACGCCGCGCTGACCATCGGCCCAAACGATCGAGTACTGTTTGCGCGCATCGAAGCCACTGCCGTACGCGACCTCCACGAAGTAGGCCGGCATGCCGTTCTTTAGCGTCATGGCCGTCTTGTTACGGATCAGCACTCCTTCTTGGGTGCTGTGCTCTTGGCTCTCGAACTGGCCTTCCCACTGATTCGGCGGCCCGCCATACGCTTCCATCGCGAGCGTAATCGTGCGGGCATCTTCCTTCCCGGGCCGCAGCACCCACACCGCAACGGTTTGCAGGTCCTGCGACAGCGCGTCGAGCGACCCTTGCTGGCGGCCGAGCAGCACCGCGTCGGCGGGCGCCACGAACGTCATCGCGGGATCGGTGTAGACATGCGGATCGGGGTTCGGGGTCGCCGTCGGCTCGGCATCTTGCGCAATCGACCGCAGCGGCGCACCGAGGGCGCAAAGGAGCATCGCGGCAATATATAACCGTTTCATTCGCGGTCTAGTACGTTCGCCAGCGCCGGCAGGGACACTTCGTACCGATAGGCGACGTTGCGATGGTCGTCGTCGAACTCCTCGTGGCGCACGTCGAGCCCGAGATCTCTAATCCGCGCCGCAACGGCCCGAGACCCGATATCGAGGTGGTACTCGTCTTTGCGTCCACAGTCGAGATAACGCAGCCGGAGCCGTTCGAGTTCTGCGCGAGAGCGGCTGATGCGCAGCGCGGGGTCGAAGGCAAGCCACCGGTCGAACACATCCTCGCGCAGCTCGCCCGTCGCACTGTCGAAGGGCAAATCGAGATCGAACGCCTTGGCGCTCCGCGGCGAGTATGCCGCGGCATATGCCAGCATTTCCATGGTCGTATACTCCGCGGGGCTGCGTTTGTGTTTCTCCTCGAAGAATTTCACGAAGCTCTCGATGTCGAAGGCGTGCGCCTCGAGCGTTCGATGTACCACCGGGAACGCCATCAGATGGGCATACCGAAAGTATGCGTCGCCGCTGTGCGATGCGAACGCCGCAAACGTTCCCGGATGCTCCAAGACGAGGTGCATGGCGCCGAAGCCGCCTGACGACTTTCCAACGACGGCGCGCCCGCCCTCGGACGCGATCGTACCGTACGACCGATCCACATGACCGATAACGTCGCGGACGACATAGGTTGCGTAATCGCCGTTATGAATTGAGTCAACGTACTGCGAGCCTCCCAACCGAGTGAAGCCGTCCACCAGCACGACGAGCGCCTGCGGCATGCGCTTGCGCCGCATCAATCGGTCCGCCCATTGCAATACGTTCGTTTCCCATGGACGGGTCGCAATGAGCGCCCGCACGTCGCCTGTGTAGCCGTGTAGCACGTAGATGGCCGGATAACGGCGTTGGACGCTCGCGTCATATCCATCGGGTAGATACACGATCACCGGTCGCTCCGCGGGATCGCCGAGCGGGTTGCCGCGCAAGGCGTCGCTCGAAACGGTGTCGAGGCGGACGTCGCCCCCGAGGCCGAGCAGTCGCGCGACCTCGGATTGCCGGTGCATGGCGGCTTCGTTCGTCGCACGAAGAATGCTCGCCTAGAGATGGCGGAACGAATGCTTGAGCTCAAGCGTGCAATTGACGTGCGCGGCGCGCTTTCGATCAATGTCATCACGATGATCGGGATAGGCCCGCTCGTGACGATTCCGCTAGTTATCGCCGCACTCGGCGGTCCGCTGGCGCTCGTCGGCTGGATCGCAGGAGCGATCGTCGCGCTCTGCGACGGCCTCGTCTGGGCAGAGCTCGCCTCGGCGTTTCCAGGCTCCGGCGGCACGTACGTTTACCTGCGCAACATCTTCGGGCCGAACGGACTCGGCCGGGCGTTGGCCTTTCTTTTCAACTGGCAGTTCTTGCTCTACGCGCCGTGTCTGCTCGCCAGCGGCTACATCGGTTTTGCCAACTATGCAGCCTACCTGTATCCGAGCATCGGCAATAACGCCTACATCCACGATGCTCTCGCCGTCGCGATCGGGATCGTGACGATTCTGTTGCTCTATCGCCGCACCGCGCAAGTCGCGACCCTGGGCGCGATACTCGCCGTCGTGGCGACCCTCACCGTGGCGATCGTCGCCGTCGCCGGCCTTTCGCAGGCGAACTTCACGCAGATCCTTCACCTCGGAGCTCCGCTGCGTTTGGGTGTCGGCTTTCTGGCCGGCTTCGCCGCTGCACTCTATATCACGCTGTACGATTACGTTGGATATGCGGACGCTGCGTTGCTCGGCGACGAGGTCGTGCGACCGGACCGCACGATTCCCTTAGCAATCGTCCTCTCGGTCATCATCGTCGCCGCGCTCTACGTGCTGCTGCAGATCGGCGTGCTCGGCGCGGTGCCGTGGCGCTCGCTGCTCGACGCGCACGGTCAACCAACGGTCGAGGCGCAATATGTCGGCGCGCTGGTCGTCCAACGGGCGTGGGGCCGCCTTGCGGCGCTCGGCGTCACCGTTGCAGTACTGGCGACCGCATTCGCCTCGCTGTACGGAAATTTGCTGGGCTTTTCGCGCATCTCGTTTGCCGCCGCCCGCGACGGCGCGTTCTTCGCGGTTTTTGGCAGGCTTCACCCAAGCAAAGAAATTCCGCACGTCGCGTTGCTGGTGGTGGGCGGCCTCTCCCTGATCGCGAGCCTCTTCACGCTGGACCAGGTAATCGCGTTTCTCACGGCGGGCATCGTGTTGATTCAGGGAGTCACGCAGATCGTCGCGCTTGCGCTGTTGCGCACTCGGCGAAACCCGGCCCGCTTTAGAATGCCCCTCTACCCGCTGCCCGCGCTGATCGCGCTCGTAGGCTGGACGATCGCCTTTATCGGTTCCGGCGTTACCGCGATCGCGCTCGGGTCCGCGTGGCTCGCAATCGGGACGATCGTCTTCTTGGCGGCGGCGTGGCGGCAGCGATGGTGGCCGTTCGCCCTGGCCGCAGTAGTCGTTTTCGCAGTGGTGGCGGCGCCCACTTTCGCCGTGAGCTCTTCGCAAGAGAGTCAACGCTGGTCGAATTGGGATACGTCCCGCGTGACATCGGATCACGGCTATCCGGTGTTTAGCGTGGAGGGGCGCCCGTATTTTCCGTACGGCGCGGCGTTTTTCTACGAACGGATTCCGCGCGATCGCTGGCGCGCGTCGCTGCTTGCCTATAAGGCACTCGGAATCAACACGATCGATCTGTACTGCATCTGGAACTGGCACGCGCCCGAGCAGGGCGTCTTGGATTTCAACGGCGCGACCGACCCGCGGCGGGACCTCGTAGGCCTCTTGAACATCACGCACGAGCTGGGATTCAAGCTGATTCTCCGCCCAGGGCCCGTCATCCGCAACGAGTGGCGTAACGGCGGATATCCGGGATGGCTCCTCGAGCGCCCGCCCTACCACATGCCGCTGCACGACGTGCTCGAGGCCCGCTATCCCGCAACGGCGACGTTGCAGAATCGCCATGCCGACGCCGCGGCCGGCGAATGGCTGGCGAACACGACGCATCTCGACAATGCCGCCGCTTGGCTACGCGAAGTGCTTCGCGCGGTCGAGCCGTACTCGCATGACGTTCTTGCGATTGCGCTCGACGACGATCAAGGCGCGTATCTCGATAACGATACCTGGCCGGCACCGCACTGGCACGCATACGTTCGTTGGCTGCGACAGACGGTGCAGTCGGTGACCGGGACGCGGGTGCCGCTCTTCATCAATACGTACGAGATGAAGGTTCCGGCCGCCGCGCCGGCCTGGGCATGGGGCAACTGGTACCAGAGCAACTCGTATCGCCTGAACGCGCACGACCTCGCCGATCTCGACTTCGCGACCGGCCTGCTGCAAACGCAGGCGCGATTTCCCGTCATGCAATCGGAGTTTCAAGCCGGATGGCTGCAGGGCGCCGACGAGGGCGCCCCGCGCCCGAGCGATCCTGCCAACACTGCGCTGGCGCTGGGAGAGCTGCTGCGCGACGGCGCGCACGGCATCGTGAACTTTCCGGTGCAGGATACCATCGATCCGCACGGGTGGGAAGCTCCGTGGGCCAATTGGTCATACGCATGGGATGCCGCGTTGACGGTCGACCTCCATGCCTCCCCGCGGTATGGGCCGACGCGCGCCGTCGGCGACGTCGTTCGGCGTTACGGCGCCTTGCTCGCGCGAACGCACGTCGCAGCGGATGCCGCGATCGTCTGGGCGCCGACCCTGTTTGCGCCGGGAACGCTGAGCAACGCGGACTTCGACGAACTGGCATCCTCGACGATTGCGTTGCAGCGAACTTGCAACGCGCGCGGCGTCACCTGTGAGCTCGTCGATCTCGCTGCATTAGACCCGCCCGGGCTGCGGAGGAACCAATTCTTGCTTGCGCTTCCGCCCGGCTTCGCCCGGCGCATGACGCCGCGCGCAGCGCGTATGCTGACGACGCTACGCACATCGGGCCGGCTCTTCTTGTCGCTCGAGGGCTTTCGAGGCACGAGCCCCTATCGCGGTGTGCGCAACGTAACGCTCTTGACGGCCAACGACTCCCGTTATGGCTTCGTCGTCGCGATCGATCCCGACGCCGTCCGTCATCATATTCCATCGAGGACCGTACGTTTGAGAGGCCGCTCGCTGAAGGTCGCGGGATTCGACGTGGCCGCCGGCAGCATGCGCGTCGTTCCCGTCGGAGTTACCGCGCCGAAGGTGGCCGCGCCGGAGCCCCCGGCGACCGGAACTCCGCCGCCGTTCGCCGATCCTGGCGGGATCGTGATCTCCAATTCGCATCTGCGCGTCGTGTTTGCGCCGTTCGCGGGCGCGCGAATCGCGGAGCTGGGCGATGGAAGTTGGAATGCGGCAACCGGAATCGGCCTGCTGCGCGACGCCGTCGACCCAGCACCGCCGGCATCCTCACGCGACTACATCCGAAGCTACACGCATCCAATTGCTGCAGGCACGTTCAATCGCGCCTACCTCTGCAACGGCGAAGACGTTCTAACGACGCGCCGCGTCAGTTGCTCGTACGACGCCCCGGACGTGCCGCGCGGCGGTGCAGTGTTTCAAAGAACTCTGACGCTAACCGGGGCGAGCACCGATTTGATCGTCGGCGAAACGTTCGTGCCCCACGGCGTTCCCTCGACGGAACGGCTCGAAAGCATCTCGGGGTTCGCATTTGTGGCCGGGGATCGACTCTACCAAGCGCAGGCTGGCGACGCGCTCGGCATTCTCCACGACGGTCGCCTTGCAACGCTGCGATGGCGGCGAAGCGACGTCGCTCGGATCGAGTTGCGCCGTACCCGCGGGGCCGAAATCGCAGGATTGATCTTTGCGCGGCGTTCCGTCGAGCTGCGTCTCGGACTGTACCACGTTCACACGGCTGCCGAGGCTCGTACGCTGCTCGACTCTGCACCGCCGCAGTAAATCGAGGCGCTAGCTCCTACTGAGGAGAATCCGATGAGGCCCCGCGGGGAAGTGGCGGAATGGCAGACGCAGCCGCCTCAAAAGCGGCCGAGGCAACTCATGTGGGTTCGACTCCCACCTTCCCCACCACGCCGTTGAGCACGGCAAGAGCTACGCAGCCTATGTAGACGGCGTTCTCGCGGGCAGAGTTTCCGGCT
>JAFAXS010000173.1 GCA_019240755.1 Vulcanimicrobiota bacterium
GACGCCCGATACCGTTGATCCGGCGCTCCGTCACATCACGATCTACACCGCCGATCGCGAGGGCCAGAGCGTCCTTGGCTTCAACGTGAAAGATCGCGGCAATGCCGCACCGTCCATCGCGATCTCGGGCTCTAATACGACACTGTACGCGCCGGACTCGCTCGCAATGGATTCCAAGGGACATATCTACGCGGCGAACGACGGCGGAATGAGCGTCGCCGTTTTCGCCAAAGGCGCGACGGGCAACGTCGCCCCGAGCCGGATCATCGGCGGCTCCAAATCCCATCTCGGCCCCACGGAGGGTCTGCTCGTCGATCCCTTCGACGACCTCTGGGTCACCGACTATCAGAACAACGCGATCACTGAATACGCGCCGGGCGCGAAAGGCAACGTGAAGCCGATCGACACGATCGGTGGAAGCCACACGCAGCTGTCTACCCCTACTGGAATGGCGATGGACTCGAAAGGCAATCTCTACGTTGCAAACGTAGCTGGAGCGTCGGTCGTCGCGTTCGCGAACGGCGCGAGCGGCAACGCGACGCCGATCGTGACGATCGCCGGCAGCAACACCGGCTTGCAGCGTCCGTTCGCCCTCGCATTCGATCAGACCGGACGGCTGCTCGTTGCGGACGAAAGCGTCGGCGTGCTCGTTTTCGCCTCCGGTGCGAACGGCAACGTCGCGCCGGTCGCCGTGATTACCGGCTTTGCGTCGGCCGCCGGCGTGCTGGCCGATACGTACAATCACATCTGGGTCGCGGACTTCACCGGCAATTCGATCAAAGAGTTCGCGAGCAACGCCGACGGCAACGCAACGCCGCTGCGAACGATTCAAGGCTTAAAAACCACCCTCAGCGGCGCGAACTTCTTAGCGCTGCACTAGCCTATTCAAAGGAGACATGTAAATGCGGTTCTTTAATACGTCCCTCATCGCGCTCGCCGTAGCGCTCGCGATCACCGGCTGCAACGGCAGCAAATCGTCCGACACCAGTAGCAGTAGCACTACCACCAGCAGCGATCAAACGACGTCGGCGCCGGCGGCGAACTCCGGCGCGACGACCGGCGGCAACGAGATGCCGACGTATCCCGGCGCGACCGTGCAGGCATCCGGCACGGGCTCGAACATGGGAACGACGGCCACCGGCAAAGTGCTGACGACCACCGACTCCTTCGACACGGTCTACGCCTGGTATCAGAAAAACACGCCGGCGGGGTCGGAGAAATCACACGTTGAGTCGCCGGTTCAGAGCGCCGTCTTCATGGTAGGCGATCCGAGCAGCGGTCAAAACTCGGTGACGATCACCACCCAAGGCGGCAAGACCGTCATCACGATCGCCAAGGTGAAGATGTAGTCTGCGCGAGCAATGCGGCCGGCCGCCGATTCCGATAATCCGAGCCGGCCGCCTACTCCCGCGGTCCCCATAGGTCCTGACGCGCGTATCGAATAATTCTACCGTCGTGTTGCGGCGGGGCGCGGTGCTGGTGGCGATCTGCGAATCGCCGGCCGGTATGGTCTTCGTCGAGCGCGCGCAACACTTGCGGCGGCATCCCGGACAGATCGGTTTTCCCGGTGGAATGGAAGAACTGGCAGACGGCGGCAACCCCGTGACGACGGCGCTGCGCGAGTTTTCGGAAGAACTCGGCGTCGGCGCGGAACGCGTTTCCGTGATCGGCCGGTTACCGGACCTCCACCAGGCGATGAACCAATTCCTCATCACGCCGGTCGTCGGCATTCTCGCGGGCGACACGCGCTTCTCCATAGACGCCGACGAGATCGTCGGCGTCTTCAAGGTACCGCTCGAGACCGTCGTAGCGCCGGGAGCGCTCGTTCCGGACGATCAGCTGACGAAGTTGCGCGGCAAACCGATGCACGCTCTGATGTACGAAGGCCGGCGCATCTGGGGCTTCACCGGAAGAATTCTCAAGTCGTTCGTGGACGCGTGGAATGCGCCCGACTCGCCGGTTCGCTCCGCCATCGAAGCGAGGCTCCAATGATTCGCTCGGCGCTGGACACTCCCGTCGGCACGTTGCAGGTCGCCGTTGATCGGGACGGCGCGCTCGTCGAGATATTGTTGCCGAACCGCAGCCCGCGCGGAGCATCCGAAGCACCTTCGCGCGCGGCCGCTCGCGGCATGGACCGGGCGAAGCAGCAGCTGGCCGAATATTTTTCGCGCAGACGACGCGCCTTCGATCTCACGCTGCAACCGGCGGGCTCGCCGTTCGAGCAACTGGTGTGGAGCAAGCTGCTCGAAATCCCGTACGGAATAACGACGTCGTATGGGGCGATCGCGGACGAGTTGCAACTCCGCAACGGCGCGCGCGCGGTGGGGCATGCGAATGGCGCGAATCCGATTCCGATCGTGATACCCTGCCATCGCGTCATCGGATCGGACGGACGCCTGACGGGCTACGGGGGCGGATTATCGCTCAAGCGTCGCTTGCTGGAATTGGAAGGCGCCATCGGCTTGCCGCCGCCGCGTCTTTTCTGACGTAACCGCGCCTTAGCGCGGGTTGGGCTCGGGCGTCGGCGAGGAAAGGTAGGGGTTCGTCACGCGAACGGTGCGGCGCCCCGACGAGAGCGACGTCGAACAGATCGCATCGCCGACGCTCACGATGCAGGCCTGATCGGTCACGCGGTCGATGCGCCAGACGCGATCGCCGGCCACGACGAACCGGTACCGGAAAAACACATCGAAGAGAATGAGCACGATCGCGAGCGCGATCAGGGCGAAGCCAAGGGGTCTGTACTCCATGCCGTTTCTCTTCTTCGCGATTGCCCATCAGCCGCCGGCGCTCCGTCCCCTCTCATCAAGGTCTTATCTTCGGCCGGGAGCGATCCCGTCGTCTGGGTCGCCGGCCGCCTGATCGCAGGGACCGTGGGCGTGCTGTTCCGTAGACTCTACCTCTATGGCTACCGCGTCGCAAGTTGAAAAGGCGATCTTCGAACGCGAGGGATTCCGCGTGAAGCTCGAGCTTTTTGAAGGCAAACGGTCGGCGTTGCCGCCGTACAGTCATCCGGTTATGGCGCCGCAGCGCTGGAAGGTCTCCGACTGGAAGAACGCCCGCCTCGAGGCCTATCGCCTGCAAATAAAGGGCGCGACAATTTATCGCGGAGACGGCACGCCGATTCCACGGGATGTGCAGCTCGGCAATCTGCGCGACACGTACTATGCAGCCGAATACGGATCGTTGGATCCCTGAGCGCGCGAGGTTGATAGCAAAAAACAGCAAGAATCCGATGGTTTAGCGTTCGTACCGCCGGTTATCATTCGGTGGTGGGCAACGTGAAATCGAGGGAAAAGCTTCGCTTCGTCGCCGTGCCGATGGAGGTCGCGAACGATGCGCGCACCACGCTGCGCGACCGTTTTGGACACAGGCTGAGCCCAGTACTGGAGCACGGGCCGTGCCGGGTCTGCCTGCGCATCAGCCGCGAGGCCGAGGACTTCATACTGCTATCCTATCAGCCGTTGCCCGATACGGGACCGTATGCTGAGATCGGTCCGATTTTCATTCACGCGCGTCATTGCTCGCCCTATGAAGGCACGACGTTCCCCGAAGATTTCGCGCCGCGCCGGTTGGTCTTGCGGGCCTACGGCCACGATGGACGGATCGTAGACGCTTCGGTCGCAGAAGCGGGCACCGCTCAGCACGAAGCCGCAAGGTTTCTCAGCAAGCCTGCGGTGGCGGAAGTCCATGTGCGCCACGAGTCGTACAACTGTTACGATTTCAAGATCGTGCGCGCCGAATGACGGCCTTTCCGACGTAGTTCGTCCAGTACTGCCAGTGTGGATGCTTTCGCCGCATCGCGGTCGGTTTGAATAACGGCACCCTCGGAGAGAGGGCGACGCCGTAGTAGGCGGCCGTACCGGAAAGATTGTACTGTCCCAGCATGCTACCGCCGGGATACGCGAAGACGGTGACGCAGCTGACGTAGCATAGCGGCGTGTCGTAGACCACGTACAGCCAGTTCCCACCGTCGCCGAACGCGACGGCGTATGCCGCCTGTCCGTACGACCCGATCCACTTCGTCGGCGCCGTCTGTCCCGGCGCAAACACCGCGACGCCGGCGCTTTGCGCAACGAGCAGGTCGCCGGACTCATCGAGAGTCAGCCCGGTGGGCGTGCTGATGAGGTGCAGACCGAGATTCGCGATGGAACCCTTGGTTTCGAGATCCACTTCCGGCGTGTTTAGCACGCTCGTTCCGCCGACGTAGATATTGCCGTCCGCATCCAGCGCGACGCTTGCGATGGAGACCAGATTAGGATCGCTCGACGGCGAAGCCTGATTGACGCCTTGCTGGAACGTTAGAAGTTGTCCCACGCCGCTGATGCCGGCTCCGTTGGCGACCACAATGGGCGCGTTCGCGCCGGTATTAATTGCGACGCCGGTGGGGCTTGCCATGCCGCTCGTGTACGTGAACGATACGCCGCCCGGATAGTACTCGTTGAGCGTCGCTGGACTCGTCGCCGTCACGTACAGGTTCTGCGAGTCGTCCACCGCGGCGGCGAACGCACTAGGCAGCGCAGCGAAGTTGCTCGGCGCGCTGCCGAAATTGTCGCCGTCAAACGAGTAGACGCCGCCATTGGTTGGATCGTTGTACGCAACGTACATCGTTTGAGGATACGGCGTCGGAGTGGGACTCGGTGTGGGCGTCGCGCCTCCCGTCTGGATGAGCTCGATGCAGATCGGCGTGTAGTAGCTCAGCGTCAGATTGCTCAACGGCGTTTGAAACGTGAGCGTGCCATTCACCGGGGACCCGGCAGAGTACGATTCGATCAGTTGATTCCATAGATAGACCTGGACGGTATAGGACGCAGTCGCCTGAAGCTGCGTGGAGGCGAGCGTCATGGTTCTCGCCGACTTCAAAAACTTCACGGAGTACGCTCCGCCGCCGAGCTGCGCTTCGAAGTACAGCACAACCTGGCCCGTCGCGGAGAGTGGAATCCCGAGCAGGTTGTTGGTCCCGCTGTTCGTGATCTGCAGCGTCGCGCCGGCCGGGGCATTATTCTTCGTATAAAAACCGGTGCCGGTGAAACCACCAAACGGCGGGAACTTGAAGGAGCTTCCGTTTATTCTGATGAGAAACGTTGACCGGTTGTATATCGCAAGGCGCCGGACGCGGTCGCGATTCAACATCGCTGGTGGCGGTCGCGATCCGATCGGTACGGACGCCGGCTCAGCAGTCGCCTGCGCGCTCGGAACCGTGGGCGGCGGCAAGAGCGCATTGGAGCCGCTGCACGCCGCAGCCGCGAGCGCAGCACCGACGACCATCAGGAACCAGCGGTTTTTCATGCCGGTCTAGTCGCCCAACTCGGCCGGCGGTTTGTGATACCGGAAAAAGTAATCGCGTGAAAACGGGGCGCTCACCGCTCGAAACGCCTTGGGGGATTGGTTGAAGTTAAAACAATCCGACAGATCGTCGGCGCGCGCGTCCGTCGTGCCCATTGATGGAAGGCCGAATGTCTCTTCGGCGAACTTGAGAATGCTGCCGAATTCGTGCTGAACGTGCGAGACGTAACCGGGCTTGGCGTACGGCGACACGACGATGAGAGGCACGCGAAAGCCCAGCTCGTAGGACGTGTAGATTGTAGGCGCAACGTGATCGTAGAATCCGCCCCAGTCGTCCCACGTTATGAAGACCGCGGTGTGCTGCCAATACTGGCTCTTACCGATCGCGTTTACGACGGCAGCCACCCAGGACGGCCCGGCGCCGTCATTATTCTTAGGATGATCCGAATACCAATCCATGGGCGTGATCCACACGACGTTCGCGAGTTTGCCGGTTTCGATATCGGTCAGAGCCTGTGTCGGTGGATAGATGACGTTCGCCGCCATTTCGGCCGAATTGGACCAAATAGAGTAGATCGCATCGGGGGCGTTCCACAGCCCCGCGCCGAGATTTCTTTGATAGTATTTCCAAGTGATGCCCGCAGCGTCCAGCTCGTTCATGAGCGAGCGACGCTGGAAGCACGGGTAAACGGGGTTACCGTTCGCGCCTTGCGCCGTTATCACCGGCACGAGGGATCCTGCGGGCGAGTCACATCCGCCCGTAAGGCCGCCTTGCTGCGTAAACGCGTTGTCCGAGGCCTCACTGGTCGAGCTATCGCTGATCGTCGACGTGCCGCTGACGAGATACTGATGCGACGGGAAGCTTGGCCCCTGATCCGTCTCGAACGTGTCGTCGGCGAAGGCGTACGTCTGTGCGAGCGTATAGTACGGTTGAACCTGCCGCTGGGGAACGTCCGCGTACGTAGGATTCGGCGGGCAAGTGCCTCTGCATGTGTCCTCGTCAAAGCCGTCCATCGCGCCGGAGTCGTACTCGGTCAACCAGTGCGCATGGTTATGACCGACGTCGTACGGCGCTGCTAGACTCTGCGGTTGCAACTGCACGACTTGATGCAAGTGGTTGTAGCCCCACGACTGCGTGTTTGCGCCGGGAAGAAACTGGAACAGGTTATCAACGGTGCGGTTCTCTTGCACGATAATGACGATGTTCTGAATGGGCCACGGGGCGCCGCCGCGCCGCAGCCCGCGACGTCTGATCGGCAGCTCGTGAGGAGAACCGCTCGCGTCGACCGCGGACGGCAAGCCGGGCGAGCCGGGATTCGCAGTGGGACCGGCGCTGCATCCGGCGAACAGCGCCGAACTCGAACCGAGAAGCATCGCGATCGCAACGTTTTTCACACGGCCGCTCCTTGCCGACTGTCCGCAACGATCGCCCGAGCAGCGTGATTGTCCGATGACCTAAAAACGCAGAACTCTCGCGTTGCAAGAACGCCTTCGCGGTCGTTACTCCGACGCGTTCCTCGCCCACTGGCCGCTCCGCAAATGAAGCCTTGCCGGCCTTACAAGGCAAGGTGACGCTCGGATTGCGACAATCGTAGCACCCGTGGCGGTTTCCGTCAATCGAGTTACGAATAGCATAATCTGAGGGCGGCGTATGCGGCGTGGGCGCAACCGGTCGTGGGTTCTACCTGGTGGGGAGATTTTAAAGAAGCATGCCTGCCGTCACCGTTCCGAATCCGCTCGTTCTTCCGCGCCTGCAAGCCGTCGCGGGCGATGCCGTCGCACGGCCCGTCGGCCGCATCGTGGCGGCGCATCATCAGCTCGAAGGCGCGGGCTTTGAAATTTGGCGGCCCTTTCCGGGCGAGCTATCCATGGAGGAGGCCGATCCGTTCTTGCTGCTCGATCAGGGCGGCCCGACGAACTACGGCCCCGACGAGGCGGTCGGCGCGCCGTGGCATCCGCACCGCGGCTTTGAGACGGTCACGTACGTAATCGACGGCGAGCTCTCGCACCACGACACCAACGGCGGCGGCGGAGTCATTCGCGAAGGCGACACGCAGTGGATGACGGCCGGCAGCGGCATTCTGCATGACGAGTTGCCGACCGAAGCGATGTTCCGCCGCGGCGGCGCGATGCACATCGTGCAGCTCTGGGTGAATCTTCCCGCAGCGATGAAGTTCACTCCGCCGCGCTACCAACCGATCGTGGGCAACGAGCTCCAGCTCGTGACGACCTTTGACGGCACGTCGCTGCTACGGATCATCGCGGGCAACGTGGGGCCGTTCGCGGGTCCGGGCCTGACGCACACGCCGATCAGCTACGCGCACGCGACGATCGCTCCCGGCGCGCAGGCGAAGATTCCCTGGAACTCTGCCTTCAGCGCGATGGCGTACGTGTTGACCGGCAGCGGCTACGCCGGCGCGGAGAGCCGACCGATCGGCGAGCACGATCTAGTGGTTTTCGGCCGCGGCGATCATCTCGTGCTGCGCGCAGCCGATCTTCCGGCCAACGACGCCGCGGCGCTCGACGTGCTGCTGCTCGGAGGAATACCGATTCGCGAGCAGATCGCGCACTACGGCCCGTTCGTGATGAACACGCGCGAGGAGATCGTTGCGACGCTCGACGATTTTCGGCGCGGGCGGCTCGGCGTTATCCCGGCCGACCAGCTTGCGCCACGGCGATTCTCCTGACGTTCGGCGCTATGCGCCGGGCGGCGAGTAGTCGGCGTGCCGCTTGACGGCGCGATCGACCTCATCGAGAGATACCAATACCGTAGTCTTGCTTTCTACCATTCCCGACGCACGAACGGCGAACCCGACGGAAAGCGCGGACTCCACGTCGGGCAGATCGATGATGAGCACGGCGTCCGACTCTCCAAACGTGAAGTAGAATGCTTCTAACTTACCGCCGAGCGACCCGATCAATGCTTCAACGGCCTTGCGGCGCTGCGAGCCGCTGGTTTTCAGCAGTCCCTTCGTGCCCTCAGCCGTATAGTTCGCCTGAACCAAGAATTTAGCCATAGCAAGTTTACCTCATAAGCACCATGCTGGCGGGTAAGCTACGACCAGAGGATAACGAAATCCTTAAAACTGCGTATCATGCTGTGCGCAGGCCGCGCATGACCTTGCCTTCGGTGTTGAGGTAGTATCGGCGGCCGTCGAACCGCGGCGAGTCGGCAAACATGAGGTAGAGATATTTAAAGTTTTCCGAAAAGGCATACGCCGGAAAGTAATCGCCTTGGCGCATCGGACGCGTCCGAACGTCCGCGAGCACTGTATAGCCGCCCGCGACGCGGCAGCGGTCGCGAAGTGCCCGAAAGTACCGGTAGGCGGTCCGGCGGTATTTCTCATTCCGCGTGAGAAACCAAAGGTCGAAGGCCGCGTTCGGATACTCCGGGCGCATCCAGTAGCGGGGATCGATGACCGAAAGGTCTGGATAGAAAATCACTTCCGGGATCAGCTCGTAGCGATCGAGCACGGCCGTCCACGAATCGTAAAACGCCTCCCCGACGGCACGGTAGCCGCCTTTCGCCACCAACTCCGCATAAAATGACGACAGCTCCGTGATTGAGGCGTCTCCCGTCGGCAGCCCTGTGCGAAAATCGACGCTCTTGAACCACAGCCGTCCGCCAACGCGCGTCACCTTGTGTGCGAGCATCGCCGTGGTGAGCGTCGTCCACCAGTCGCGGCACCGTTCGATCGCTAGCATCTGCCAGCCGCCCCAAAGATATTCGTAGAACGAGTCGGCCGGCTCGTCGGGCGCGACGTCGTCGTTACCGATAAACGCCGCTTTCTCGACGTCGAACGTCGTGCCGAGCAGGTCGAGGGTCGACTTCTTGGCGATGACGGCCTCGTACGCTGCGAGCGATGCGGTAACGTACTTGCGGTCGCCGGTCAGCCGCGAGAGGTCGCCGAACTCCAAGACGTTCGATCCGATCTCCGCAAGGTTGATCTCCGGCTTGCTCACCGCTCCGCTCCGCAGGTTGACGTAGCGGTACGGCGCTCCGGAAGGCGATTTCGTGAAGCACGGCAGCAGCCGGTCGGCCAGATCGATCGCCGCGCTGAGCAAGAACCTTTCGCCGGTCGCATAGTAGCCCGATAACAGACCGGCAACCATTCGAATCACCGCTTCGAACATCTGCACGTCGCCATCCACGTCGAAGTCGAGGCGCGCGCGCAGCCACGCGACGCAGCGGCTCAGCTCCTCATCGAGCTCCATGACGTAGAGCGTGTCGAGCACCTCGATGATGGAAAGACCGAAAGAGTGATTCGGGAGAAAAAAGTTCTTCGGCGTTCCGCTGACCGGCCGCACTTCATCGTAGCCCCACGCAAATCGCTTGTAGCCGCTCCAGGCATGGAGGAACTCCTCACGCACTTGTCGCGCGACCTCACGCGCGTCGGGTACGCTGGGCAGGTTCGCCGTCGCGGCGCTCGCCGAAGCGGCCGCCAGCGAGCCCAAAAAATCCGCGCGCGTTAGCAGAGGCGTGCGATCACGTTATAGGCGCCAAACCCGTTGGTGGCCCCGGTCTTGTTGATCCAAAGATCGCGCGTTGGATTGAGGGGAGGCCGTAACGCGACGGCCGCTACGGGAGCGAGGGGATTCCCCGCAAGCAGTGCGCGCAGCGAAACGGGCAGCGGATACTCTTCCCACACGAGCGCTTGCGTGAGCGGCCCTGCTCGAAAGTAACCGACGTGGGTGTTGACGATTGCGCGCTCGAGCGCCGGCGACAGCGACAGCATTCCCATGTTGGCCTCGACGAACCGCGTCAAGTCCGAGATGGTAGTTCGTACGCCGTACGCCGTCTGCCACAGTAATCCCGGCGTCATCCGAATCGGCGAACCGTTGCGATAGCCTTCGGCATAGTTGGTCATTTCGGCCGCCGGCACCGTGATGTAGCTGTGACGCATTCCGAGCGGCGCGAAAATATGCTGCCGCACGAGTTGCTCGAAGTCGCCGCCGAGGCTCCTCGCCGCAATCAAGCCGAGAAACCCTATGCTGACATTCGAATAGGTCCGATAGGTGCCCGGCGCGTGCTCCGGGCGCCAGCCTTTGAGGTAGGCGATGAGCCGGCCGTAGTCGTGCACGTCGTCGGGAACCTGCAGCGGAAAACCGCCGGTCGTATGCGTTAGCAGGTCGAGCAGCGTGACGTTTCCAAACGGCGTGCTCCTGAACGAGGCGAAGTACCGGCTCGTAGGGTCTGCCGGCGACGCCGCACCTCGCACGAAGGCGTACGAGGCCAGCGTCGCGGCAAACGTCTTGCTGATGGACCCTATTTCGAACAGCGTTTTGTTCGTAATGGGCGCATTCGTCGCGAGATTTGCCGCGCCATAAGAGAAGAAGTAGGCCTTCCCTCCGGCAATCACTCCGACGCTCATGCCGGGTATCGCGTCGCGCACGATGACCGGTTTCACGGCCGCGTCAACGACCGCTTTGGCGCGCTCGGCCAAGCTCGCGGCATGCGCTACGCCGTAACTCGCGGCGAGCAACACGGTTGCGAACGCCATGCTTTTCAGCGACCTGAGCATCAGGCGCGGATTCGCGACCTAAATTCGAAACATCTGCGCGAAGCGGTCGAGTAGTTTCGGTTCCCCGGTGATCTTGACGAGGCGCTTCTTGAGGGCGTCGGACGGTGAGACTTCGCGCGCCAAGAGCAACCGCAGCGCCGGCCCCGTCTCGATCACGAGGTCGGGCTTGGCGACGGGACCGCGCCCGACGGTAAGGCCGCCGTCGTGAACGCGGGCGTGCACCTCAATCGGTCCGAGGCGCAGCAGATACGTGACCTTCGCCTTGCCGGCCGCTTCGGGGCGGAACGTCGTACGCAGCGCCGTTGCAATTGAGTCTTCGGTGACCGTTTCGTCCTCCCGGGGATCGCCGAGATGCCTAGCGCCCCAGCGCCCCAGTGCCACGACGGCCTCCTCGAGCTGCACGCCGTCTTCCGTTAACTCGTAGACGACGCCCTTGGCGGGACGCGCGAGAACCCGCCGCCGCACTAAGCCGCTGTCCTCCAGTTCGTTCAGGCGCGCGGTGAGAATGTTGGTGGGAATCCCGGGCAAGCCGCGCTGAATTTCGCTGAAGCGCTTCTCTCCGACCAGCAAATCGCGCACGATCAGGAGGGCCCAGCGCTCGCCGATCAGCTCGAGTGCGCGCGCGAACCCGCAGTGCTGCCCGTAGCTGCGCCTAACCATCGCCATGGATGGAATTATAGCAAGTCAGTTCCTAACTTGCAAATCCGCTTGTCTTTTACAAGTTACTTTGGCCCGGCGGAGCCGTCCGACCAGTGCGCGACGGGCACGTAGAAGATCGCCCACGGCTCCGGCACAACCTGATGCGAGCTGTCGTACAGCACGGGCGAGCCATGGCGGTCCGCGCCCCAGCTCGCGCCGGCGTCCGCTCCGTTCGCTTTCGGCGCGTAGAGCATCACGTGTGGGTACCACGCCTTGGCGGCATCGTTGAGATACTGGTCTTTCGACATCATGTATGCCATGGAGCCGGCCTCAAGCTCGGGGAGCCGTCGATCGGCGATGGCCGAGCGTAGCGCGTCGAGCATCTGCGCCGCCGTATCGCCGGAGAGCGCCATGTGCGTCCGCGCGAGCGTGTAGGGCAGCACGCTGCGCGAGGCTGAGGGATTGTAGCAGACCGGTCCTCGCATTCTCCAGTTCCAAAAACCCGAATCGTCGAAGGGCGATTCCCACGAACGCTCGACGAGACACGTGAAGCCGTTGCTGCCTTTTTCTGCCGTGTCATATCCGTGAACGGTCAGCACCAGGATCGTCGCATGCAGCGAGATCGCCGCGGGGGCCGCGCTGCGCGCGAGAGCAATTTCGGCTTGCCGGTCGGCCATCAAATACCGGCCGGCCTGTGTCAGACGCTGCGAGGATGGCACGCTGCTCCAGCCGGGCACGGGCCGGCCCACTGCGGCACCGACGATCAGCGTCGCCGCTACGGCGACATAGACGCGGTTCATCACTTGCTGTAAACAATCCGAAGCTGCACGATGTGACCGCTCCTATCGCGGCGGGTCGGGCCAAACTCCCGCGGCGGCCGCTCTGGCGATGTCGGCATGCCAGGGCAGCGCTAAGAACGACGCGCGATCTTCCTCGTCGAAATCGCTCGCCATCTTTTCCATGATCCGCTTCGCTCGTTCGAGCAGACGCGTTGCTTCCGTTGGGCGTCCATCAACGTGAAAAATTTGGGCGGCGGCCCAGTAGCAATACGCAGGCCAATCGTTGCCGCGGTCAATCTCTTCATCGGCAAGCAATTTTCTCACGGTCTCGCGCGCGGCCGCAAGGTTGCCGAGCGCGACCTGCCAGATGGCCATATTGGCCAGCGTTTGGCCCGACCACAGCTGCAACTGCAGCTCCGAGCGCAGCGTCAACGCCGCATTCGCGTAGTCGATGGCACGCTCGTAATGCCCCGCGGCTCCTTCCGCCAGCGCAAGGTTTTCGAGCGTGGATGATTCCATGTTGCGAAAACCGTATCGGCGCGCCAACTCGAGCGACTCTTCCCCGTAGCGCAGCGCCTTGTCGGGTTGACCCGCGTATGAATACTGCAGCGCGAGATTCGAAAGGACCGGAACGCGACCGCGAATCTCATTGGCCTGCTCGAAGAGTTCGAGCGCCTTGTGCGTCGCCGAAATCGCTCGCTCGACGTGGCCGACGCGCATCTCGAGAACGGCGCGATTCATAAATTGGCCGCCGGTTCCGGCGGGATTTCCCGTCTCGCCGTAGATTCGTTCCGCCTCGGCGAAGTGTTGACGGGCGTCGGCCGGGTTGCCCACGTACGCAAAGGCCACGGCGAGGCGGTGGTGCGTCTGGGCTTCGGTCGGGCGGTCTCCCAACTTCACCGCGAGCAGCAGGCAGTTCGCCGCAAGTTCGCGACAGCGCTCGAAGTTTCGCTGCTGGTAGGCGATCGTCCATGCGCAATTCGAGGAAAGCAGCTGCAATGCAGGGTCGCCGGCGCGGCCGGCGACTTGCAGCGCCTCCTCTGAGAGCTTCTCTGCGTTGCTCAATGGACCGCGATGCGACTCGAGGAGCGCCATCGAGCACAGAGTCTTTACGGTTGTCGCTTCGTCGCCGGCGGCGCGGCTGTGGCTTAGCCCTCGTTCGCCCGCGGCGCGTGCTTCATCCAGCTTACCTTGCGCCATCGCCAGGTTCGCCTGCTCCAAGTGCAGCACGGCGTTCCAATGCGGATCCTCGTCGGTAAGGGAATCACGCAACGCGTTGACGGCGGCCTCTCTCGCGGCGAGGTCGCCGACGCTCGTTCCCAACGCGATGCGATGCAGGAGCGTTTCTCGGTGCACGGCAACGTCGCCGAGTTCGGCGTCTGCGCGCTCCAACTGCGTCAGTGCCGCATCGCGCGTCGTTAAATCGCCGCAGCGGCTTTCGATCGTCGCGCTCTCAAGCCACAGCTTGGCTCGCATTTCCGGATCGCTCGCGACCGCGAGCGCGCGCTCGCCGAGGGACCGTGCTTCCTGCAACGCGCCGATTCCGATGGAACGGCGCACCGCTTCGAAGTAACAGCGCACCGCGTTGCCGACGTCGCCGCCGGCTTCGTAGTGGCCCGCGAGGAGCGCCGAAAGCTCCGAAAAGCGTTCCGGATAGAGCTCTTCGAGTACGCGAGCGACGCGCCGGCGGCGCACGGCAAGCTGTTTTGGCGCCACGGCGCGCGCGATCGTTTCGTGCATCAGCTGGTGGGTGAAGGCGTACTCGAGCAAGCCGCGCCCCGGCGCTTCGCAGATCACCCGGCGATCGAGCAGCTCGTCGAGCGCGTCGGTCAGCGCCGAATCGTCCCACGCGCTCACCTCGCGAACCGCGTCGCGAGAAAAACGATCGCCGATGCAGGCAGCGATCTCCGCCGCCGTGCGGGCAGCCGTGGAGAGCTTGTCGACGCGGCGCTCGACGGCGCCTTGCAACGACGTGGGCGGCGCCGCACGCTCGCCCTCCCGCGCGTCAACCGCAAGCTGGGTGAGAAACAGCGGATTTCCGTGCGTGGCGGCGATCAAGTTTTCGGCGGAACGGTCGCCGACGTCCGGTGCGGCCGCGCGGAGATCTTCGACGTCGTCACGCGACAGCGCGGCGAGCGAGATGTTGAGCGCCCCGCCGACGGTCCGGGCCTCGCGACGAAGGCGGTGCAACGCGTGCAGCCTGGTCGCCTCTTCATCGCGATACGTCGCGACGATCATCACGCGCGCGCCGACAATGCGGCGAAGCAAGAATTGGAGGAGCTCCACGGAGGCCGCTTGCGCGGCATGCAGATCCTCGAGAACGAGCAGCACCGGCCGCGGCCCGGCCAACTCGGTCATACAACGAAAGAGCGATTCAAACAGGCGCATCCGTTCGCTCTCGGCGTCGAGTCGCGGCACCGCCGGAAGCGCGACGCGCGCATGAATCTCGGGGATGAGCGCCGCGACCGAGGCGAGCGCGACGCTGGGTTTCAATGCAGCGAGTAGCGGCAGCGCCGAACGCAGCGCGTCAACGACGCTCTCATACGGAACGGCCTCCGGCGAGCTTGTGGTGCCGAGAAGCACGCGTCCCCCGCGATCTTCGATCGCGTGCGCCAACTCCGAGGCAACTCGCGACTTTCCGATGCCCGCTTCGCCGCCGATAAACGCGCACGCGCCCCGGCCGCGTGTTGCGCGCTTCCACGTTTCCAGCAACCGGTCCATCTCTTCGCGGCGGCCGACAAACGGCAAAACTGCTGAGCCGCGGACGACCGCGGAGCGTTCCACGTCGGAATCGTCGGTAGCCGGCGCCGCACCTTTGGCAATTTGTTCCGCGAGCACGGCGGTTTCCAGCATCGGTTCGGCCTGCATTTGCGCGCGCAAACGGTCCGCGAACTCGGCGTATTCGCGCAAGGCGCCCGCTCCGTCGCCGCTTTCGTATCGCATCGCCATGATGCGGCGAACCACGTCTTCGCGCCACGGGTCGGCGGAGAGCAGGTTTCGCGCCGTCTCGATCGCCAGCCCCAGGTTGCCGTTTCGGCGAGCTTGCGAAATGCGTTCCGTCAGGCATCGCAGGTATGCGTTGCGATGACGTTCTCGGATCGCTTCGAGCCATTCGTCGTAGATTTCCGGCAACAAATCGCCGCGATACAGATCGATCGCATCCGAGAGACGAGTTTCGTCGCGCATCGCTTCGATGAACTCATCGACGTCGAGCCAAACGTCGGCGTCCTGATTCCACGCGACCTTATCGGTATCCACGATGACGTAGCGCTCGGCGGAGCTCGGGAGTGTTTTCGTCAGCTCGCTCAGCGTGGCGCGCAGCTTCGCGCGGGCCGATCCCTCCTCATCGTCCGGATAGAGCAGAAACGCCAGATACTCGCGTGAGACGGGAGTGCCTCGGTGCAGTAACAGGTAGGCCAGGACTTGGAGCGATTTTCGGGGCGTCGCGAGGCGAAAGGGAGCGCCATCTAGTGCGACTTCAAAATGGCCGAACAGACGAATGGCAAGACGTCCGCCTTTTTTGGCGCGCGCTGGCTGCAAGGCTTCACTTTTCTCGGAGCCGCGGACGCGCTCCCCTAAGAGGCACGCGGCCAACGGTCTCCTAATGAAGCGGCATGATTTTCGCAACGCTGTTCGCAGCCACGATCTTCAACGGTGTTGCGGTAACGCATCACGTGCTGCACTTAGACGGCACTGCGATCGCATATACGGCGCGTGCCGGCACGATAACGTTGAAGAACGCCAAAGATCAGCCGGTCGTTTCGATGTTCTATACGGCGTACACGCAGGACGGCGCAGCGCCCTCGACGCGACCGGTCACCTTCTTCTACAACGGCGGACCCGGCGGCTCGAGCGTGTGGCAGCACATGGCGGCGTTCGGACCCATTCGAGTGCTCGTCCCACGGCCGGGCCAAAGCCTCGCCGCGCCGTATCGGATGGTGGATAATCAGTACTCGCTGCTGGACGTGACCGATGAGGTCTACGTGGACGCGCCGGGAACGGGCTTCAGCCGCCTCCTGAAGGACGCGAAGCCGACCGACGCCTACGGCGTGGATGCGGATGCCGCGGCCTTCGCACAGTTCATCCGCCGGTACTTTTCCGAGTACGGTCGTTGGAGCTCGCCAAAGTATCTCTTCGGCGAAAGCTACGGTACGATTCGCTCGGCGGCCGTCGCGCGGCTTATGCAGAACGGCTTCGGTCAGGCGATTAATCTCAACGGCGTCGTGCTGATGTCGTCCGCGCTCAATGTGGACCTGTTGTGGGACGACGAAATGGTTGGCGGAAACGACTGGCCCTTCGTGCTCTTTCTTCCGACCGAAGCCGCCACGGCTTGGTACCATCACCGCGTTCCTGGTGCGTCCGGAACTCTCGAGGCCTTCCTCGCGGACGTCGAGCACTTCGCGCTCACGGACTACCTGGAAGCGCTCGCGGCGGGCGACGCACTTCCCGCCGACCGGCGCGAGGCGATCGTCGCGCGGCTGCGTGCCTACACCGGGCTTTCTGCCGCGACCATTCGTGCCGCGAACCTCCGCGTGGCGCCGGGACGTTTTCGCAGCGAGTTGCTGCGCGATCAGGGCAAGGTCGTCGGATACATGGACGCGCGCTATTCCGGTTACGATCCGGTCGGCAACCGCACCGAGCCGGGCTGGGATACGTCCGACCTCGCGACGACGCCTCAGGTACAGGCGCTCTTTAACGACTACGTCCGCGAACGTCTGCAGTATCGCACGAACTTAGAATATCTCACCTTGATCGACGTGCTGGACAAGTGGAGCTGGAAGCATCAAACGGATCTCGGGGGCACCGCCGCTCTGATGCAGCCGCCGGACACCGTCGTCGACCTCTCCGAAGCGATGGCGCAGAATCCGGCGATGCGCGTCTTCGGCGCGATGGGCTACTACGATCTTTCGACGCCGTACTTTCAACAGGAGTACGATTTCACGCACCTGCGTCTTCCCGCGGATCTGCGCAAGAACTTGACGCTCGCGCGCTACGAAGCCGGCCATATGCCGTATATTGATGAAACGGCGCTAGCGAAGGTTAAGGCCGACCTAGCGCGCTGGTACCGATCTCCCTAGGACACTGAACCGGTTCAAAGCGGGAGACGCCACACCTCGCGCGGCAGAACTGGCCGGTGATCGTTCACCTGATCGATGGAACGTACGAACTGTTCCGTCACTTTTACGGCTTGCGCCGGGCTCCGACTGAAAAACGCACGCGATTCGGCGCCGTCGCCGGCGTACTCAACACAGTCCTGCACATGGTCGCCGACGGCGCGACGCACGTAGGGGTTGCGACGGATCACGTCATCGAGTCGTTTCGCAACGGACTTTGGCACGGATACAAAACGGGAGCGGGCGTCGAGCCGGCGCTGCTAGCGCAGTTCGAGCCGCTCGAGGAAGCGTTGCGCGCGATGGGCGTCGCGCTATGGGCGATGGTCGATCTAGAAGCGGACGACGCGCTGGCGTCCGCCGCCGCCATCGCCTCCCGAGATCCTCGGGTCGAGCGCGTTTGCATTTGGTCGCCCGACAAGGATCTCGCGCAGTGCGTCCGCGGCGACCGCATCGTGCAGGTCGATCGAAGAAGCAAGGCCGTTCGCGATGCCGCCGAGGTGCGATCGAAATTCGGCGTCGATCCCGAGCGCATACCGGACTATCTCGCGCTAGTCGGTGATGCCGCGGACGGCTATCCGGGGATAAAAGGCATCGGAGCGAAAGGAGCGGCGGCCATGATCGCGCGCTACAGCGAAATCGAGCGCTTTCCACCCGAAGTGCTGGGCGATCAGCGCGCGCTCGCGCTCCTATTCAAGCGGCTGGCGACGCTGAAAACCGATGCGGACCTTTTGCACAACGTCGACGAACTCAAGTGGCGCGGAGCGACCCCTGAGTTCTCCGCGATCTGCGAGCGACTCCAAATGCCCGATCTCGTTGCACGTTTGGAACGAACCGCCGAACTGTCGAAGAGCCGGTAATGCGCAACCTCGCCGGTGGAGTCGAGCGGACGTCCGTGCTCATCGCGGGCGCGGGGCCGACGGGCCTCCTCCTCGCGGCGGAGCTTCAAAGGCGCGGCGTGTCGTGCCGGCTGATTGACGCGCAGCCGGAGCCTCTGCGCTGGGACCGCGCGACGGTAATCCATCCTCGCTCGCTCGAGCTCTTTGAATCGCTCGGACTCGCCGATCGATTCCTCGACGCCGGTACGAAACAGCGCAGCGTCAAGATGTACTCCGGCGGTGAGCTGCTGGGATCGCTCGACCTGTCGGAGTGCGGAAGTTCATACGGATTCAACCTCGGACTCTCCGAAGAAGTTACCGAATCCATACTCACCGATTACTTGGGCGCACTTGGCGGGGCCGTGCATCGCTCTACTCGCCTCGTCGGAGCGACGGCGCACGGGGACGGCGTGCTGGCCGAAATCGAGCAAGATGGTTCGCGCTATCGGATTGACGCCGAATGGATCGTAGGGTGCGACGGAATCCACAGCCGGACGCGCGAGCTGGGCGGCATCGTTTTGGAGGGGCACGACATTGACGCGCCGTGGGCAGTATTCGACGCGACCATTGCGGGCTGGACCGACGAGTTCGAGCTGAACGTCGGTTACCTCGACTCCGTTCCGGTCATTCTCACCGCGCTGCCGACGCGG
>JAFAXS010000076.1 GCA_019240755.1 Vulcanimicrobiota bacterium
CCAGCGGCGTCGGAAGCCGGTTGCGCCGATAGAGCAGCACGCCCAAGAACACCGATTCCAGAAAGAACGCAAACATGCTCTCCAGTGCTAGCGGTTGCCCGACCACGGCACCGCTGCGCCGCGAAAAGGCCGCCCAGTTCGTGCCGAACTGAAACTCCATCGGGATGCCCGTCACCACACCGGCGGCGAAGTTGATTGCGAAGATGCGCGTCAAGAATGCGGCGATACGGCCGGATTCCTCATCTATATTTTGGGCCGCCTTCCACGTATAGGCCGCCACGAACGGCGCCAGCCCGATCGTACCGATCGGAAAGAGATAGTGGAACATTAAGGTGAAGGCGAACTGCAGGCGGTCGGCGAGAACCGGATCCATGCGTGCCTTTCGGAATCAGTCGCTCAGGAGTTTACGCGCCTGCGGGCTGTCTTGATATTCGACGGTCAGAATCGCCTTGATGCGGCGCGCCGTCTCGCGCGACTGCGCGTCGGTCATGCGGCGCATCGTTGTGTAACACCAGTACATCAACATCGGCAGATCGCGGTCGCGTGGATAGACTTTCTGCATCGCGATGATCGCGTTGCCGACGGCGCTCGCTTCGTCGCTTTCGCGATTGCCGTAATCGTAGTCGAGCATGAAATTGATGTGCTTGAGACGGTTTTCGATCTCGAGAATCGACATGCTCATTTGGCCGAAGTATTCGTCGGCCGGGGCCAGCGTCGTCAGGTAGGCGTCGTGCGGAAGCGCGGTCACCGACGCGATCACGCGCAGCGGGTCCACCGCGCGCAGCCGCGCCAGAAAGCCGCGGGCGTTTTGCACCTCGGCGGCGGTATAGCCGCGGTCGGTGGACGCCTGATTCGCCGCGGCAACCAGCTCGTTGCCCCAGTTGGTCGGCAGGTGCGCGACCGGAAAGTTCGCCTGCGCGGCGCGCGCAAGCGCGAGGCTGCGCCACTGCGGATCGCGCGTCAGCAGCCACGCGCGCCAGTTCGCCTCGACGCGGATCAGCAAGGCGTCAATGTCCCCGGGATAGTTCCGCACGTTTGCACCGGCGTCTTCGTCTGCCAAGCGCGCGAGCAGGTTCGGATCGTCCTCGGAGTTGACGCGTTGCAGAAGCGCCTGCGCGTCCGCGAGCATTTCTCGGTCGTCCGAGTGCTTGTCGATCCAGTCGGCCGCCTCGCGCACCCACCAAACGGCCGCGTCGTGGTTGGTGAGCGGGTTGAAGTGCAGGCCCGTGCCGATTCGCACGGTCAGCGTTGCGAGCTCGCCATAGGCCGGATCGTCGGGATACTGCAGCGAGTACGCGCGGCCGGCGTTGAAGATCGTCGAGAGGTACGTAAGCTCCGCGCGAAAGTTCCAGCCGTCGGCCTCGCCCTTCGCGTAGGCGTCTTTCATCTGCTGGTAGAGCACCGTCGGATCCGCTTCGTACGTTGCGCGGACGACGCCGGGCACGGCGACGAACGCGCAGAGGGCGACGAACGCGACGAGAAACTTAGAGAACGCTCGAATCATCCAGCACCAACCGCAAGTTATTGGTTAGCAACGCGTTCTTCAGCTCCCTGGCGATCCGGCGCCCGGTCGACATCGGCTCCGAGTAATTCAGATAAGAATATGGTGAGCCGTCGATGAAGAGGTTCGTTCCGGCTACGATGCGCGCCGAGATCTCCATCACGTAGAACTGAATGTCGGGCGTAATGATCGTCTCGATGCAGAACGCGCCGAAGAGTCCCTTCGGGCCGCAGATCTCCTTGCTCACGCGCACCAGCTCGTCGCCCATGTGCAACGCCTCGGCGAGCATGGATTCCCGGAGCGAGACCGGCTGGTTGCCGACTACCACGTAGGAGGGGTCGACGTTCATGCCTTCCTGCGCCGCCGCCGGAATCCGGCCGAGGGAATCTACGTTGGTTTCGTAGCGGCGGTCCATGGACATGATCTCGAGCTTGTTCTGCAACGGCGAATAGAAGTAGTGGATGTAGAGCGGAACGCCGATGATGTACTCTTGAATGATGTACGCGGCCTTGAGGTGGGCGGCGCGTGCCTCGAAGTCGTGCGCGTCGCGGATGAACATGTAGCCCTTGCCGCCGGCCGCGCCGTACAGCTTCACGATCACCGGGCGATCGATCTCCGCGCCGCTGCGAAACTGCCGCGGCAGCTTCAGCCCGGCGCGCGACAGCCACTCCCGCTGCAGCTCACGGCTGGCCTCCCACTCGAGCACGGCCTTGTTGCCGAAATAGGGGATCGACATCTTCTTGTGCTCGTCGAGCGACAGGTAGGCGACGAACGAGCCGTGCGGCACGATGATGACCTTGCGCCGGCGCAGCTCCTCCATCAGCGTCATGAACTCCGAGTAATCGTTGAGCGCGATCACCTCGTCGACGAACGCGAAGGAGCGATAGAGGCGCTCCGTGACCCGGTTGGAGATCGCCAACGTATGGAAGCCTTCATCGTGCGCGCCTTTGAGGATCTGCAGCGCGGAATGCGAGCCGAGCGTTGCAATCGTATACTGCCGATTCATCGTGCGTCAGTCGCAGCCGACGATCGCTCGATCGATCGACGGATTGCAGAGCAGACGATCCACCGCCGTCCGCAACGCGTGGCCGCTCACCGCTCGGTCCCCGGCATCGAACAGGCGCCACGCCACGGTCGGCACGGTACCGTCGAGCGACTCGATCCACACCTCACCGCTCTCGGGCGCGCCGGATTCGCGCAGGGTAACCCGATGGATGTTCGGATTAAAGATCGTCTCGTCGCTCTCGACGCGCTCGAGCAGCGCGCCGTCGCCGTCGTCGAACGCGCGAAGCTCGCCGCGCTCCACTCGCGCGACGTCCACGCCCAGACGACGCAGCGCGACCAGCGCCGTGTAGGCGGTGTTGTCGGGAATTTTGAGCGAAATTTCCACGACGCGTTTTTGCATCGTCATACGTTGACCGCGTCGACGAAGCTGCGAAAGAGCAGCGCGCCGCCGGACGGTGCCAGAACGTCGTCGCCCTCGCTGCGCGCGAGGTGATTGAAGTTCCAGGCATCGCGCTCGGGATGCGGCATGATGGCCAGAACGTTACCCGCGCGGTTGACGAGACCCGCGCAGCCCAGCGCGGACCCGTTGGGGACCGCGCCGTCGTCCACCCGTCCATCCGGGTGGGCGTAGACGAACGCCACGTGGCCTCCCGCGACGATTTCATCCAGATGCTCGCGCGGCGCGGCGAGGCGTCCCTCGGTATGCGCGGCCCACGCCGGGATCAGCGCGCCGGGCTCGAGTCCGGCCGTGATGACGCAGCGCGCCGGATCGATCGCAAGGCGCATCCGGACGTGGCGGCAGACGAAGTGGGGTGCCGGGAGATTTTTGGTAAAGGCGGCGGTCGGTTGGCGTACGGCACCGGTTCCGGGCACGAGCCCTGCCTCCAAAAGTATCTGTGCGCCGTTGCAGATTCCCAACACGAGCTTGCCCGCGCACGCGCCGTCGATCACGGCGTCCATCATCGGGTCGAGCGCGGCGATTGCGCCTGCGCGAACTCGGTCTTCGTGCGCGAAGCCTCCGGAGAGGACGTACGCGTCATATTGCGCCAGTTGTTCGGCCTGCGACCACCAGACCAGCTCCGCGTCTCCGCCGCAGTCGCGCAGGATGCGCACCGTCTCGTCCTCGGAGTTCGTCCCCGGGAACGCCAACACCGCAATTCGGCGGCTCACGGATAGAGCTCCGCAAGTGGACGCGACCAAATCTCGTAGAGCCGCGCGACGTCGAAGCGCACGCCGTTGACGATCAGTTGCGGCTCGTCGATCGTTTGGCCGACGCGGAGCACGCCGGTCACGTCTATCTCGCTGTCGTCGCTGACCTCGCAGAGAAAGCCGCCGGCCTCACAGAGCGGATTGCCGAAGTCAATTTCTGCACCGATGCTACGACCCGCGAGCATCGCGTCGAATGCCAACCGGGCGAGCGCCGTGAGCATGCCGCCGTCGGCGACCGCGCGGCACGCGCGCAACACGCCGCGCGTGACGGCGTCGTGGACGATGGCGACAGCCGCGCGCTCCGCGCTCATCGACAGCGCGGGAAGCTGCCCCTCGATGCCGAGCACGTCGGCAAGGACCGAGCCTCCGACGACCAGCTCGCGGCTACCGACCCACAGCAGCGACGAGCCCGCACCTTTCAGGCCGGGAGTGACTACTGCGGCAACGTCGTCGAGCGCGCCGACGCACGCAACGATTGCCGACGCCGGAATCGGGGCCCCGTCCGGGCCTTCATTATAAAAACTCACGTTGCCGGATACGAACGGCAAGTCGAGCTCCGTTGCCGCGTGCGCCAGTCCATCCACTGCCGCGATGAACGCGCCATATTGCTCCGGCTTGCGCGGATTGCCGAAGTTGAGGCAATCCGTGAGTCCGATCGGCACGGCTCCTACGGCAACGACGCGGCGCATCGCTTCGAGCACGGCGTGCTGTGCCGCATATTTGGGGTCAAGGCGACCGTACCGCGGATTGCCGGCGACGGCGAGCGCGACGCCGAGCCGCGATCCGGTAACGGGCGCGAGCACGCCCGCATCGCCGCTGCCGCGCGGTAGGACGGTCGAGCCTCGGACGACGGAGTCGTAGCGACGATACAACGGTTCGCGCGAGCACACGTCGCGATGCGCCAGAACCTTCGGAAAGATGCTCTCGACGTCCACCGCCGGAAGCTCGTCCGTCGTGCCGCCATGGTAAATAACTTCCGTATACGGCAGCTCGTCGTCGATGTGCGCCGTCAGCAAGAGGCTCGGAACGTCCATCACGACCTCGCCGCGATGGCGCAGGATGTAGCGTTCGCTCGACGTCACGCGTCCGATGACCGTCGCGCGCGCGTTGCATGCGATCTCCGGCAAGGTAAAGACCTCGTTGTAGATTCGCAGCAGCTCGGGCGAGATTTCCGGTGGAACCGCCCAGAGCAGCCGCTCCTGCGTTTCGCCGACCGCAATGACCTCCGGCGCCATCGCCGGGAGCGCGACGTTGACGCAATCGAGGTCGATGTCGGCCCCGCATCCGCCCTGGCCGGTGATCTCCGCCGAGCACCCCATGATGCCGCCGGCACCTAAGTCTTTGAACGCCGCGGCGATCTTCAGGCCCCGCAAGAGTGCGAAGACGCGATACGTCGCGCGCATCAACACGTTTTCCAAGAACGGGTCGGGCACTTGCACCGCGCTCTTGTTCAGCTGCGCGTCGCGCGCATCGAGCGTCAACGATGAGAACGATGCGCCGCCGAACCCGCTCGGATCCGTCGCCTTGCCAACGAGGACCAGATCCCAGCCGTCGGCCTCTTTGGGAACGTATGAACGGACGACCTCATCTTCTTTCACGATTCCGAGTGCGATCACATTGACCAAACAGTTGTCGTTGAAGCCGCGCTCGAAGTAGACGTCGCCCGCGACGTTCGGAACGCCGATCGCGTTGCCGTACGCGCCGATCCCATCAACGGCGCTGCGTGCCACGTAGGCTTGGTGACCCCGAACGTCATCGGTCAACCCAAAGCGCAGCGGGTCGGCGAGTCCTACGACTTCGGCGCCCATGCAGAGCACGTCGCGAACGACGCCGCCGACCCCAGTGGCGGCGCCTTCGAAAGGAACGACTTGCGACGGATGGTTATGCGATTCGTGCGCCACGACGATGCCGTATCGTTCCCCGGCGTGCGTGCCGAGATGCACGATGCCCGCGTCTTCTCCTGGCCCCAACACCACGCGCGCGCCGGCGCTCGGCAAACGCCTGAGATGGCGGCGGCTCGACTTATAGCTGCAATGCTCGCTCCATTGCGCGTCGAATGCGTAGAGCTCGACGGGTGAGGGCCGTCGCCCTAACCCTTCCGCAATTCGCTCGAGCTCGTCTTCACGCAGGCCGACCTGCTTCATTGCCGCGGGTTGCGAATCAACCAATCGCGGCACCGGCAGGAATCGGCGCCTGTTGCTGCAGTGACGCGTCCGCATGCATCACCGCCGAGCGCGCATTGGCCTGCATCAACAGCGTCCGCCCGAACAAAACCGTATCCTCAAGACCGAAGAGCTTCGCGCACTGCATTGCCAGCCGTCCCGCCTCGCCCTTTCCGTCGAGAACGGGCGCCGACGACACCGAATCGAGCATGGAGAGAAGCAAGCCGTCGTTCCCGACGGCGACGACGATCAATCGCGCGAACGATGCCTCCAGCTGCGCGAGGAGCTGCAATACGTATGCGGGCGTCGCCGAAGCACTCGCGACGTGGCGCAGCGTCGGCAGGCCGACTTGTCCGAGCGCTTGGATGATCTCGCCGGTACGTTCGATCAGCGCGGCTGAATCGGCGACTATCGCCACCATGCCGGGACGCATCACGGGAAACGTTCCGACGTAATCCGCGACGCGCTCGTACGAGCGCTTGACGTTCTCGAGCGCCGCGTCGTCAACGTTCTGCAAGTTCCGATAGATCTGCTTGTCGAGCATCAGCTCCTCACGCCCCTGCGGCCACAAGCGCCACGAGTCGTTGTCAACGACGTCGGCGATCACGAGCTGTCCTTCATTGTCGCCGCTCGTCAGCCGGCCGAACTCGATCTTGAGGTCCACCAGCAGCACGTCGCGCTTTCGCCAAGCATGCGACAAGATGTCGAAGGTCAGCCGAGCGAGCTCGGTCATCACGCCGATTTCGTGCGGCGCCGCGATCGTCTGCGCGACGATCTGGTCGGGCGTGATCATCGGGTCGTGCTGGGCGTCGTCTTTGAGAAAGAACTCGATGACCCGCGGCGCCAGCAGCGTTCCCCGCGCGACGCTCGGATTGCGTTTGACGAAGGAGCCGGCGGCCACGCCGCGCGTCACGACCTCGAGCGGGATCATTTGGCAGCGGCGCACGACCATCTCGTTATCGTCGTCGTCCTCCCCGCCGCTCAGATAGTGCGTCGGTAAGCCGCACAAATTCAATAGACGAAAGACGCGCGCAGTCGTCTGCGCTGCCAGGCGGCCTTTGCCTGCAATGACGTGCCGGCGCGCTCCGTCGCCCGCCGAGATCTGATCGGTCTGCGCCACGACCAGTTGATCGGGCTGACCGGGATTCTCGTAGAGAATCTTCGTCTTGCCGCGCGCGACCTCGCTGCCTTTGTTCACGTCAGTCGCACCTCGGTCTGGCGCGGAAACGGCGGGAGATTCTCGATGCGGTCTGCCAGCAGGCGCGCCCGCTGCGGCGCCGTGCCGACGTATGCGCTCGGATCGAGGAGCCGGCGGATCTCCGCGGGATCCACGAGTGCCGTCAGCTCGGCGTCCTCGCTCAACAAACGGGCCAGCGGGTTGTCATCGCCGCGCGCAATCGCTTCCCAGGCCTCCATGGATGCACGGCGCAGAGCTTCGTGCATTTTTTGCCGGTCTCCGCCGGCACGCGCCCCCTCCATCATCACGGCCTCGGTTCCGGCGAACGGCCCGTAGGTTCGCAAGTTGGCCGTGATGCGTCGCTCGTCGATGCGCAGACCCGCGACCACACTGCGGGCCAACGACAGGATCTCGTCGGTGCAGAGCAGCGCCTCGGGCAAGATCGTGCGCCGGTTCGCGCTATCGTCGAGCGTGCGTTCCAAGAGGTTGGTTGCCGCATTCTGCCATGCAACACCGGCGTACGCCGGGACGAGGCGCGCGAGCGAGCAAATGCGTTCGCAGAGAATCGGATTGCGCTTGAACGGCATTGCGGAGCTGCCGACCTGCGCGCGCCCGAACGGTTCGGCGGCCTCGCCAATCGCCGGAGTGCTGAGTATTCGCACGTCGGTCGCAAACTTCGAGAGCGACGCCGCGACGCCGGCGAGTGCACTCAGCACGAAATAGTCGAGCGTTCGCGGATACGTCTGCGTGCTGATCTCGCGCGCGCTCAGGCCGAACTCCTCGAGCACCGCCGATTCAACCTCGGCCGACGCCCCCGGCCGGCGTCCCAGCCGTTCGTACGATGCGGCGGTTCCGACGGCGCCACGCAGCCCCTTCGCCTTGAGATTCTCGAAGACGAATCGCAAGTGCTCGTCGTCGGCCAACAGATCTTGCGCGTAGGAGGCCAGGCGATAGCCGACGGTCGTGGGCTCCGCCGGCTGCAGATGCGTCAACCCGATGCAAACGGTGTCCGCGTATCCGCGAATCTTTTCGGCGAAGAGACGCAGCAGCTCACCGAGGCTTTGACCGAGGAGCGACAGCGCCAGACGCATGCGATAGATCTCGACGGTATCTTCGACATCCATCGAGGTGGCGCCGAGATGCAACTTGCCGCCGCCGCGGCGCGCTTGCGACGAAAATACGCGGATCTCCGCCATGAGGTCGTGATGGATCTCGCGCTCGATCTCGAGCGCGGCCTCAATGTCTACCTCGCCGGCGTGCTCGCGCAAATCGGCGAGCTCAATTTCATCAACCAGTCCCTGGGCCGATTGCGCCGTCGCCAGCGACACCCAAACGGCGCGCCAGAGCCGGCGCCGCATGCGCTCGGAAAAGAGCGAGCGAAGCTCGGCGCGGCCGTATCTCCACGAAAACGGCGAGGCGTAGGCGTCGTGAACCATGGGTCGTGGGCCGCTTTCGCTCCCCGGGAAGCCGCGGCCTCGTCATCGTACTGCGTGCAGAATGAAGTCACCGGCGGCACTTTTGCTCGCCATTGCGTTATTTCTCGGCGGCTGTTCGAAGACCGCAGTTGTTGCCGGGCAACGCCACCCCTGGACGCAAGCGGGCACCCTGCGCATCGCCGTTAGCGAGGAGCCGAAGAACCTCAATCCGCTCCTCGCGGGAACGACTATCGAGATCTTCATCGATCGTTTTATGTTCGAGCCGCTACTTTCGGCCGACGCGCATGGCAACCCGGTGCCGATGCTTGCCGCCGCCGTGCCGACCCAGGAGAACGGCGGAATCAGTCACGACGGCCTGACGATTCGCTATCGTCTGCGCACCGGAGTTCACTGGAGCGACGGCGTGTCGGTAACGGCTCGCGACGTGATCTGGTCGTGGCAGGCGATCGAGAATCCCAATAATGACGCCGTCTCCCGCCACGGTTACGACGACGTGCGCGCAATCGACGCGCCCGATCCACACACGCTCGTCGTACGTCTGAAACGCCCCTTCTCGCCTTTCGTCAACACGTTCTTTGCCGAGAGCGACCAGCCGTACGAGGTCCTTCCGGCCCACGTTCTCGCAAAGTATCCCGACATCAATCGAATCCCGTTCAACGCCGGTCCCTCCGTCGGCGACGGCCCGTTCAAATTCGTCCGCTGGCAACGCGGCGACCGAATCGTCCTCGAGGCAAGTCCGACATTCTTTGCGGGGCGGCCTCGCCTGCACCGCATCGTGATCGAGTTCATTCCGAACGAAGAATCTTCCGTGAGCCTGCTCGCCACGCACGCGATCGATTACATCCACGAGCCGTCGATTCAGATGTATCCGCGCCTGAGCGCGCTGCCCGACGCGCACATCGTTTGGGTGAACGTCAACGGCTTTGAGGGAGTCGAGCTGAACTGCTCGCATGAAGCGCTGTCCGATTCCCGCGTGCGGGAGGCGATCGCGGCGGCACTCGACAAAGGCGCGCTGACTCGTCAGCTCACGTACGGCCAGGAAACGATCGCGACCGAAGACCTGCCGAACTGGATGTGGGCCTTCGATCCGAGCGTGCGGGCCGTGCCGTTCGACACTGCAGCCGCAAAGGCGCTGCTCGCGCGCGCCGGCTGGATTCCGGGCGGCGACGGCATGGTACGCAAGAACGGTCATCCGCTGGAGCTGCAGCTCGCGACCGACACCGCAAGCGCGACGCACCGCTCCGAGAGCGTCCTCATCCAGGCGGCGCTGCGGCGCATCGGCATCAGCGTCAACGTGAAATACTATCCGTTCGACATTCTATACGCGCCCGAAGGAATGGGCGGCATCCAGCACGGCGGGAAGTACGATCTGCTGGTCTACACCTGGTATGCGGGCATTGACCCCGACAACTCGTCGGAGCTTACCTGCAACAATTTTCCGCCACACGGCTACAACGATCCGAGGTATTGCAGTCCGCTCATGGACGCCGCGCAGACGGTCGCGCTGGCCCGTTACGACCGCGCGACGCGCAAGCGCGCCTACTCCAAGATCGAAGGCCTGCTCGCCGCGGACAATCCCATCGTCTTCTTCTGGTGGCAGCGCCAGCAACAGGCGATATCGAGCGACTTCCACGGCTTCGCCCCGAACCCGGTGATCGAATCGTGGAACGCCTGGCAGTGGAACATCTAAGCTAGCGCGTTAGCGCCGCGACCTCCACCGTGATGCGATCGACCAAGCCGCGAACGTCGTCGGGATCGCTGGCGGTGCGTCCGGTAACGATCGATTCCATGGCGCGCACGGCCTTTTCGTAGGCGCCACGCGCCCGGCGCTCGCCGATCCGGCGCGCGAGCGGTCCCAGAGTTCGTGCTCGCCAAGCGATGCGCTCGGGCAACTCGTCGAGCCCGCGCGTTTGGCCCCAGACGTACCGGCATTCGGTCGCCAGCGCCGCCAGCAGTTTCATTCCGGCGCCCCGCGGATCGTTGGCAAACCACTCGTGCGCGAGCGCTAACGCGCGCCGCACCTGACCCTCGACCGCGGCGGTGGCGTATTCGTAGAGCTTTGGGTCTTCAACGCTCAACGCTTCGGCGGTCAACTCTTTGAGCGTGATGTGCTTGTGCGTCAGCGCCAACTTCTCGAGATCGTTGCGCACCGCCGTGAGCTCCGAATCGCTGCGAGCGATTTCGTCGACGGCCCGTTTATCGGCCGTGACGCCGAGGCGTTGCAGCGTCTCTTCGACGAACCGCGCCCGCGCCTGCGGCGCCTTCTCGACCGTCGTGTCGATCCGCAATGCATCGCGGGACACGAGCCGTCCGATCGGCACCGGCGACCGCGCCAGCGGCTTCACCAAATCGGTGACGATCAGGGTGTTGCCGGCGGGGACGTCGTGCGCCACCGCCCCGAGTGCCTCGCGCACCGGCGCGCGCAGCGTCTGCGCATCGGCGACGATGACCACGCGCCGTTCGGCGAGGAACGGCATGGCCTGCAACGCTTCGCGCACTTCCATCACGTCGCCGATTGCGTCCGGTTGAAACCGCGTTAGGTTCAGATCGCGCAGCTGCGGCTCCAGCAACCGATCCACCAGACGCTCGAGCGCCGCGTCGGCCAAGGCGCGTTCCGTGCCCTCGATAACGACGACGCGATCGATCGGCGGCTCGCGGTCAATGAAGTCGTAGTACTTCACTGCGGCACGCGGTGTGCGAACGGCAGGCGCGGAGCGAACTCGAGCATGCCGATCGATTCGCCATACGGAGGCCGCAGGATTCCGTGCTCGGTGACGAACGCGGCGATCAAGTGGTGGGGCGTCACGTCGAAGGCCGGATTGTAGACGCGCGCGTCCGGCGGTGCGACCCGCGTGTGGGCGAATCCGGACACCTCGTCGGCGGCGCGCTCTTCAATCGGAATGGCCGCACCGTTGCGAATCTGGAGATCGAACGTCGAGCGCGGGGCCGCCACGTACAGCGGAATCCCATGGTGCGCTGCGAGGATCGCCAGGCCGTACGTGCCGATCTTGTTCGCGGTGTCGCCGTTGGCGGCGATGCGGTCCGCGCCCACGATGACGAGATCTATGCCCTGTCGCTCGATTGCGATCGCCGCGGCGGAATCCGCCATGAGGACCGCGTCCACGCCGGCGTCGCTCAGCTCGAGGTAGTTCAAACGCGAGCCCTGCAGCAGCGGCCGCGTCTCATCAACGAAGACGCGCGGTTTCTTGCCGGCGCGTTGTGCGGCCACAATCACCCCCACCGCTGTGCCGCCGCCGGCCGTGGCGAGCGGGCCCGTGTTGCAGTGCGTGAGGACTTGCGCTCCCTTCGGAATCAGCTCCAGACCGTTGGCGCCGATCGCATCGTCTATTGCGATTTGCTCGTCGTGGATTGCGCGCGCTTCCCGCAGGGCATTTGCAGCCTGCAGAACCCGATCCACCGCCCACGCCAAGTTTGCTGCGGTTGGTCGCGCGGAACGGACGCGTTGCACGTCATCTGCAAACTGAGCATCGTTCTTGGCGCGTTGGCGCAACAGCGCGACGGCATACGCGCCGAAGACGCCGATGCAGGGCGCGCCGCGCACGGCGAGCGTCTGGATCGCTTTTTCGAACTCTTCGGCGCTCTGCGCGCGTTCGTAACGAATTTCGTGCGGCAACAGCCGCTGATCTACGTACCGGACGGCATCGCCATCCCAGGCGACAATGTCGCGTGGTTCCACGCCCTATGCTCGGCGAAACCCGGCCCGCGGCAGGCCGGCGTCGAGCATCAGCAGCGTTGCCGCCGCCATCGCGGCGCCGTAGCCCTTGTTACCGCGCGCGGGGTCGGCGCGCTCCTGGGCTTGAGGGAAATCCTCGGTCGTCAGCACGCCGAAGCCGATGGGGACGCCGGTCGCGAGCTGAACGTCCATGAGGCCGCGCGCACACTCGCCGGCGACGTAGTCGAAATGGGGCGTCTGCCCACGAATCACCGCACCCAAGGCAACCAGCGCGTCGAACTGTTCCAAATCGACGAGCTTGCGGCACGCCAGCGGCAGCTCGAAGCACCCCGGAACGTCGTGCACCGTTATGTGGTCGGCGTCCACGTGGCACTCGCGCAGCGCCTGCCGCGCGCCGCGCACCAGCAGATCCGCGAGCTCGGCATAAAAACGCGCAACGACGATGGCGAACCGGCGCCCGGCGCAGTCCGGCGGAGTGGATGGGCTCACGATGCGGCCTCGGCATCGAACATGTGGCCGAGCTTCGAGCGCTTCGTCGCGATGTAGTGCTTGTTGTGGTCGGTGGGAACGGTGTGCAGCGGCATGCGTCCGACGATCTTGAGGCCGTAACCTTCGAGACCGAAGATCTTCTTCGGGTTATTGGTGATGAGCCGCATCTCGCGCACGCCTAAGTCGGCCAGGATTTGCGAGCCGATGCCGTAGTCGCGCTTATCGGCGGGCAGCCCCAGGGCGAGATTCGCCTCGACGGTGTCGGCGCCGCGGTCTTGGAGCTCGTAAGCGCGCAGCTTGTTGGCCAGTCCGATGCCGCGGCCTTCCTGTCGTAGATACAAGAACACGCCGCGCCCCTCGTCGGCGATGATCTGCATCGCGCCGTCGCGCTGCGCCGCACAATCGCAGCGGCTGGAGTGGAGGGCGTCGCCGGTCATGCATTCCGAGTGAACGCGTACCAAGATCTCCTTGCCGTTGCCGATCTGGCCCATCACCATGGCGACGTGCGTGTTCTCGTCGATCGTGGTCTCGTATGCGATGCCTTTCCATTTCCCGACCGTCGTCGGAAGATCAAACTCCGCGATTCGCCGCACCAGTTTCTCGGTGCGCATCCGATACGCGATCAAGTCCTTGACCGTGATCAGCTTGAGGTCGTGACGGTCGGCATAGCTGCGCAACCCCTCGAGGCGTTCCATCGTTCCGTCGTCTGCCATGACTTCGCAGATCACGCCGGCGGGATAGAGCCCCGCGAGCCGCGCCAAATCGACGGCCGCTTCGGTTTGACCCGCGCGAACGAGCACGCCGCCCTCACGCGCGCGCAACGGAAAGGTGTGGCCCGGACGTAAGAAGTCGGACGGCCCCGCTTCGGGGTCGAGCAAACGTTTGATCGTGGCGGCGCGGTCGTAGGCAGAAATGCCCGTCGTCGTGACGCCGCGCGCCTCGACGGAGATCGTGAAGGCCGTCTCGTGAACCGCCGTGTTGTCGCGAACCATCTGCGGGATGTGCAGCTCGTCGAGCCGCGCGCCGACCATCGGCACGCAGATCAAGCCGCCGGCGTGCTTGCGCATGAAGTTGATCGCATCCGGCGTCACCATCTGGGCGGCCATCACTAGATCGCCCTCGTTCTCCCGGTCCTCGTCATCGAGAACGACGACCATCTTGCCGGCCCGTATATCGGCGATTGCCTCCTCAATGGAATCGAACGGTCCTTGAGGGCCGGCCAGGCGCTCGGCCAGCGCCGGGAAAACAACCGTCAAGCGCTGGAGCGTGCGGTAAGACGGCTCACGGCGGCCGCCGCGCAGCAGCGAGATCGCGGATTCGGTCAAACCGGCGCGGTCGGCGACCTCGGCGGCACTCAACCGCTCCTTCTCCATAAGGGCATTCAGGACGTCGGCGAAGGGACTCACCATCCCAGCCTACGCGAGACTTGACGAATGTCAAGCGCCCGTGGTTAGCAGCCTTTGGTCCCGCTGACGATCGTGTAGTTGAGCGACCTCAGTACCTGATCGTAACAGCCGAAGCCCGCGTAGTTGCGCAAGTGATAGTGCTGGCGGCTCCGGCCGTTTGAGGGCGTGAAGCCCGACGGCGTGAACGTCAGCGTGTCGGACGACTGCACCGCGTTGAGAAGCGCCCACGGCATGGTGCCGTTCGTCCCGCCCTCGTCGAGCGATTGAGAGACGGCGGCGGTCTGGGTCGCGCTGCTGCTGCCGGCGACGTAGTCGTAGTTCAGCGTTAGCGGCCAGGTGCGCTGCTCGCGCGACCTCGAGGAGTGCCCCTTGCGCGTGGTGATGGTGTCCGACGCGAC
>JAFAXS010000049.1 GCA_019240755.1 Vulcanimicrobiota bacterium
TATCCCTGGGAAGATACCAAGAGTGAAACAGAGCACGGCTTGGCCCGCGTATCTGGTCGCCGCCGTCTGTTGCGCGATCGCGGTCATCTCATCCATCGCCAACATCTCGTTGCAAGGTCAACTCAAGCGCGAACAGCAGACGAACGCCGAGATCGCCGAGCGTTCGAAGGTGTTGGCGCGGCGGCTCTCCGCCGAACGAACGGCGCTCTTCGATCTGCTCGATACGCACGCGCGCCGGTACGAAATCGGTAACGGGGAAGTGATCGCACACCGCAGCCGGCTCTATCTGGCAATGCATTCGCTGCCGCAGCCCCCGAGGGGACGAATCTATCAGGCCTGGACGCTGGCGAAAGGATCGAGCCGGAGAAATGCGGCTCCGATCTTTCTGCCCGACGCTCGCGGCGTGGCGTTCGTGCTGTTACCGTCTGACGCCCGAACGACCGCAGAGGTGTCCGTTACGCTGGAGCCCGAGGGAGGCAGCCGCGAACCGACGAGCAAGCCACTGATGGAAATTCCGCTCGGCGCACAATGATCTCGGTTCAACCGATCACTCGCTCCACGCAGGGCGCTGCGCTCTCCTACCTTCGGCGCGATCCGTATCTCAACGTTTTCATCATTCACGCGCTCTTGCACGATCGGACGCCGCTTCGTTCCGATGTGCTGGTCGCCGCGGACGAGAGCGGCGTTGCCGGCGTCGCCTACTGCGGCCGGCAGCTGGCGATCGCTGCCGAGACGCGCGCGCTCGCGCCGTTCGCCGGATACTACAAACGCCACCGCGGCACGACCATGATGGTCGGCCATCGCGCGACGGTGCGTGCCTTTTGGGAGCTCGTGCGCCCATGGCATGCGCAGCCACGGCTGGTACGCGAACGGCAGCTCGTCATGATGGTCGATCGCGCGACCTTGCGTTTGGACGATGCTCGAGTGCGAGTCCGGCACGCTCGAACGGAAGAGGCGGCGACGATCGCAGAGAGCTCGGCGGCGATGATTCGGCAAGAGTTAGGATATCGCGCGAGTCCGGCCTCAGCCGGCTTTTCGGCCGGCGTTCGCCGCATGATTGAGAAGGGACTGTGGTGGGTCGGAACCTTTGATGACGAGCTCTGCTTCTGTTGCAACATTGGTCCGTGGTGCGAAAACACCGTGCAGTTGCAAGGCGTTTGGACGCCTCCACACCTCCGGCGCCGCGGCTTTGCAAGCGCGGCCTTAAGCGCTATCTGCGATCGCCTTCTCGCGACGTCGCCCTCGATTTCGCTCTACGTCAACGATTTCAACGATGCCGCCGTCGCGCTCTACCGGCGCGCCGGCTTTCGGCACGTCGGCGACTTCCAAACGATTCTGTTTTAGATTTTGCGCGTCACGACGAAGTTGACGGCGGCGCCCTGCAGCACGTAGGCGTTGGGCAGGATCATTGGTTGGCCAGGCAGCGTTCCATACGGCACCCCGCCGCCGACGATCGTGAACGGCCCGCTGTAGACGTTCGTCAGATTCGTGCCGTACAGACCGTACTCATAGCCGGCACGCCGGTAGGTGACGTGCGCGTCGAGCGTCGCGTACGGCGGCCGGTTCAGCTCGTTGTAGGCGCCGTCGTAACTCAGGCGCGCGCCGAAACCAAATCCGCTCGGCGGCGAGTGCTCGAAGGAGAGGTACGCCTTATGCAGCGGCTCGCCGAGAATTTGCTGTCCCGGCACGAGTGTCCCATCTTGGATCGAGGGCGGAATCACGGTGAGAAAGGAACTGTTGACATCCCAGCCGGCTCGCACGTGCGTCGCCGGCCCCAGATCTGCGTCGGCGTGCACTTCGACCCCGCGATAGATCCCGTTGCCGGCGTTGACTGGATAACTGAGCGGGCACGGCGTCGGGTTCTTCTTCGTTTGGCAGTTGGGAATGGGGGTGACATTGAGCAGCGCCGAGGGCGAGCGTAGATTCGTTTGGTAAAGATCCATCCCCACGTGCACCGGTCGCCGCGCGACCGCGAGGATCTGTTCCATGCCGAGATCGTAATCCGTCGCGCGATCCGCCTTGAGATTCGGATTCCCGATGAAGACGATTCCCCCAACCGGCACGCGATCGTTCGGAGGCGGCACGACGAGCTCCGATAGTTGCGGGCTTTGGAACGTGGTGCCGACCGACGCGCGCACGGCCGTGCTTCCCGTCGGAGTCCACGTGAACCCGGCACGCGGATCGAAGCTGCTGCCAAACGTGCTGTAATCGCTCTGATAGAGCGCCAGGGAATAGTGCAGCGCCGTGCTCGGATCGCCCGCATAGCGGAGCACGGCGAATCGCTGCGTCTGCGAGAGCGTGAGGCTGTTCACCGCCGGCATCGCATCCATGGGGCGAATGGCGTTCGTCAAAAGATTCGGGGCCGGGATTGGTCCGATGGGAATCGCCTCGGCAGTGACCTGCCCCTGCACGTAATCGGTTCGCAGCGATTCGGTTCCAACGTCATATTTGAATGACAGGACGCCGCTGTGCATGCGGTGATCGAGCTCCAGCCAATCGTCGCTCAGGAGATCGCGCTGGTTGTAGAGGTACGATAGCGAATCCGCGCCCGGACCGCTGACGGACTGCGCCGCGAGCGTCGTCAGATGACTCAACTGTAGGACGTTCGCCGGCGCGCCATCCAGCTCGGCGCCTCCCAGCGGAAGCTGCGCATCCACGCCATAGTTGGCCTGGTGCACGCCCAATACGGTACCGGCAAAGCTTTGATAGGTGCCCCCTTGTCCGCTAAAACCGGGTGGCGTAAACGTCGTGAGCAGCGCGGAATCGTCGCGCGTGACCGTTTGATTCCGGAAATTGAGTTGCACGTAGCCGTATCCGTTCGGTCCGCCGAGCTGGTAGCGGAGCTTGGTCAACAACGACTCGCCATCGGAACCGCTTCCGACCCGCTCCCCGTCGGGAAGCGTTTGGTTCACCGAGCCGTCGGACGTCGTCGCATGCAGCGAAAAGGCATACCCGATGCGACTGTCCGTTCCCGTGGTTTGCAGCGTCGTGCCGAAGGTGCCGTACGAGCCGCCAAAGATCCGCATCAGCGACTGCGGAGTTGCCGTGGGGACGAGCGTGACGATGTTAACGCCGCCGCCGATCGTGTTTGGGCCGATCAGGGACGACGGCGAGATACCGTAAATCACCTGAACGTCCTCAAGCGCGGCGGGATCGATCAGCGAGAGATCGACGGTTCCCGTGCCGCCATTGTTTACCTGATGACCGTCGATGTCGACCAGCGTCTCGGTGGGATCCGGGCCGCGCACGGCAAAGACCGTCGCCGCGTTACTGCCGCCTCCCATCGGCAGCACGGGTGTTGTCGACGGCTGATCGTACAGCATTGAAGCGACGCTCGTGACCGCGGCCGCCGCCGCCTGAGTCGCCGAGAGCGAGATCGTGGGCGCGGAAGACGTCGAGACGGTCTCACCCGCGGATGCGCGCACTTGCCCGATGACGGTCAGCGAGTTGGTCGTCACGGCCGCCAAGACGAGCGCGATCGTGTGGTTGCTCGCGTCGAGCGTGACCGTCCGCTGCCATAAGGTCTGATATGCCGCAGCGGATGCCCGCACGGAATACGTACCCGCCGGCACGTGTTTCAGATGAAAGTGTCCGTGCCGATCGCTGCGCGTGCTGCGCACGAAACCTTGAGATGAAATCGTGATCGTGGCGCCCGCGATGGGAGTGCCGTCGGTTGCGCTGACCGTGCCCGAAATCTTCAGCGGCTGGGCGTCCTGTGCCGGCGCGACGGCCGGCGCTGCCGCGAGTAAAATGATAAAAGCGAATGGCGCGCAAGTCAGCGCCCTAAAGGTCCCCATGAAGTCTCCTACGAGTGTGGTGTTAGAAGGCTAGGCGAGGAGAGTTTCAGGGGGCCCGCGCTTGGTGAATTGCCGGGCAGGCAGCGTTCGGCGGCGCAGCGTCAAGCCGTTCCATCGCTCGAGCGGTCGCGACGCGATGCGCGGCGCGCCGGTGATATGGCGCAGCAGAGTTGCCACCATCGTGGCGATCGAGTCGCGGTGTGAGACTAACCAGCGAACCAACGCGTAGACCGAGGCGCCTGCCAGGGCGGCGCACACCGCGATGCACGTCATTCCGACGAGGAGCGATCCACCGAAGGCGTCGCCGATGCCACCAAATGCCGTCCCTGCGACGCGTGCATCCAGGAGCTCCATCGAGGGAACCAGCACGGTCGCGCTGACGAGGACGACGACGAAAAACGCGATCGTCTCGGAGAGTCCGAAGTTCACGGGCGCAAGGCGCGTACGATTACGCGCGGCGATTTCGCAACAGCTCGCAAGACCCCGCAGCGCCAGCATCGCCGCCAGCACCAGCGCAACGGCGGTGACGACGCCGCGCGAGCCATGCTGGAGATGATCGTAACTATCGTGGCTTAGGGCGAAGTCGCCGACCACGTCAACGACGAAATGCGCTGCGGCTGCGGCGGCGGCCGCAGCGCACAGCGCAAGTGGAACAAGCGTCCGTAATCCGACGCGCACACCGCGCGCTTCGCTTAGCGCGGGCGAGCGTCCTACGTTATGTTAGTGAGAGGGCGCCACCCAAACGGTGCCGCCGGCCCACTTCACCTGGATTGGACGGCAGACGGTCGTGCTCGCTCCGGCGTAGGTAACGTCGTTATAGAGCGTAAGCCGATGGCTGATCGTTGCGCCGGGAGCAAACGAGCCTACGTCGGTTGTACGCCGAAGAAAGTTATGTTCGGCGTTGCGATAGCCGACGGCAAACGTGATGCTGGCCGCCGTGTATTTTCCGAGATTGACGTAGGTTATATCCGTGCCCCCCGCAAGATGGCTGAACGGCTTGGGCTTCGCCACCGTGCAGCTCTTGATTAGGATCGGCGCGGCCGCTTGCGCGGAGAGCGTGGTCACCGCCGCCATCGCGACCGACGCACACAATGCGCGCACAAGGATTTTCATAATAGAGAAACCTCCAAAGCTAGAGAAAAGCAAGCGGCAGACAGGCTTCCGTGCGTCGGCAAAGAGTCCTTTTGCCGCTACGCTTCCAACACGAGCTCCATAAACGTTGGGCATGCGTACGAAATACTGCCGTACGGCCTGCAATCCAAAAAGCCGAGCGCACGATAGAGCGCGTACGCGGCCGGAAGCTGCCCTTTGTGCGTATCGAGAACGATTCGCCGATAACGGTTTTCTTTCGCAAATTCAATTGCAGCGAGCATAAGCCGTCGCGCCGCGCCGACGCCGCGATGTTGCGGCGTGACGAAGAGCCGCAGAATTACCGCGCGTTCTTCATCCAATCTTTTGATCGCGACGCAGCCGATGGGCTCGCCGCCGTGCAGCGCCATGAACGCCGCATCGGTATCCGCGTATTCGGCGGCGAGCGCCTCCGTTTCGGGAACGCTCCCGTGCCGAAGCTCCGCGGGCAAATCCGCTTCGTAGGCGACGAGCAACTCGTGCAAACTCTCGAATGCCGCCGGCGCATGGGCGCGCACGACGTCGATCGTCCGACGTGAATCGGGGCGAGGCGGCAGGGATTGTGCGACATGACGCTCGTACTCAGGCTCGTTCAAGGAGCATCCTCATGTTGCGTTTTTCGGCCATTGTTACCACGGTCTTGCTCGTCGCCGGCTGCGCCCGTTCCCCGTCGGACTCAGGGCGCCTGTCACTCACCGTCGAAGCCGACGGGGAGTAACTTTTCGGTCGGCGGCTCGAACACGGAGGCAACGTGGCGAAAGATCATGCAATAGACGCGAAAGCTAAGCCTTCGGGCAGCGGCTGCGCCGAGTGTTTGGCAGAAAACGGTTGGTGGTTCCACTTGCGCCGGTGCGCACAGTGCGGCCACATTGGCTGCTGCGACAACTCGCCGAAGAAGCACGCCACGGCGCACTTCCGCACTACGGGTCATCCGGTCATCGCGAGCTTCGAACCCGGCGAACTATGGTTCTACGACTACCACCGCGAGGATTTCATGACCGGCCCGGAGTTGGCGGAGCCCAGGTGGCATCCGAAAAACCAGCCTGTGCCGGGACCGGAAGGCAACGTCCCGAGTGATTGGCAGTCGCTAGTTCAGTAGCTGATCGGCCCCAAACGGCACCTTGAACGTTCCCGCACCGAACGTTCGCTCCGGCGAACCGCCGGCGCAAAGCCATGGTGCCCGATGCGACGGTCCCACACCCTTCCATGCAGTCCCTTCCTGAGTCTTACGGCCCTGTCCGGCCAGCGGCTTGGAGAGTAGTCTTTTAGAAAGTGCGAGTGCCGGTTTGCGCGCGTACCCTAGCCGTCGTTGCCATCGTAGTGGGCGGCGCGTGTAGCGGGGCGTCCACGCCACTCTTTCCGTCGCATGCGGCGACGGCGCATCGTCCTCGTCACGCCGCGCAAGTTGACGTTTACTCCGAAACCGTGCTCCACGATTCACCGACCGCGTACTACCGGCTCGACGACTCCGGAAACACCGCGGCGGACGATAGCGGTAACGGCCTGAACGGTACGGTGGGTGGTTCGGTCAAGGAAGGCGCCCCGGGACTGCTTCTCACGAGCAGCGATACCGCTATGTCGTTCCCGGGTCAGGCTTCCGCAGCCGGTACCATCCTAGTGCCTTCGAATTCGCTGCTGCAGCCGACGTCGGCGGTATCGCTCGAGGCCTGGCTGCGCTTCCCGTCGGTCCCAGTCAACTACACCGTTCCGGTCGCATATGGCAGCGACGCGTCTTATGCACCGTACGACTTCTATTTCTCGAGCGGCAAGTTGAGCGCGCAGTTTGATTTGAACACCGGCGTCCTCGTCGTTACCTCGCCGTCGTCGCTGCAACCGAATATTACCTATTACGCCGTCTCGACCTTCGACGGCGCTACCGCTCGGTTGTACCTCAACGGCGTCCAGGTCGCAAGCGTTGCCAAGAGCGGAACCATCGTCAACTATCAACCAAAGTACGGCTTGGCGATCGGCGACGACGCCGGCTTGAGCGATCCTGCGTTCTTAGGGACGGCCGACGAGGTTGCGGTGTATGCCGGCAGCGCCCTCTCGGCAGCGCAAGTACAGTCGCACTACAACGCCGGAACGAATCCCAGCGCGACGCCTCCGCCCACGCCGACGCCGCCTCCGCCGGGCGTCGATTGGACGACGATGGGCTACGACCTCGCGCGCAGCGGCTACAATCCAAATGAGAAAACGATCGGAATCGGCAGCTTCGGCGCCTTCCACAAAATCTGGCAGAAGGCAATCGGCGGTGAGATCGGCGAGCCGGCACTTGCGTCGAACGTTTTGCGCGGGAGCCAGGCGGTCAACATTCTCTACGCCGGCGGCTTCGACACCGGCAAGCTCTATGCGCTAAACGCGGCGAGCGGTGCCACTCTCTGGTCGAAGCGTCTCGCGACGGCCAACTACCACTGCGGAAGCCACACGTACAGGTTCGGCCCCGCCGGCGCTCCGGTCATCGACCGCGCGACGAATCGCGTCTACGTGCCCGACGGCGCCGCGCGCGTCCACGCATTCGACCTGGCGACGGGCGTGGAGGCGTCCGGCTGGCCCATCACGATTGCCGCGCCCGCAAACCACAACTTCATCTATGGTGGGCTCACCTACAACCCGGCGAACGGAATGCTCTACGCGGAAACCTCGTCAACGTGCGACATCTCGCCGTGGTACGGGCGAATCGTCGCGATTTCGACCGCCAATGCGACTATCGTAGGCACATTTTATCCCACGCAAGGGCAGAGCGGCGGAGGGATCTGGGGCTTCGGCGGCGCCTCCGTCGACGCGTCGACCAACAATGTCTTCATCCTCACGGGGAACGCCGACACCTCGCATGGACAGATGCAGAACGCCTACTATGCCGAACAGGTTGTCGAACTCTCTGCGGACGTGAACACGGTAATTGCGAACAACTATCCGGGCTTGCCGCAGGGAGCCGGCGATGAAGACTTCGGTGCGACGCCGCTGCTCTTCACTCCGCCGGGTTGCGGTCCGCTGCTCGCGGCGATGAACAAATCCGGGATGTTCTTCTTATACAACCGCAACGCGATCGGCGCGGGCCCCACGCAGGCCATTCAGATGTCCATCACCACGGACAATGGCGACTTCGTGGGAGTTCCTGCGTACGACCCGCTCACGAACCTGGTATACGTCGAGCAGCCTGCGACCTTCGGCATCTACCGCCCCGGTGTGGCGGCCTTTTCGATGCGGTCCGACTGCACGATAAACCCGATGCCGTTTTGGGCGGCCCACTTCGGCGCGGACGGAAGCCAGTCGCAGAGCGACACGTTACGCTCGCCGATTACGGTAGCGAACGGCGTTTTGTATATCAGCGACTATCAGACGGCACAGACATTCGCCTTCAACGCAATGACGGGCTCGCAACTATGGACTCAGCCGCTGAGCGGATACGGAGTCGTGGGCCCCATCGTCGTGAACGGGAAGCTCTACGTCGGGAGTTGGGGGACGTACTTAACGGCCTGGTCGCCCTAGCCGCGGCTCCGAAGGATCACTTGTCGGAGGGCGTAAACGCGGCGCTGGCGCAACCGCAATAGGCATTACGCCGCATCGTCCAGGAGTTCGTGCCGACGTGACCGACGTCGATGGCGCCTCGGAAATCGCCCAAGGCCAACTCGGATTCATCTTTGTTGAAGCCGCCCGAAATAGGATCGCTCTCGCCTTTCTTCTTCGCCCTTGTCGGGCCCAGCGTGTTAAACGGCGTCGAACTCGGCGTGACCGGCAAGCGGTACTGATACGTTTCACGCGTCAGCTGATCGGTAACGTTGAGCACCGTGCCGTGCCCGCTCACGTAGACGCCGCCGGGTGCCCGAAACGAACCCGGCGGAAGGATCACTTTCACCGAGGGCTTCGTCGTAGGATGCGTGACTTCACCTAGCCCGCCTGAATATTGTTCGTTTCCCAAAATCGGGCCATGAAAGTCAAACCAGATATTGCCGTCATCATCGGTGTCCATGTAGTCCACGTCGCAGAACGGCGCGCAATAAAGCGAGACCGGGATGAAGGTTGCAGGCGCGGATCGATCGTCCTTATTCCACCAGTAGAAGCCCGGATTGAGCAACATGCGTGAGCCCTGAGAAAAGTTGCCGTACGAGAGCTCCGCAAAAACGTGGCCGAATTTATCGGGGCCCCCATCAAGGCTTTCCGCATAGCAATAGGGGAGGTGTGAGCACTGCGCGGACGCATCGTACCGATAGCTGCGCTTGAATTCGCCGTCGCTGCCGTATTCCTGCTCGCCGCCGTACTGGGCAAAACTCGTGGGATGAATGGCGTTACAGGCGATCCAGACGTTCCGCTTGTGGTCGACCTTGACGGTAGCGGGGCCATAGCAACTATACCCCATCGTGTCGATGACGACGACGGTCTTGTTCAATGTGGCGTCGACACCGAATAGGTAGTTGTCGAAGTTGTTCGACGCCCAGAGCGCAACCTTCGCCGGCTCGGTACGGACGTGATATATCGGACGGCTGATGCTGAGGATCCCTCGCGGCGGAGTGGCGTTTGTTCCGGAAAGAGCGCATCCTGCAAGCAGAGCAATCGTGACGATCGTGACCGCTGCTCTGCCGGACGAAAAATGTCCCGTTACAGCTCGACCTCTACGGTACATAATTTTTCCTGTCGACCGCACTCGTCGGTAACGACAAGCCCTGCTTGTAGTCGAGGGTTGCTATCTTGGAGCCGGTTGGATAACTGAGTACCCGCACGTTCCACGCGCCGACATCCGCCACGTAGGCCCGATCGTTCGTTTGATTGATGCTCACGTGCAGTGGATCGGAGTAGCCGCTTCCGAGCATCCGCGATACCGCCGTGTACGGAGGAGCGATCACGTCAACGGTGCGCGCGTCCTGATCGCAAACGACGAGATCGTTCTTGTCGTCGAGGGCCATGCCCCCAGCGAAGGACAGCTTGACGGAGAGCGCCGTGGCCGTGCAACCTGCGAGGCCGCCGCGATACTCGACGATGCCGCCCTCTCCATGGGACGTTGCGTTGAAATCGACGAAGACATCGCCTTTTTTGTCAACGGCAACGCCTTCGACGAAGCCGGGATAGCAGTAGAAAAGTGGCGAATTAGTTCGCTGAGCGAACTCATTGATTCCCGAGCCCAGGTCAACGATGTACACGTTCTCGTGCAGATCTGTAGTGACGCCAACCGGATAGTACGAATTGTAATTGTATCTATAAACTAACGCGCCGTTCTTGTCGTACTCCGTAACCGCAGGACCATTATTCGGATCACCGGCGGGATCGGTAACGTAGAGATTCCCTTTGCTATCGACCCAGTTGGCGTCCGGCTCGTCGATAGCCTTGGTGATGCTGCCCACGATCTTCCATCTGTCGTTCGTAAGAATCTCGACCGCGTTGTATCCGAGGTCGTTAACGTAGAGGTCTTTCGTGCCCTGCGTGGTTGGCGGACTCGTCGTTGCGGGTTCGACTGGGCCGAGCGCTGCCAATGCTCGAGGCGAAACGCCAAGCCTGGAAAGATCGAGACGCAAGCCATTTACGGGCGGAGGAGGCGCGGCCCCGCTGCAGCCGGCAAGCATTGCTGCGATAATAGATGCTCCAACGACGCGGGCGATAGACTTGGTCATGGTTCCTGCCTCGCGATGCTTACGGCCTGACCCGAGATAAGCTCCGGTGCGTTGTCGAGCGCGAATTCGGGATTCCCGCCTCGAGGATATTTCCAGAACGCGAAGCGATATATACAGTAAATGCCGTTGTTGCCTCCCACAACAACGCTGCCTTGGTTTCTGTTTTCCGGCGTGTTTCGGAGGCCGACAATGAAGGGTTGAGTAACGTCGGCCTCACCCGATGGGCAACCCTTGTCGGTTAAGACCGTGCGCCCAACTTCGGTGAGGTTGCCGGAGGCGTCCTGCCGCATTTGATAGATGAGCGTCTTTCCCAAATACGTGCCGTAATTATAAGCAGATGCGAGCGTCATGTACTTACCGTCCCACATGGCTCCTGCGGGCCCTTGAATAGAAACGTTGAAACCGACGGACCTCATCGCAATGCCTTTATGCGGCAGCTCGCACACGGTACTCTGTCCCGAAGCGTCTTGCCCGTCAACGTAAAGGTTGCCGTCGCCATCATAGCCTGGCGACGCCATAAAAGAACACGCTCTGATCGTATAGTCTTTCGGGATTCCCGATGACCGCTCGAAGACTCGCAAGTCGGCCGCGCCGCTTTTAGTAGACCAATTCGCCACCGCGAGATCCCCGGACGTCGGATCCACGGAACACCCGATTGCCGATCCGCCCGTCGCGAAGGTTCTTAGGGCCTTGCTTCCCCCGTGGCCGTATTCGACGGCGACGGACGAACCGGTGGTATTGTCATCCTCCGTGATCCAGACGTTCCCGACCTTGTCAACGCAGAGACCTCGGATGCTGCTAACGCCGCGATTGACAGGATTGAGCCATCCAACGAACGCTCCGCTTTTATAATGGTAGACCAAGATCTGGGTCGTCGCGTTCGACGCGACGTAGAGCAGTTTAGGAATCTTCTTCGCGCCCTCGGGCATCCACGAGTGTAGCCGGTCTAGACGATATACTTGAGCGTACGGCATCGATGCAGAGTTTCGCAGCATCGACGAGGCCTCGTCACAACCTATAAGCATCGCCGCTAGAATTACGATCGATACATAGCGGCTCGACTCGTGAACGCTCATACGCCCTTGCTCCAGTGGTGGGCAACGGCATCGGCGATAACCCGTCGAAGCCGTATAAAATCACCATACCATTGCAAAACGACGCTCGCAAGGAGGCTTTAGTCCTAGGTCTTTCGGACCAATACCCGTCGTCAAAATGCAGTAATTTTGCCTTGAAACGCAGCAGCGCGCAAGGGACGTTACGTGGAAGCAAGTATGTCGAAGCGTTATGATGCATGCAGTTCTCATGGCCGCGTTGCTGACGGGGAACGCGGCAAACGCTTCGCACGGGCGATACACCGGCTCACCGGATTTGACGCTGACGACTCAGATGGTCGTCGCCGGAGGCGGCCCCAGCAATTTCTCGTCATACAAACTCTTTAGCGACATGGCGGGCTCGCACGCCGCTGCTGAAGGGCGATCGCTAGCCGCTCGTTTCGGCGCCTATTCCGTCGCGCAATTCTTCACAACGTTCGATCAATTCGTCCATCTCGCGGCGGTCCAGTTGGGAAGCCAACACGTCCAGCTTCCCAAGGTGGAGCCGCTCAGTGGCGTTTTGCTCGCGCAGGAGCTCTATCGCGCTGGAATCATGCCGGATCATCGCTACGACGTCGGATACATGCTGGAACACCTTCTGTCGCGACCGATGCACGTCGCGCTCATGAACGCCGTAAATAACGATCCCGCATTCGGCCCGGCGAAGAACGCGAGATTTCACGTCATCCTGACAGCGGCAATGCAAGATTTGCATCACCTGTATGGGAGCTAGCGCCACTGTCTGGTGGACGCTAGCCGTACCTATAGTCTGCTCGTCTTGTGCAACGGCGCATCGGACGAGCCCCGAGGCGACCGAAGCAAAAGTATCGTTCCCTAGGTTGCCGACGGAGATGTCGGCGTCTCATCGCCGCAATGGGATAAATTCGGTGTTGTTTCGCGGGCACTGGGAGTACGTTAAGAATCGCGCAGATGGCCGGTACGAAGGGGGCAGCGCCCGCTCTTTTCACGCCGGTGACTCGATGACGATTTTGATCGCCGGCAATCGGTTCAAAATCTACGGCGTCTTGGGAAAGAATGGCGGCCCCGGTGCTTTAATTATGCCGGATCGGCCGGAAACGACGATAAGCTTCTACGCTCCACAAAAAGAGACGCACCGTTTGGTTTTCGATAGCGGGACTCTAGCTGGAAACATACAGAGCGCTAGCCTCGTGGTGATGCCGCCAGGGAACGGGCGCAAAAACGGCTACGTCAATATTGATGAAATTTACGTGCCGGCGAACCCCCAGAAGCGGCTATTCTACAGCTTCAATAAGGCCCATGGCGACGGGATCGCCCCGTCCGGCGATTTGATCGCCTTTCGAGGCCGATTTTATGGATCGACGAACTCGGGCGGCCAAAGCTCGGCGTGCGTGGGCGGATGCGGTACCGTTTTTTCGTTGTCTCCATCTGGCGTAGAGAGAGTTCTCTATAGCTTCGGAAGCTACGCAGGAGACGGAACCAGACCGATCGGCGGCCTGAGTGAGGCTGGAGGCATGCTGTACGGAACGACGACCTATGGAGGTTCCAGTGCGACGTGCCGGCTCGGATGTGGCACCGTTTTCAGCGTGACTCAAGACGGCAAAGAAAAGGTCCTATACAGTTTCGGGACCTACGAGGGCGACGGCGCCGCTCCTCAGGCAGGCCTCATCGTCGTGGGAAGGGCGCTCTATGGCACTACCCAGCTAGGCGGTACTCACGATCACGGAACGATTTTTAGCGTAACGACCGACGGGGTAGAAAAGACCCTTTACAGCTTCGGCAGCTACAAGACTGATGGAGCCTATCCGGTGGCCGCGCTAATCGATGTCTTCGGAACCGTCTACGGTACGACGCTCAAGGGTGGAGTCAACGATCGAGGCACGCTTTTCTTGTTCGACCTGCCCAACGGTAAAGAGCTCACGCTGCACGACTTTGGAGCCGGCATTGACGGGAGCTATCCGGACAGCGGGGTGGCTCTATCGGGGTCAAAGCTTTACGGCACGACGCGTTCGGGCGGCAAGTACGGAACCGGCGTCATCTATGTTTCGAGTCTCAGCGGAGCCGAAAAGACGCTCTACGACTTCGGCGCGAGCAAAGATGGCGCGCAACCAGATTCGTCCTTAACCCGTACGAACGGTTCGTTAATCGCCTTTTATGGTGTGACTGCGGCGGGCGGCGAGAACGGACGCGGCACCCTCTATGAAATCAACAGCGCCGGGGTCGAAACCGTACTGAACAGTTTCGGCGGGAGCGATGGAGCATATCCATACGGCCGGCCCTTGAGCTTCAACGGAAAATTTTATGGCACGACGCTGGCGGGAGGCTCCGGATCGTGCAGCGGCCCCCAGGGCAAAGGCTGCGGAACCGCTTTCGAGCTAGCACCGTAAAGCCTCACTTGCGGCACGCACAGGCGCGGTCGAGTGACTAGATCTAGATAAGGCGAGTTCCCACAAAGACGAGCGTCAGAGCGACCGCGGGCCGCAGCCATTTCGTCTGAAGAGTTCCGCAAAGCTTGCTGCCGATGTAGACACCCGGCAACGATCCGATCAAGAGGTTCAAGACCAACGGCAAGTTGACGTCGCCCATCGTCCAACGGCCGGCCGCCGCGGTAGGGATCAGAAATGCGGCGTAGGCAATGTCGGAACCAACCAATTCGGAGAGACCGACTGCCGGCAGTATTAGGGTGAGCAGCGGCAACGTAATCGAACCGCTGCCGATCGACGTGACGGTGACGATGAGTCCCACGACTGCGCCGATCGCGACAACGCGCAAACGCTGCGAGCCCGACCAAGAAAAATCTTCGCGACTTACAATGGGTACGCGCTTGAGAAATGGGCGCGTCAACATAATCGCCGCAGCCACAAAGAGCGCGACGCCGATCGCATGCCGCGTCCACAGAGTGATGATCTTCATGTCGACGTGGGTTCGCAGAACGTACAGGAGCGCTACCCCCACGAGCGCGGCGGGAATACCGCCCGCCAGCAGCGCCTTGGTGATGCGCCAGTTTACCGTGCCTTGGCGGTTGTGGAGATACGCGCCGTATAATTTGGTGGGCACGCTGTAGAGCAGGTCGCTTCCGACCGCCACCAGCGGATTTACTTTAAGAACCAGAACGAGCAGCGGCGTCATAATCGATGCCCCACCCACGCCCGTCAGGCCTACGATCGTGCCGACGACCAACCCGATAAGAATCAACTCAACGTTCAAAGCACTCAAAGCTCCAAATAGCCGAAAGGTAAACGCTAGCAAAAGTCAATTTCGCCGTTTGAAACAATAGCCTAAGTCAACAAAAAAGGCAATGCCCAATTTTTCCGACCGTCCTTCGCCCGCCCTGGGGCAAGGAAAGCGAGCGCCTACTGTTTTGGTTCAGCCCCGCTTCAAGTTGGGCTGACGGCATAGACATTGATCCCACGCGTCCGAATCCCGCCAGCTCATGGCGTGGGTGCGCTTGTGACGATAACGCCGGGGATCGCGTCAGCCTAGTTGTCGTCGTGCGCTAGCCGTGGATTAGGGTGAAACTTTGAAGATCGTACCGCAGCCGTAACCAAAGCAGTCGGTGGTACCGCCGCTGTCCGTGGGGCCGTATAACGTGCCCTTGCTGCTAGCGACCAGATTGCCATCTGGGTTCTCGCCATCAGTGCCCCCTTTAAAGCTGTGAAGCACTTTTTTAGTACCGGCCGGCGTGATCGAAAAGAGCGTCCCATAATATTTCGTTGCGCCGCCGGCTGACGTCGTTCCGTAAAGCACGCCGTTTACGTCGGTTAGGCCTGTCGTCGGCCCTGCGCCGTCAGTGAGGGCTTTGAAGCTATAGAGCACGTTTTCTTTGCCTAATGTCGTGATCGTGAAGACGGTGCCCAAACCGCCTGTGCCGCCGTTATATGTGGTCCCGTAGAGCAGGCCCTTGACATCGGTAAGACTGGCGTATGGGCCCCAACCGTCATACCCGTTGTTTGTGAAGGTATGCAGTACCGTCTCGGCACCGGCCGTGTTTATGCTGAAAACGGTGCCGCATCCGGTGCCCGAAGGGCTCCGACATCCCGAACCGGAGCCGCCATATAAAGTGGTGCCGTAGAGCACGCGTTTTACGTTGGTTAGCGCCGCGTACGGCTGTGCGCCGTCGGCGCCGCCTGCGAAGCTGTGAAGCACTGTTTCCTTGCCGCTCGTCGTAAGGCTGAAGACCGTTCCCATGTTATGTGATCCGCCGAACACCGTGGTGCCATAGAGTACGCCATTGAGATAGCGAAGACCGGCTTGCGGTGTTGCCCCGTCGGTGCCGCCTTTGAAGCTATAGAGCACGTTTTCTTTGCCGGACGTCGTAATGGTGAAGACCGTCCCCTCATCGTACGTACCTCCCTGGCTTGTCGTGCCGTAGAGCAGCCCATTTACGTCGATCAGCGTGGATCCAGGCAGTTTACCGTCATATGCGCTACCGAAACTATGGAGAAGTTGTTCCTCGCCGGACGTCGTGACCGAGAAGACGGTCCCGTTTCCAGTCCCCCCTTGGTAGGTCGTGCCATAGAGCAAACCACCTACGTCGGCTAGGCCCGCACCAGGGAACGCGCCATCCGGACCGTTGAAGCCGAAGATTACCTTGTAGTCCTTACGCGGGTGGGATCGCGCGAACGATGAGCGCTCCAAAGGCTGCGTCGCCTCCAAAACTTGCGCAGTAACATTCGGCAGACCCGCCGGCAAGGGCGTTGAGCCCGAGCCGCGCGAGCAGCTCGCCAGCATGACGCCACAGAGCGTCAAGGCGCTGACGAGTATTATGTCGCTCCCGCGTTTCATCAATTCGGTAACCAACCGATGACGAAGAGGAAGCAATGACAACATTGGTCCTTCATCTAACACTCCTCTACGCGAGAATAGAATAATACGCAAGAACGATATCTGAGGTTCCGTTCTACGATTCTCTAATGGTAGCTTGGTTACCCCTGTCAGGAGTACTACGCCGATCGGATTCGAAAACACCCACAGCAGATTGTGACTCTGTAGCAAAGCCGGCGTAGCATCATAAAAGCCTTGAAAGCTAAGACTCGAAGTGGCGGGAGCGTGTAGGAATCGAACCTACCAGTCGCCTTGCGACGACCTCAGCGATTTTGAAGACCGTGCGAGCCACCAGACCCGTACGCTCCCATGACGTTGAAGAACCTTTATTTTAACGGGATTTTGTCAAAGT
>JAFAXS010000123.1 GCA_019240755.1 Vulcanimicrobiota bacterium
CGTGTCGGAAAACGGGTCAGCAAGATCGGCACGTCGTGATTGTCACCCGAAAGTCCGACGAGCGTCTGCGCGAACAACGTGTCCAGAGCGAGAATCTCCTGATCGATGGCGACGAAGGGAACCAACGACGCCGGGTCGGCGTCATAGGCGATTCGCAAGACGTGCGAGGGTCCCAATCGGATCGCCGCCGGCCGCGTGCAGCCGCTCCCGGTCGCCAACAGCAAGCAGATGCACGCGCCGGCGGCCGATCGTAGGCTCATGCGGCCGGTTTCGTTGGCCGGCGACGCAGGGCTTGCTACCATACAGTTTATGGTACAGCCCGTCGAGCGTGACGTTTGGGTTGTACTAGTTGATTTTTCGGCGCAGGGAGGCTGCAGTGGGTGACAAAATTACCATGCCCTACTCGGCTAGGCGCCCCCTAGCCTGCTGAAGATGAGGTGACGCGACTGTATGTTTAGCCATTCACGTCTCGCCGGGATCCTCGGATGTGCGCTCGTTCTCGCGCTGGCGGGTTGCTCCGCCAACAGCGGCATCGCGCCCACGGTGGGATCCACGACTCAAGCTCAAAGCCACGGCGTTCCCTTCGGCATCGGATGGGTGCAGAAGGACGGCATCACGTATCACGTTCCGCACTACATGGTCACGCGCGATCATGCCGCGCGCATCTCTCCCGCTCTGTACTTGACCTATGGCGGCGGCCCGGTCCAGGTCACGCCGACCGTCTACCTGATATTCTGGCACTACAACGTAGGGGACGCGCACGGCGTCAAGCCGCTACTCGAAACTTACATCGGCAACATGGGAGGCAGCCACCACAACGGCATCTACGACCAGTACTATGAAGTCTCGGGGAGCAGCACGATCTACATCACGAACCCGTCGAACCAGTACGGCGGTGCGTGGGAAGACGACAGCGGCACCATCCCGCGTCACCCGACCGACGCGCAAGTCGCCGCCGAGGCCCTGCGCGCCGTATCGCACTTCGGCTACAACGCCAACGCGTCTTACGTGATCGCGACGCCGCACGGTCACAGCACGTCGGGCTTTGGAACGCAGTGGTGCGCTTACCACAGCGCGACGTACTCGAGCGGCAAACTCGTCTCGTACACGGACCTTCCGTACATGCCCGACGCCGGCGCGAACTGCGGCTCCAATATCATCAGTCCGCCCTCGGACGAGAGCGGAACGGATGAAGGCGTCACGATCGTGGGCGGACACGAGCAAGGCGAATCGGTGACCGATCCCAATCCGCCCAGCGGCTGGTACAACAGCAGCTACGGCGAGATCGGCGACATCTGCGCGTGGACCAACATTCAGAACGATCCGTTCAACTCGAAGTCGTACACGATGCAGCCGATGTGGAGCAACTCCGCGCAAGCCTGCGTTCACTAGACTCCGGATCGCGAGGCCCGACGAGGGCGTCCGGAAATAGAAAGGGCCGCTAGCGAACCTAGCGGCCCTTTCCCGCTCCGTCCCCCGCAAGCGAAACCCTTTCACCTGCGAAGGTGGTACGTTCGTACCATGTCTACCTCAGGAACCCTGCTAGTTCGGCAGAAAAATCTTGGGGTGAGCCCGCTTTTGGGCTGGCGGTCGTTCTTTTACTTGGGGGATGGGCCCGCGCCGGCGGAGTGACCCCGCCGGAACGCTCGGCACCCTCATCGACCAGTAGGCAACGAAAATCAGAGCGCGTTTCCGTGCTACGACCGCAGCTCGATCATCCAGCTAATCGACGTTGCACGCGCGGTACTTCTTCCGTCAGCCGCCCTCGGACCGCAGCCCCGATAACGACTTCTAGCGGCGTTTCGCGCTTCAGACTTTCTTAATCAGTCTGAGGCCACAATTGCCTCGCACAAGGCTACGTCGATTCAAGGAGTACGCGTCATGGCGAAACTACTGGGCTGCTCCCTTTTCGTTATTGCCCTGCTGGCCGGCTGCTCGGCCGGCGCCAACCGTGGGCCCATGCTTCCTGCCGCCGGCTCACAGCCCGCCGGCGCAGCGAAGACGATGCCCAACGGTGCATCCCCGGCCCGGTCCGACGCGGCGAATCACATGATGATCGCCGATCAGTTCAATAACCGAGTGATCGAGATCAATAGAGACCACCAGATCGTCTGGAGCTTCGGCGACGGCTCCAGCGTGGCCGGTCCTCACTCCGTCGTCGCTCCCAATGACGAGGAGCGGTACGGCGCGTTCACGCTCATCGCCGGAACCGGCGCGCCCCAGGGCTCCGAGCCGGGCTGTCAGAGCGCTCCCTGTCAAGACAATCGCGTGATCATCGTGAATCATGCCGGCGAGATCGTATGGCAGTACGGCAAAACGGGCATGCCGGGCTCGGGTCCGGACGAGCTCAACACGCCGGTCTGCGCGGTGCGCCTCCCCAACGGCGACATCCTCATCACGGATCAGGTCAACGAACGCGTGATTCAGGTCACCGAAGACAAGCGCGTCGTGTGGCAATACGGTATGACCGGAGTCTCCGGAGCCGGCCACGACCAGCTCAACAATCCCAACTCCGCCGAGCTCTTGCCGAACGGCCACATCCTGATCGCGGACGAGAACAACAATCGCGTGATCGAGGTCACGCGCGATAAGCGGATCGTTTGGCGATACGGTAGTCCGAGCGATACGAAGCGGCTCAGTGGCGCGGCCTTCGCCAGCCGCCTGAGCAACGGTGATACGCTGATCACCGATTCGCTGAACAACCGGATCGTCGAAGTGAGCCACGACAAGAAAGTCGTTTGGCGGTACGTGACCAACCGGCGCAAGGGCAGCGTCGCGAATCCGAATCCCACGCGCGCCGTGCGCCTGCGCAACGGCGACACCCTGATCAGCGATCAGTTCAACATGCAAGTCATCCAGGTGAACCACGACGGCAAGATCGTCTTCAAGCAAGGCCGGATCGGCGTGGCCGGCACCGGGCCCGACCAGCTCAATGCGCCCTACGATGCGAAGGTCGTCGGCGACTTTACCGGCTTAACCCCTCCGCACTGAGCCGGTAACGCCGAGCTCGGCGGCGCGAAGGACGTGAGGAACGCGCCGCCGCACTCGGCGACATGCTTCGGGAGAACCCTGCAGCCCGACGAGCGCGCACGCTTTTGTGCGCGCTCGCTGTTTTCAACGCCGCGATCTGGGCGCTGACGGCCGGCGCCTTTCATGCGCGCCCCGAACTGCTCGGGATGGCGCTGCTGGCCTACACCTTCGGGCTGCGCCACGCGCTCGATGCCGACCATATCTCGGCGATCGACAACGTCGTTCGCAAACTGGTGCACGAGCGCCGCGAGCCGGTCGACGCCGGCTTATTCTTTTCGCTGGGGCACTCGACGGTCGTCATTGCGCTGACTCTCGCGATCGCACTCGCGGCCGGCGCGGTCGAGGCGCACCTGCACGCGCTCAGCGCGCTCGGGGGCGTGCTCGGCACCTCGTTCTCGGTAGCGTTCCTGCTAACGATCGCCGCGGTGAACGTTTTCGTGTTGACCGACATCGTGCGCGCCATGCGCGCCGACGGCGGCGCGCATGAGGCCGCGCCTCGCGGCCTGATGGCGCGTCTGCTCGGGCCACTGCTGAAGATCGTCACGGACAGCCGGCGCATGTATCCGATCGGCCTGCTCTTCGGATTGGGATTCGACACGGCGACCGAGGTGGGACTGTTGGGCATCGCGGCCGTCGGGGCGGGCAAGGGGCTTCCGATATACGAGATCCTGATCTTCCCGCTGCTGTTCACGGCGGGCATGACGCTCCTCGATACGGCCGACGGCGTCTTGATGTGCGCGGCGTACGGTTGGGCGCTGGTCGAGCCCCAGCGCAAACTCCTCTACAACTTCGTGGTCACCGCCGTTTCGGTTGCCGCGGCGCTCTTCGTGGTCTCGATCGAAGCCGCCGGCGCGCTGGGGAAGGGCGTCGCGTTTTTCAACGACAAGCTTATGTTCGTCGGAATCGCGATCGTCGGTCTGTTTGCCGCGATCGTGCTGATACAAATCGGTGTCGTGGAGGGTGGCCGTGCGTTCCTTCAATCTCGCGCTTCCGGTCGTGGCTGGTTGGATGCTCGCAACCCTGGCGGGCTGCTCGAGTAGCAGCGGGCCGGCCTTTCTCGCGGGCGCGCGCGCTTCGCAGCTCGCCGCGAATCGCAGCGTTCGTCCGGCGGCCGCGATGCCGTTCGCGTACGTCGGCGATAATCGCGACAGCTTTATCGCCGTATTCGACGGCGCGGGAAGGCTCATCGGCAAGATCACGGACGGGCTGAAGTATCCGGCGGGCATCTTCGTGGATCGCAAGCACAACGTTTGGGTGGCGAACGAGGGACGATCGAACGTCCTCGAGTTCGCCCGCGGATCCAACGAGCCAACGGTGACGCTTCGCGACGGCGCAAGCAACGCTCCCGAAGACGTCGCGGTCTGCCGCGACGGCGCGATCTTCGTGGCCAACATCGTTGGCGGCCTCGCCAAATACGTAGGACGCAAGCACCGTGCGGCGGGGGCGTTGGAGTACGGCGGCGCGGCCTTCACCAACGTGATGTGCGACGCAAGCGGGAACGTTTTCGCGACGGCCGTGGTCGGCACGTCGGGCAACGTGATCGTCTTTCCGCACGGGCAGCAGTATGGCGCGCATTCGCTGCCGATCTTTAGCGCGGGCAATCTCGGCGGGATCAAGCCCGACAAGGCCGGCAACATCCTCGTGAGCGACATCGCCGGTCACGTGACCGAGTATACGGAACAGGGGTATCCGACCGGAGTCCGGATCAACACGCCGGACCGGTGGGTCGACATCGCCCTCGACGGCACCGGCAAGTCATTGCTCGCCGGCGACCAGACGAACGAGGACGGCGTCGTCGTGACGTTCCCGGGCGGAAAAGTGCGCGCCGCCTACAAGGCCCGGTTCTCCGACGTGCTGGGAGTCGCGTTTGACTCCTGACGCCCGCCCCTACGGACCATTGGCGCACGCATGATAGTGATTGGAGTACATCGGCTGGATGCTGTAGACCGTGCCGTTGACGCCAAACTTCCACTGCAAGGTTTGGCAAAGGTCGCCGATCTCCGATCCGAACGTGAAGTTAAACCAGCCAAATGCCGGCCCCGGATCGGTGATTGACTCAAACATCTCGTGCGCGAGCGTGGAAGCGGTCGAGTTCGTCAAGGCGCTAGCGCCGGACGAAGCCCGCGATGCGCAAAAGCCGACCTTTTGGTATGGTTCGACGGACGCGATCACGGGTTGCGGCACGTCCTTGAACGACACGCTTTCGTGGTACGCGCAAAAGACGTTCGTGCGCGGGTGATCGGGCGAATAGCAGGCGCGCGTACGATCGAAGCACGTGTCGGTGCCTTTCGGCAAAAAGATATGGTACATGTTTGTATAGCCGGCCTTCTTGCCGTTCTTGACGAGCGCAGCGTGGAGAACGACCAGCAGATCGTTTTGATAAAAGAGCCTGGTGTACGTGTGGTATTTTGCGGAGAAGCTGCCACCGAGCGTATAGTCTCGCGGCGGCGATTTCGTGTATTGCGTCAGCAGCGCCGCAAAATTGCTGCCGGTGAGATTCTTCTGGAAGCCTTCAGGGTCGCCCCAGCAGCTTTCGCCGTGGCTCGGACAGTTGACGTAGATGTTGAACGAGGCCGCCACCTTCATGACGGGCCCCTTCTTATAAACTAGGTCCGCGGGATATTTTACTCTTGTTTCGCCCTGCTTGACCATCCGCGAAAAGTCGGTTCTCGGACGCATAAGGTGGTACGAAAGGATCTCGGCCGTCGCGGCCATCGCGACGTCATGGTCGCTGACGGTAAGACTGCCGCCGTCCGCGAACGACGGCACTTGTGTCGCCGGAACGAAGGCTTGCCGGTTCTCGGCGCAGGCAGTGACGGCGACGCAAACCATCAGAATGGGGAAGACGCGAACGAAGAAGCGTTTCATAGGGTTTCCTCCTTAAGCGGGAATTGCGGCGGACAGCTGAAAAACGCTTTCTGATGCGGTTGGCAGCCTTTCCCATCGCGGCGTTTGCGCTGTTCGTCGCCTGCGCGTCGCCGGTGCAGCGCGGCTCGCTGTTGATTCCGCGAGCCTACGACGATAACGGCATGCCGGTGAGGTCGCCGATCGCAATTACCGGTATCGGCAACGACACGGAGCTCGACCATCTCGTCGTGCGCTTCATGGTATCGCAGCGCGTACCGAACGCGCAGCTCGCCGTGTCGGTCAAAGGCGCGACGACGTTCTCGCATGCGTACACGTACCGCGGCCTGGCGGCCTCAATGACGGCGCGTTCGACGATCATGCGGCTCGCCAGCAACACAAAGGCGTGGACGTCGGGCGCCCTCTACAACCTGATCGAGGCCCGCAAGCTCGACCCCAACGCCAAAGTCTTTCAGTATCTCGGAATCACGAAGCCGCTGCTGCGCGGCGCGAAGGTTGACAAGCGAGTCTACCAGATCACGATCGAAGACATGATCCTGCACGAATCCGGCTGGGACGATTCGAAGCCCCCATACTACGATCCAACCTTCCACATGCGCGACATCGCGTTGGCGCTGCATCTTCAGCACGAGGTCGATCCCGTGTCGTACGTGCGATACCAGCTGCACGAGCCGCTGCAGGAGGCGCCAGGCACCACGTATGCCTACTGCAACTTCTGCTATACGGTTCTCGGGATGGTCGTCGCGAAGGCGTCGGGCGAGAGCTACACCGATTACGTCGCGCACAGCGTGGCGGCACCGATGGGCGTGAAGAACGTCGAGGGGTCGCCGACGATGGGCGAGCGCCTTCCGCACGAAGTTGCCGCGTACTACTCCGCATACAAGGGACTGTCCGCGGTCTACGTATTGTCGAAGCGGCGTTTCGGCTACCCGTACGGCGGCGACGACATGGCGCTGGAGGTTGCGGGCGGCGCGGCGCAACTAGCGACGACCGCCGATTCGATGCTGGCCTTCATGCAGCGCTACCTGATTTGGGGCGTCGGCACGCCGCAGCCCGGCGCCGACTGGGCGCGCGAGGGCTCGATGCCGGGTACCAATACGTGGGCCGAACAGTTACCGAACGGTACGAACTACGCGTTCTTGGTCAACACGAGGCAGTACGTCTACGGCAAAGATCCGCACGCCTTCGAGAATCTGCAACGATCCTTCGAAGGCGTGCTGCAACAGCGTCGCTAGGAGATCTGCCGCTTAGTAATCGTCGGGCTCGTCGTTCGTGGCCGGTTGATTCAGGAAATACCGTTCGCCGAGCGGCGAGGGAATGGGCACGAACTTGTGTGGCGGGCCCGAGAAGTTGAAGCAATCGGCGAGATCGTCGGCGCGAACGTCCGTCGTTCCGAGTGACGGAAGTCCGAACGTCTTCTCGGTGAACTTGAGGATGCTGCCGAACTCATGCGCCTTGCTCGAGATGTAGTGGAGCTTGGCGTACGGCGATATGACGATCAGCGGCACGCGGAAGCCCAGTTCGTACGAGTTGTAGACCGTTGGGATCATCGGATCGTACCAGCCGCCCCAGTCGTCCCAGGTGACGAAGATCGCCGTCGTATCCCAGAACTTGCTCTCACCGATCTTGTTGACGACCGATGCGACCCATGCGGGTCCCGTGCCGTTGGTGGAGTTGGGGTGATCCGACGCTTTGCCCGTGGGCGTGACCCACGTGACGTTGGCGAGATATCCCTTTCCGATGTCTTTGAGGATTTGCGAGGGCGGAGCGACGACGTCGGTTGCGAAGTACTTGCTCTGGTAGATCGGCAAAACGGCGGCGGGCGCCATCCACAGTCCGGGCCCAAGGTGGTTTTGATAGTAGTGCCACGACAGATCGGGTTGATTGTCGATCAGCGCCATCAGCGAGTTGCGATCGAAGCAGGGCGGTGCGGTCTGCGTTTCGTTGCCTTGCGGATCGATCAACACCACCGTCGAGCCGCTCGGCGAATCGCAACCGCCGGTGCTGTGGTGCGTCGGAGTGAGGGGGTTCTCCGAGGCACGCAGCGGCGAGCCGTCCGCGATCGTCGAGGTCCCGCTCACCAGGTACTGATGGGCCGGGAAGCTCGGACCCTGATTCGTCTGGAACATGTGGTTGGCGAACGTGTAGCGGCCGGCCATGACGTAGTACGGCAGCACCTCGGCTTTGGGCACGTAGCCGTACGCGCGAAGCCCTTTCGGCGGACAGTGGGCGCCCTTTCTGCAGCCGGACTGCACTAGATTGAACCCGTCGCCTTTTCCGTTGTCGAACTCGGTCGTAAAGGCGTCGTGACGGTGGCTGATGTCATAGGGTGCAGTCAACGGTATCGGCCGTAGCTGCACGGTCTGGCCGAACGAGTTCTTTGCCGTGCGCACCGTCATCGCGCCGGGAAAGGCGTTGAAGAGGTCGTTCACCGTGCGGTTTTCTTGCACTATGATCACTACATGGTCGATCTTGGACGATAAGGCGCTGGATAATCTGCGCGACACCTCGGGTCGAACACCCTGCGTCCCCGTAACGTTTGGAAGGGTCTGATTGGGCGGCGGCGCCGGGGCGAGACTCTGCGCGCATCCGCAAAGCGACGCGGCCGCGACGATAACGAAAAGCCCTCTGCAATTCATGTTCGCGCTCCTCCGAAGTGGACTCCAGATGCTATGTACGTCTGAGTCTAGGGCGCTCGCTTTGCTTGAGTCAATTAGCTCGGCGCAGCATTTTCTGCAAAAGTTGATGCGGTGCAATGACAGCGGTTAACGAAACGCCATGAAGTTGCGTAGCATCAATTTACGCCCGCTGAGGAGTCGCGAATCTTTCTGTTGAAAAGAGTGACGTGGAGGGACTAAGTGACCGCTAAGCTTCTTCGTATATCGCTGGCTCTTGGCGCGTTGGCGCTGACGGCGTGCTCCTCTGCACGTTCGCTGCCGGCTGCGCCGGCGTTTGGGTCGTGGCCGGCGCGCGCCGACGCGGACGCCTCAGTCCACATCGGCAAGTACATCAAGCACGTCATCGTCATCATTCAGGAGAACCGGAGCTTCGAAAACTTTTTTGCCGGCTATCCCCGCGCCGACGCCCCGCTCTATGGATACGCGCTCAAAGGGCGCACGCGCATCCAGGTGCCCCTCCACGGCATCAGCTTCCGTGGCCCCGATTTGCGTCACGATTGGTATTCGGCGACCCACGACTGGGACAGCGGCAAGATGGACGGCTTCGACGAGTTCGGCAAGAACCCGCACAACGGGCCGCACCCGGCATATGCGTTCGTCCAACACGATCTGGTCGCGCCGTACTGGACGATGGCCCAACAGTACGTCTTGGCCGATCGCATGTTCCCGACGGAGTTCGGCGGCAGCTTTACGGGACATCTGACGCTGATCGCCGGGACCGACAACCTCACTCCGGTGAAGGCCGAAGTGGATTTCCCCTCGGCGCTTCCCGACGACTGCGACTCGCCGCCCGGCACCATCAGCGGCGTGGTCGGCCTATCGCGCAAGCCGGTGTATGACGGGCCGTTTCCGTGTTTCGACCAGTTTAATACGATCGCAACGACGCTGGACGCGGCCAAAGTGCCGTGGAAAATTTACGCGACGCACAAGCTCGATGCGGGGATGTGGGAGCCGTTCGAGGCGATCGAAGGCGTTCGTTACGGCCCGGACTGGAAGCACAGCATCATCGCGCCGCAGACGCGCATCCTGAGCGATCCCGCGGCCGGTAAGCTCGCGTCGGTGACCTGGGTGACGCCCAGCACGAAGGACTCGGATCATCCGGCATATTTTAGCGATCGCGGGCCTTCATGGGTGGCATCGGTCGTCAACGCGATCGGCGAGAGCAAGTACTGGAAGAGCAGCGCCATCGTCGTCGTCTGGGACGACTGGGGCGGCTGGTACGACAACGCTCCGCCCAAACAGCTCGACTTTCGCGGCCTGGGAATCCGTGTGCCCTGCCTCGTCATTTCGCCGTATGCTCGCAAGGGATACGTCTCGCATTACCGCTATGAGTTTGGAACGATCCTGAATCTCATCGAGCAGGCGTTCAACCTGCCGCCGCTCGGCCCGGAGAAGGACGGCTATACCGACGTGCGCGCCGGCGGAATGGACAAGGTCTTCGATTTCACAAAAGGTCCGCGGCCCTTCGTGCCGATTAAGGCGAAGTATCCCACGTCGGCGTTTCTGCACGAGCCGCCCTCGAACGAGCCCGTCGACACCCAATAGGGCGAAGGCGACGGCGACGGCACGACAGGCACGGGTGAGGCCGGCGCCGGCGACGACGCTTGTGGGCTCGGGTGCGCCCAGGCGGGATTGGGTTTGACGGCAACGCCGCGATGCAGTTGATCGCGACTCCGCGCGGCGTACGGCGTTCTCGGGAAGTGCGACGTCACGTAGATCAGTATCGTTACCGCGCGGTCGCGGGCTTGGCTGCCCGGCAGCTCTTCGTAGAGGTGCGCCAAGGCATATCCGGTCGACGGCAGCCACGCATCTTTCGGATACTGTTGCGCCCATTGCCGAAACGCGTCGTCGGTGAGCAGCACCAGGTGCATCGTCTGATCCGGCAGCAGTTCGTGATTCTCGTAGCGCTTTTTTAGCTGCATCGTTTCATAACGAATGCGCAGCGCGCTCATCTTCAGCTTGCCGAAATAGCGGTCGCCCGGCGCGCTGGTCATCGCGGCCTGCGCCAACGTCAGGCCGAGCGCGATGAGCGACCGCATCCGAGAGGGGGCCTTAGTGCGGCTGCGTGTTCGTCGTGGAGTTTGAGTTGGTCGTGCTGGATCCGCCGCTACTTGTGCCGCCGTTTCCGCTTCCCGACCCGGGCTGCGTAATCGTGGTCGTGCTGTTCGTCGTGGACGTCGTGTTCCACGGGTGCCAGTAGAAGAGCACGAACAGAATCGCCGCCACGACGATGACGAGCCCTACGATCCACGCAACGGGGCTGGCCGCGCTGTCTTTATCTACGATGACGGTACGATCGTCTTGCATGCGATGGGTTACCTCCGAGCCGATTCTTACCCAATCTGTGCGCCACGAATCGTCCAGGGAGGCGAAAGGGCCGCTCGGACGAGCGGCCCTTTCGCTGATTTCCCCCTATATTGGGGGTTTTTAATCAGCCTTTAGGGATATGAGTGGACGCATGAGGAGCTGGCGTTGCTCCACATCGGCTGCGATGTGTACGATTTCGCTCCGAACGGATCGTTCTGAATGTTGTACCACGCGCAGAGGTCGCCGATCTCGCCGTAGCTGCTGTTCCAGCCGCTGAACGGCACCGGATCGGTGATGGACTCGCCGAGCTCGTGACCCTCAACGATCGTCACGCCCTCATCCGTGCCCGTCTCGTCGCTCGGCGGTGCGATGATGTTCGAGCCGCAGTTTCCGGCGGCGTCGGGCATGTACGGCAGGTTCGTGTACGAGACGTACTTGCCGTTGTACGTCGTGGCGCTGTGATACGCGCACCATACGGATCCGAAGCCCGAGCTGCTGTGCTGTGTCGGCGTCGCGACGACGTACGAGCCGCTGGGATCGTAGCCGAAGTGCGCCACGCCGTTCAGCGCTTCTTGCGCGACCTGCGAATCGGTCGGATGCGAGGGAACCGGGGTCGTATTGTCGGCCCATTCGCCGCCGTCTTGATTCGCCGGGTTCGTGATATTGATCGTGCTACCGCCCGACTTCATGTAATACTGGGTGTAGATATTGTCGTGGCCGCTGCCGCCGATGAAGCGGTCGTAGCGACGGAGCAATCTCTTTACTTTATCGGGATCGCCGCCGTTGGATCGCCATCCCCAAATGATCAGATAGACCTTCGGTGCTACGAGCACCGGGCCACCGCCGTACGACAGCGCTACCGCCTGTCGAACCTTGCTGGCGTTCTGGCGGGTCGGCATGTAGTGCGGTGTGTGATAGAGCACGCCGCCCGAGTAGACCCATTCTTTGCCGGCCGGCACCATGGCGCCGGCTTGTTGCTGCGTTGTGGCCGTTGCACCGAGCGGTGCTACGCCGCTGTTGGCCGCGCAGCCAACCATTGCGAGCGTCGCCGCACATCCTAAGATGCCGGCAAGGCGCGAGCGCTTATACATACGCAAGTAAACCTCTCGTAAAGGGAGTAGCTAGAGAGTACCTAGCAGGGAAAGTGCGAGCGTTCCGCGGCTTTGGGGCACTCCCCTGCCCCCTCAAAAACTGGGTGTGCCGAGCTGCCAGGGAGCAGCACAAGCGAGCCGAGAAGCATCCGGCCTTCCCCTTTCTTCGGAGGCTCTGTTATGGACACACGTATCTGGAGCCGAATACTCTCCGCCGGCGTGACGCTTGCTTTCATCGCCGGCTGTTCCGGGAATTCCGGCTCTTTGAATCCAAGCCAAGCCGCGGCACCCGCCGGAGGGTTCCGCATTCTCCCCGGGCCGCTCGTCAGCGGCCCCATACTCGTGCCGCTGGTCGCTCCTCGGCGCGCAGCGATTCGCCCGGCGCACACGCGGCGTCACGAGACCCTCTTCGTCGCCGACCTGTTCAACAGCATCGTCGACATGTACGATCCGCGGACGCCCAATCCGACGCCGATCGGCTCGATCACCACGGGCATTAGCAGCCCGGCCGGCCTTGCCGTTCAAAAAGGCGGCACGCTCTACGTTTCAAACATCGGAAACAGTACGCTCACCGTTTATCCGAAGGGACAGACGTCGCCGAGCGTGACCATCACCAACGGCGTCAGCGGTCCCTATGGAATGGCGCTCGATTCCAAAGGCGACGTCTTCATCAGCAATCTGAACAACAACACCGTTGTCGGATATATGGCTGGGCAAACGTCGCCGTTTGAGTCAATCGACTTCAGTTCTCTGGGGCAGCCCGTCGGCGTCGCGGTCGACGCCAGCGATAACGTCTGGGTTGCCTGCGACTCGTCCAACGCGGTCTTCGAGATTCCCGCCGGCACGTCCACGCCGCAGAACGCCAACCTTACCGGACTGGCCGGCCCGATCGGGATCTCGTTCGGAAAGCAGGACGAGATGTATGTATCGAACTTCTCCGGTAACGTCGTCAACGTGTATGCCTATGGGACGACGACGCCCGCCCAAACGATTACCAGCGGAATGAATGGTCCGACGCTGAACGCAATCACGTTCACCGGCGCATTCTTTCAATCGAATCAGTCCGTCAACGCCGAAGGCTACCACAGGAATCAAACTTCGCCGTTTTCGACGATCACCGGACTTGGCGATCCGCTGGGTATCGCGGAAGCGCCCCCCGTTCGAAAGTAGTCTCGAGTTAGAAGCAAACAAGAGCGCGCGGCGAGCACGCCGTGCGCTCTCGTCTTGCGCGTTTCAAAGGCCTGGATACGATCCGATTGGTTTCGGTTCGAGCGGCGGCGTGCCGATCGGGACGCCGATCGGATTGCTTATCGGATTGTACGCGACGGGCGGGTCCACCGGGATCGGCTCGCCGCTGCCGTCGCGGCGACGCTCGTAGCCGTTGACCAGCGCGCCGCCGAGGTCAACGTTGTGCGCGCTCACGTCCACGTTAACGCCTCGCCCGTTCGCGGAAAGCGTCGTCTCGATAGAGCCGCCATCGCAGTTCCTCGCGAGAATCTGCAGCGAGCCGTTCTCTTCGCGCGTGACCGATTCGCCGTCGCCGAGCTGTACCGTTTGCCCGCGCGCGATCGAGATGTCGCGCCCATAACTCGTGATCTGCGGCTGTCCTTGTCGGTCCAGACCGACGGTCGTCGCGCCGTCGTTCAGCGTTACGGTGGCGGTGCGATTCCACGTGACGCCCTTATCGTTCGGCGTCGTCGCTTGCGTGGAAATGCGAAAGCCGCCCTGGATCGAGTTCGAGTTCAATAAATTCGGCTGCGAACCCATGTTGTTCCAGTGCGCACCTGAGAACGAAAGGTGAGGATCGCCTTCGCTGGAGCCCGTCGCGTTTTGAAAGTATTGTTGGCCTCCATAGGGTTGGCAGCCGAGGCCGTTTCCGGTCGAGCCGTTGCAGCCGTAGCCGACCAGCGACGACAGCATTTGCATCAGCTGTTGCAGCATGCCGAGCAGCGGCGCGAACATGGATTGCGACGGCGCGCCCGAGCCTTCGTTGAGCCATGGGGGGACGAAGCGCGTGACGTTGTCGCCGGCCGCCGGCGCCGGCCCGGCGGCATAGAGGCTGCCGTTGCCTCCGGCGTTCCCCACCGCGGGCGAAAGGCCCCCGGCGCCGGGCGTGTCGAGCGGTTGTACGTACATCACTGAAACCTCCTCTAGAAAAAGTTGTCCTTCGTTCACGACGCGCGTATCACGCGACAAGGGGAGAGCGCCGCGCGCAGACAACGAGGTGCCGAACATGAGCGACACGCAACTCACCAACATCGCGCGCCTCGAACAACGACTTGAGGCGCTCAAGGAGCGTCTTTGACGACGCTGCAAAACGCCGCAGAATAGCGGAGCTCGACGAACGCTCGCGTTCGCAAGAGTTTTGGAGCGACGCGGAATCGGCCCAACGAGTCATGAAGGAGCTCGCCGAGCTGCGCGAAGAGAGCTCGGCCGTCGACCGCATTGCGGAACGACTGCGAGAGTCGCGCGAACTGCTCGGTCTCTTCGAGAACGATGCCGCCGCGGAATGGGAAGCGCAGCAGAACGTGGACGCGGCAGCCGGGGAGCTGGAGCGGCTCGAGATGGCCGCGAGCTTCAGCGGGGAGTTCGACAGTCACAACGCGATTCTCAGCGTCTTCGCGGGGGCCGGCGGCGTGGATGCGGCCGACTGGACCGGGATGCTGGCGCGCATGTACTTGCGCTGGGCCGAATCCAACGGGTTCGCGACGCAGATCGTGGACGAATCGCCCGCCGAAGAGGCCGGCCTGAAGTCGATCACGTTTTTCGTCCGGGGACGTAATGTGTACGGGATGCTCGAGAGCGAACGGGGCGTGCACCGCCTCGTGCGCCTGTCGCCCTTCGACGCGGCGCATCGCCGCCACACGTCGTTCGCCGCCGTGGATGTAATTCCGGAGGTTGATGCGCTCGAAAGCACCGAGGTCAACGTCAATCCCGACGACCTGCGGATCGAGACGTTCAAATCGGGTGGCGCGGGCGGTCAGTACGTGAACAAGACCGAGTCCGCAGTGCGCGTGATCCACGTGCCGACCGGTATCGTCGTGGCGTCGCAACAGGAGCGTTCGCAGGCACAGAACCGCGAGGTGGCGCTCGGGATTTTGCGCGCGCGCCTCGTCGCTCGCGCGGCCGAAGAACGCGACCGCAAGTTGGCCGGACTTCGCGGGGAGCGCCAAGCGAACGAGTGGGGATCGCAGATACGGTCGTATGTCTTGCAACCGTACCAGCTGGTGAAAGATCACCGCACCGGGGTTGAAACCGGCAACGTCGAGGGCGTTCTCGACGGGGGAATCGATACGTTCATTTGGCCCTACCTGCAGCAGCGCCGCGCGCCCGCATAGCTAGTGCGCGATAGGGCGCTGTGGATCGGGTGCATCGCGTATGCCGCGCTCTTTACGGCGCTTGGAGCGCACAAGTATGCGGTGCACCGCAACCTACTCGACTTCGGCATCTTCGCGCAGACGACGGCGAGCGCGTTCGGGTGCTTCTGCAACTCGATCGAAGGGAGTCACTGGGCGGTCCACTTCTCGCCGATTCTCTACGTTGTAGGAGCCGCCGCAGCGGTGGCGCACTCCCCCGTGACGTTGATCGCGGCACAAGCGGTCGCGGGCGCGCTGGTGGCGCCGCCGTTGTACGGCCTCGCGTTTCGCCGCAGCAATAGCGTTACGGTCGCTCGCGGAACCGCGCTCGTCGCATGGCTCTACCCGCCCCTCGCGGGACTAATCTTCGGCGACTTTCACGAGAACGGGTTCGCGCCGGCCGCCGTCGCCTGGACGCTCTATGCGTTCGATGCCGGCCTCGCGGTCTGGACCCTGCTCGGGGCGCTCCTGACGCTCTCTATTAAGGAAGATCAGGCGCTGTTCTTAACGGCCGGCGGGGCGCTCGGCGCGTGGGCGTGCCGCGGCACGCTGCGAGGACGCACGGCGGGCATCGTCGCGATCCTGAGCGCAGCGGTCGCGGTCATCTTCTTCGGGGTCGTGCAGCCGCACATGGCGGCCTCCGCGCACGTGGGGTGGCAGCCCGAACGCTTTTATGCGTGGCAGGCGGCCGACGCGCGCGGCATCGTGGGCGACATCGCGGCGCGTCTGGGGTTCCTGCTGCTGATATTCGTCCCGCTCGTCTTCTTGCCGCTGCGATCCGGCTTCTTCATGTTGGCGCTGCTGCCGCTAAGCGAAGTGCTCCTATCGCGCATGCCGACCACTTACACGCTCGGCACGCACTACGCCGGCGCATGGATCGGATACGTGCTCGTTGCCTACGCCGCCGCTGTTGGGCGCTTACAGCTGCCCAGCGCTCGACGTGTGCTTCTGTCGTGCATTGCCCTGTGCGCTCTCGAGTTCGCGGTAGCCGATCCGCTACATCCGCATCTGAATTTGCGCCCGACGCAACCGCGGGACACCGCGCTCGACCGTTTTCTGGCGCGACTCCCAGCCGGCGCGAGCGTCGCCGGTCAAGAAGAAGCGTACACGCATTTGGCGCTCGGCAACGCGAATGCGACGCTGCTGCCGGAGTTGCCGCAAACGCCCGTGAGCGCGTGCCTCGTCCTTGTGGACGCCGATTTTCCCGAATCGGCGCGGCTGCAAGAGTATGGCGCGACGTTAGCCGGCTTGATACGAACCGGCAGTTACGGTCTGGTCGTGCGGCAGGGACGCATCGCGCTCTATCGGGTGCGCGTGCCGTGTCGCTGATCGCTAGATGGCCAGCAGTTGCGCCAGCGCGTCGGCGGCTCGCGCGGGCCAACCGGAATCGCCGCGAACGATTCGATGCGGGGCCGCCCACGGCGACCAGCGCGCCACTTGCAACGCGTAGCGTTTAGCTGGGGCAAACACCGCCACCACCGGCGTTCCGGTCATCCCCGCGACGTGCATCGCGCCCGAATCCGGCGCTACCAACGCCGTTGCGCCGGCGATTGCCGCCTTCCACGGCTGCAGCCGTTCGAAATAGGTGATTGGCTCTCCGGCCGCGGCGGCGATCCGTTGCGCATACGGCGACTCATGCGTCGCCGCGAGCAGCTCGAGCGGCGCCGTCTCCCGAAGGCGGCGCACGAGCTCGACGGCCTCTGCAAGCGCAATGCCAATGCGCTCCCATTTGTCGGTGATCTGCACGGCGATGCGCGGCGAGAGCGCGGGTACATCGTCGAGCAGGAGCGGGCGCAAGTGCGCCGCGTCGCGCGACGGCGTCTCGTCGCTCAGCAACGAATCGCCGAGGCGAAAGAGCACCTCGCACTCGTGCGGCGCGCGCGGATCCATACCGGCGGAGCGGTAGACCGTGCGCGTAAGCTGCGCGCGGGACCACAGCGCCTTCAGCGGCTTGCCGGTCGGATCGATAAAGCCGATCCGCACCGGCGCGCCGGTGGCGCGCGCGAGGCGATAGCCCGAAGGATCTTCGGTCGCGACGAGCACGTGGGAATAGCCCGAGGCTGCCAGCGTTTCGCCCAGCGCCCTGATCGCGGCACGGTTCGCGCGCGAGTCATCGCGGGGCGCAAAGTCCGCGACGATTGCGCGCCGAATCGCGGTGCCTGCGAACGCGTCGCGGTTTGCGCGCGAGAGCACGACGTCTACAGGAATGTCGCGGCAACGTAACGCCGCAAGCAACGGGGTGAGAGCAAGCGCATCGCCGATGGCATCGAGGCGGATGATGAGCACAGGCGGTGAACCCTGGGGCATGCCGTTCCATTCGGATGCGCCGCTGAAGGCTGCCTGCTGATGCTCGCTCACGAGGATATCGTTACGCTCGATCAATTGGAAGGCTTTCGAACGCTGCAAACGTTCGGGCGCATCTCCGGAACGGCGTCTCGGCCGCGCAATCGTCTGCGCTCGACCTTTCGCAGCCTCGGCATGCTGATTGGGCTGGCCGGCACCGAAGTGTTGACCGATGCGGAACAGTTGCGCGCCGAGGCGCTGGAGGGGCTTCGCAAACGCGGCGAGTCGCTGGGCGCCAACGCCGTGATCGGCGTGCAGTTCTTCGTCTCTGAGGGCGATGACGGCGAGTGCCAAGTCGTCGCGTTTGGAGAGGCCGTGGTCGTCGGGAAGATCGAGGACACATAGTGGACGGCGAGCGGTCGGTCCGGCGGCGGCGTCTCGACGATGCGGCGATCGCGGCGGCGGCGTGCAGAAAGTGCGCGATCGGCTATCAGCGCCGCAACAACGTGTACGGCGAGGGCGATGCCTGCGCGCGCTTGATGGTGGTTGGCGAGGGCCCGGGCGAAACGGAGGATCAACTGGGGCGGCCGTTCGTCGGACGCGCGGGTCAACTGCTCGACCGGATGCTACAGGCCATCGGATTGCCGCGCAACGACGTCTACATCTGCAACACCGTGAAATGCCGTCCGACGTTCGAAGGCCCGACAGGCCCGCGCAACCGCGCGCCCGACGCAGAAGAGACGGAGAACTGCCGCCGGTTCTTAGAGGAGCAGATCGAGATCGTCGCGCCCCGCGTGATTCTCGCACTGGGATCGCCGGCGGCAAAGTGGTTTCTCGGACCGACCTTCGCGATCACGCGCATGCGCGGGCGCTGGTATCTCGGCCCCCGCGACGTTCCGTTGATGGTGACCTTCCATCCCGCCTACATCTTGCGGCTCACCGGCGGGCAGATCGATGCGGTGAAGCGACTTGTTTGGGACGACTTGAAGGCCGTGCGAACGAAGCTCGATGAGCCGGAGCCGATCGTCGCGCCGGCCGAAGCCGCCCAGGTGGGCCTCTTCGAATGAAGCGCGACGCCCTAGCGATCTGGCTCGGCGACGTGGTTTGCGCAGCGGGCTATTCCGGCGCCGACGCCTTCGCGCGCGAACACGCGCTGAAACCCTTTCGCCTTCGCCAGCTCTACCACGCGGCGACCAAAGAGCTGCGCGACGATCCGGGCGACGTTACGACGCTCCCGAAAGAACTGCGCAACGCGCTGATGCAGCGTGGTATTCGCTTTGCTTCCGTCGAGCCGGTCACGCTGCAGCGTTCACGCGACGCCCAAACGACCAAAGCAGTCTTTCGCCTGCGCGACGGTAAGGCGGTCGAAGCGGTGCTGATGGAGCACTTCGGCGAACGCACCACCGTCTGCATTTCGTCGCAGGCGGGCTGTGCCTTCGCATGCGCATTTTGCGCGACGGGCCAGGGCGGTTTTAACCGCAACTTGTCGGCGGTGGAAATCTTCGATCAAGCCCGCTTCTTTGCCGGCGAGCCGGCGCAACGCGCCAAACGCATCACGAACGTCGTCTTCATGGGAATGGGCGAGCCATTTCACAACTACGAGGCGGTGATGGGCGCGGTGGCGCTGCTCAACGATCCGCAAGGCTTCGGCCTCGGGCATCGCCACATCACGATCTCAACCGTCGGACTCGTCGACAAAATCGATGCCTTTACCAAGGAAGACGTGCAGGTGAACCTGGCGATCTCGCTGCACGCGCCGACCGACGAGCTTCGTTCGGGTCTGATGCCGGTGAACCGCCGCTACCCGCTGCAAGAGTTGATGGCGGCATGCGAACGGTACGTCGCCGCGACGCGCCGCAAGATCTTCTTCGAGTACGTGATGCTGGCGGGAATTAACGACGATTCGGCCTGCGCGAAGGCGCTGGCGAAGTTGCTGCGCGGACCGCTCTACCACGTCAACTTGATTCCGTATAACGCGACTCCGGATGGAGCGTTCGAAGCGACGAGCGACGCGCGGATTTGGAAGTTCGCAAAGATCCTCGATGACGCGCGCGTTGCCGTTACGGTTCGTCAGAACATGGGCCGCGACATCACGGCCGCCTGCGGCCAGCTACAAGTGGAAAGCCAACCGAAGGCGCACCTTCCGATGAGTCGCGTCTAAAGAAAAACGAGGCGCCGCATTGCTGCGGCGCCTCGCGCGTTTCGATGTGCCTCGTCGGCCTGACACGTACCAACCGTAGCACACCTGCGACGCCTTCGCAACGGTGTGTCAGGCCGACGGCGACACCATCGAAGCGCCCCAGCACGGAACGTTCACGCGATTGCCGAACGACGGCAAGATGCCGCCGACCTCCGTCTTATTCGACCAACACTGTGCAGCGACGGCCGCGCATTAGCGACCGATGCCTGCAATACTCGCCTCCGCTATTATGTATGCGTATGCGGCGACGCCGCAGACCGCTGCGATTCACGCGGAGAACATCGAGGCAAAGAATCGCGTCGTCGTTAGGCGCGTGAACGTCGTGGGCCGTTACGCTGCAGTCCTCACGAGCGGCGGAAGAATTGAGGGCAAGCTCAACAACGATCCAATTCTGCTCGAGCGCTTCTCGTTCGGATGGCAGCCACGAGGGGTTCTCAATTCCCGCTGTAGTTTAAATTCGCGCAGCCTGAACTTAACGCTAGAGCGTCGTTTATTGATCGGAATGCCATGGCCCAAGGACGACCGGCCATGCCGATCGGAGTCCCGCGATTATGGACCGCCGGCCGATGTAGAAGCAGTACGCCGCGTCATGCGCGGACCTTTCGTTCCTCATGTGATCGTTTCCGGAGACTGGGGGCTTGGCGAGTGGTATGGCGCAGGTGGAGGCGAATCGTTGTACCACAAACGCGGGACAGCGTTGGCGGCTGGTAGAGAGTGGCGGCGGAGCCCTGGGTGTTGAGGAGATGCGAAAAAACCGCGTTCCTCAATCCGCATGGTGTGTTTTCGGAATCGTCGGCGCCAAATGCGCTCAAAAAAACGAGGCACCGCATTACTGCGGCGCCTCGCGCGTCTCGATGTGTCGACGGCCCGATACGTTGCCGACGATATCACATCTGGACTGACTTCCCCGGTGCCGAACGAACTGCGGCCGGCAAGGCTCGCTCAGAGGATTATGCCAATCCCTACACGCAGCGGTTCGTTTGTATGTTGGATGTTGTTTTAAAGAAGTTCGATTCGCCCGATGAAGTGCTGGAGTTCGAGAAAGGCCGGTTCGAACTCGTGCGATTGGGTGGCATGACGATCGGGCGCGCGACCTACCAGCCGGGATGGCGCTGGTCCGTGCACGTGGGGAAAGCGACGGGGAAATCTGTCTGTGACGTCGAGCATGTCGGCATGGTCGTCTCGGGCTGCGCGACCGCCGCCATGGCCGACGGTCGCGTGATCGAAATGCGAGCGGGTGACGTGTTCTACGTTCCACCCGGACACGACAGTTGGGTCGTCGGCGACGAACCATACGTGTCGTTGCACTTCCTAGGCACCGACCGCTACGCGCGCAAGGAGTAGCGTACGGCCACCTGGAGCGACGTCCGGCGAATAGCGATGACGCTGCCGGCAGCCGAAGAGATCGTTAGCCACGGTCGTCCGGCCTGGACGGTCAACAAGAAGTTTTTCGTGTGGGACCGACCGTTGCGCAAATCCGATTTGGCCGCGCTGGGCGATGCCGCGCCTGATGGCCCAATCTTGGGCGTCTACACGGGCGACCTCGAGTTGAAGGACGTACTGCTCGCGAGCGATTCGAGCGTTTTCTTTACGACGCCGCACTTCGACGGCTATCCGGCGATTTTGGTATGCTTGAAAAAAGTGAACCCGAAGAAGTTGAAGGAGATCGTCGTCGAGGCATGGCTGGCTCGCGCGCCCAAGCGCGCGGCGGACCAGTACCTGAGTGGTGCTTCGGGCGCCCGAAAAAAGCGTTAGCGGGGTTTCGACGCAGCGCGATAAAAACTACGCGCTGATGGAAACTGCCGCATCGGCGGGGCGCGTGACTATGGAGGAGATCACAGCGCTTGCCAAGCGCCGTGGATTTATCTTTCAGTCGAGCGAGATTTACGGTGGAATCAACGGATTCTGGGATTACGGCCCGCTCGGAGCCGTCCTAAAGGCCAACGTCAAACGAGCGTGGTGGCGCGATACCGTCGACTTGCGCGACGACGTGGTCGCCTTCGACGCGGCCATCATCATGCATCCGTCGGTCTGGCAGGCCTCCGGCCACGTTGACGCGTTTTCCGACGTGATGGTGGATTGCAAGGTCTGCAAGCATCGCTTTCGTCTCGACCACCTCGCGGACCGCTCGAAGTGCCCGGACTGCGGCAGCACCAACTCGTTCACGGAGCCGCGCAGCTTCAATTTGATGCTGCGCACATCGGTAGGCCCAATGGAGGACACATCGTCGCAGGCCTACTTGCGTCCCGAGACCGCTCAGGGAATCTTCGTCAACTTCAAAAACATCTATCAGACGGCGCGCAAACGGCCGCCCTTCGGCGTCGCGCAGATCGGCAAGTCGTTCCGCAACGAGATCACGCCCGGCAACTTCACCTTCCGTGTTCGCGAGTTCGAACAAGCGGAGCTTGAATATTTCGTGCCCGACGACGGCAAAGACTTGGAGGTCTTCGCGCAGTGGGTCGAGCGGCGAAAAGCCTGGTACGCCGCCTACGGCATCGCGGCCGATCGGCTGCGCTTCTACGAGCTCACCGAGGAAGAACGGCCGCACTATGCCCGCGCCGGCGTGGATGTCGAGTATCTCTTCCCGTGGGGTTGGGGGGAACTGGAATCGATCGCACATCGTGGAACCTACGATCTCGATGCGCACATGCGGCTTTCGGGCAAGGACTTGCGGTTCTTCGACGAGGCGACGAAAACGCATTACACCCCGTTGCTGATCGAGAGCTCGGCGGGCATCGACCGAACGATCCTGACGTTCTTGGTCGACGCCTGCGAACGCGAGCGAAGCGTCGATCCCAACGGCAAAGAGACGGAACGAACCGTGCTGCGCTTTCACCCGCAAATTGCGCCGGTACAGGTCGCCGTCTTCTCGCTGGCGCGCAACAAGCCGGAGCTCGTCGAGCGGGCCCGCACCATCGAGACGGCGCTGCGCCGCGCCTTTCGGACGAGCTACGACGAGGGGAACATCGGCCAGCTCTATCGGAGGCAGGATGAGATCGGCACGCCGTTTTGCATTACCGTGGACTACGAAACGATTGGGGACGGCAGCGTGACCGTACGCGAGCGCGACTCGATGCGCCAAGAACGCGTCAAGGGTGATGCGCTCGAGGCGCACCTCGAGGCGCGACTGTAATGGTGCAGGTCGCCACCCGGTACGTGTACTTTTTCGATGAGGCGCAGCAAGCGTTGCCGCAGGGCTCGTCGATTCGCGAGCTGCTCGGCGGCAAGGGTGCGGGGCTTGCCGAGATGTCGGCGGCCGGATTGCCCGTGCCTTCCGGATTTACCATCACGACCGAAGCGTGCTTGCGATTTTACGACGCCGGCCGCGCGTTCCCGGCTGGACTGCAAGAACAAGTCGCCGACGCGATGCGCCGCCTGGAAGAGCGGACGGGCAAAGTGTTCGGCTCGGAGGACGATCCGTTGCTCGTCTCCGTGCGCAGCGGCGCGCGCGTTTCGATGCCGGGCATGATGGATACGATTCTGAACCTGGGGCTGAACGATCGCTCCGTGGCCGGCCTCGCTCGACTCACGGGCAACGAGCGCTTCGCATGGGACGCCTACCGGCGATTCATCATGATGTTCGCCAACGTCGTCTTGGGCATCGCGAAAGAAAACTTCGAAACGCTGATTGAAGAGCTGCGCGACGCGCGCCGCCTGACGAACGACGCGCAAATAGATGCGGCGGCCTGGCGCGAACTCGTCGGACGCTTCAAGGCGATCGTCAAGGAGCGGACCGGCGAGGAGTTTCCGCAAGACGTGCATCGGCAGCTACGCGCAGCGATCGAGGCGGTCTTCGACTCGTGGAACTCAAAGCGCGCCGTGGACTACCGTCGCTTCAACCGGATCCCCGATGACTGGGGGACAGCCGTGACCGTGATGGAGATGGTCTTCGGCAACATGGGCGACGACTCCGGAACGGGCGTTGCATTCACGCGCAACCCCAATACCGGCGAGAAGGCGCTCTTCGGCGAGTATCTCAGCAACGCGCAAGGCGAGGACGTCGTGGCGGGAATTCGCACGCCCGAGAAGATCTCCGACTTGGCGCGGCGCCAACCGGCCGTCTACGCGCAGTTTCAAGAGATCGCGCAGCGGCTCGAACGCCACTACCGCGACGTGCAGGATCTCGAGTTCACAGTCGAGCGCGGCAGGCTGTTCATGCTGCAGACGCGCAGCGCCAAGCGCACCGCGGAAGCGGCCGTGAAGATCGCGCTCGATCTCGTCAACGAGGGACTCATCGATCGGCGCCGCGCGGTCGCCATGGTCAACGCCCAGTCCCTCGATCAGCTCTTTCACGCGCGCATCGATCCGTCGGTAGACGTCGGCGTCGTCTGCAAGGGCCTCAACGCGTCGCCCGGCGCCGCCACCGGGAAGATCGTCTTTTCCGCGGAGGATGCCGTCACGTGGAAAGAGCGCGGCGAGAAGACGATTCTCGTTCGCACGGAGACGACGCCCGACGACGTGCACGGCATGATCGCCGCCGAAGGGATTCTCACCGCCAAAGGCGGCGCGACGTCGCACGCCGCGGTCGTTGCGCGCGGCATGGGCAAGCCGTGCGTCGCGGGCTGCGACGCGCTCCGCATCGATCGTGCCAACAAACGCGCGAGCTTCGACGGAACGGATCTCCGCGAGGGCGACTGGATCACCATTGACGGAACGACCGGCAACGTCGCGATCGGCGAGCTGGCGCTGATTCGTCCGCCGAGCCGTTTGCCGGAGTGGCTCGCGACGTTTCTTTCGTGGGCCGACGAGCTGCGGCGCATGCAAGTGTGGGCAAATGCCGACACGCCGGACGACGCCGCCAAGGCGCGTGAGCTCGGGGCGCAAGGCATCGTACTCTGCCGCACGGAGCATATGTTCATGCAGCAGGAGCGATTGCCGATCGTTCATCAGATGATCTTAGCCGTGACCGCCGGGGAGCGCGCGAAGGCGCTGGAGCAGCTGCTGCCGTTTCAGCGCGACGACTTCGGCGGCATCCTGAAAGCCATGGAAGGGCTACCGGTCACGATCCGCTTGCTCGATCCACCACTGCACGAGTTCTTGCCGTCGCTCGAACAGCTGCTCGTGGAGACGACTGAGCTGCGCCTCACCAAAGGCACGGACGCTCCCGACTATCGCGCGAAGAGCGCGATGCTGCGACGCGTCCAGCAGTTGCACGAGCAGAATCCCATGCTCGGTCTGCGCGTCTGCCGGCTCGGCATCGTCTTTCCGGAGATTTACGAGATGCAGGTGCGCGCTATCTTCGAAGCCGCCTGCGACCTCAAGGCTCGGGGCATAGACGCGCGGCCGGAGGTCATGATACCGGGCGTCGGCACGAAAGAAGAGATGCAGGTGACGCGCGACGCGGTAACGCGCGTCGCCGACGCGGTCCTCGCGGAGCGCGGCGTAAATCTCGAGTATCACGTCGGGACGATGATCGAACTGCCGCGCGCCTGCGTCGTGGCCGACGAGTTGGCCGGCAGCGCCGAGTTCTTCTCGTTCGGCACCAACGATCTCACGCAGACGACCTACGGCTACAGCCGCGATGACGCGGAAGGCTCGTTCATTCCCGTCTACCTCTCGAAGCGGATCCTCAAGGAAGATCCGTTCCAGGTGCTCGACCGGCGCGGGGTCGGTGGCCTGATGGAAGAGGCGGTGAAGCTCGGACGTTCCGCGCGGCAAGGATTGAAGATCGGAATCTGCGGCGAGCACGGCGGCGAGCCGAGCAGCGTCGCGTTTTGCGAGCGCCTCGGCCTCGACTACGTGTCCGCTTCGCCGTATCGCGTTCCCATCGCACGCCTGGCGGCCGCACAAGCCGCCGTTGGAACGCTAACCTAACGCATCGGCGCAGATGCGCCGAGCCTCGCGCACGTCCGCGGCCGTGCCGCGGCGAATGAAAAGCTTGCGCCAATAGGCTTTGCCGCTGAGCTTTGCGATCACGTCCGACGCTTCACGCGCGTCGACCGCTCCGCCGGGCCGATCGACCCATACGGTGCGCTCTTGGCCGAGGCCGAAGGGCAAGCGATGGAGCAACTGCGACTGCGAGTCGGCCCACACGTTCCCTTCGCCGAAGCGCGCGAGCAACGAGCGATGGCAGGCATCGAAGGCCTCGAGGTCGCGCTCTGCGTTGAACTCCGCAGCCAACGCGTATGCCCGCGCGCGGTTCCTAAGGGCATCCACGCCGTGTCCGGCCCCCTCGTCCATCCCGTCGAGCACTCGGAAATCGTCCCAGCGCAGAAACTCATAGATCGGATCGAGCGCACGAGGATTCGGCCACAAGGCATTCAGCACGTCGTGCAGCATGTGCTCGAACATCCGCGTCGTGTGGTGGAAGTAGACGGAAGCGAACATCATGTAGCGCGCCATCACAAAGGACTCCAACGCGACGACGCCTCGGCGATCGATGCCCACGATGAGCTCTCCATCGCGTCGAAGGATCCGCAGTGACGCGATCAGCTGCTCCGCGTCGTAACGCCCCGTCGCGACGCCCGTGAAATAGGCGTCGCGCTGCAGATAGTCCATGCGGTCGGCGTCGAGATTGGGGCCGCTGACGAGCTCCCGCAACGCGGGGTACGCGCACGCTGAGTCTCCGACGATGAGCGCGAGCACGTCGGCTGCGTCGACATCGGTGCCGGCAACTGCCGCCGCGACTTGCGGGAGCCCGAGTATATCGCGCGTCCGGTCTTCGTGACGAACTCCCAGAACCGGCTCGCAGGAATGGCTAAACGGACCATGCCCGATGTCGTGCATCAAGAGCGCGACGCGCAATAGTCGCCGCTGATACGCGGCATCGGCGGCGCTCGCGAAGAACTCTCCACCGTGCCCTACGATCTCGTCGAACGCGCGCGTGCCCATTGCGAGCGCTCCTAACGCGTGGCTGAAGCGGGAATGTTCCGCCGAAGGGAACGCGAGATATGCCAAGCCGAGCTGACGGAGACGGCGCAGGCGCTGCAGCACCGGGAGATCGAGCAACTGCGCTTCCGCTGTGGATAACTCAATGAAGTGATGGACCGGGTCGAAGATCCGCTTCATAGCGACGGAGAATCGCTGCAACCCGCAGAAGTCCTCCGCGTTACGCATTTGCAATGAGATACGATCAGGACGCTCTTCGTGAAATCCGCGCTCGCGTCGAGATCGCGAGCCTGATCGGTCAGTACGTCCCTCTGAAAAAACGCGGCAACGACCTCGTCGGACTCTGCCCGTTTCATGCCGAGAAGACGCCGTCGTTTCACGTCCATCCCGACCGCGGCTTCTTCAAATGCTTTGGTTGCGGCGCGGGCGGCGACGCGATCACGTTCCTGCAACGGCTCGAACAGCTGACGTTCGGAGACGCGGTGCGGGCGCTCGCGGCCAAGGCCGGAATACAACTCGAACCGGAAAATCCGGCGACGACGCGCGCGCGCAGCGAGCGCGAAGCGATCTACGAAGCCAACCGTCTCGCCGCTGGGTTCTTCGCGCGGATGCTCGTCGGCGAGCGGGGCGCGGCGGCGCGCGACTACTGCGCGAAGCGGGGCTTTTCCGCGGCCACGATCGAGCGGTTCGGGCTAGGTTACGCGCCGAACGCTTGGAACGCCCTCGCCGACGAGCTCCAGCGCGACGGCGTCGCACTGGAGACCGCGGCACGGGCGGGACTGGTAAAAGCCGGCCAGCGCGGCTTCTACGATTTCTATCGCGATCGCCTGATGGTGCCGACCTACGCGACGACCGGCGAGGTGATCGCCTTCGGCGGACGCATCCTCGGCGACGGCGAGCCCAAGTATCTCAACACGACCACGACGCCGGTGTATACCAAGGGCCGGCATCTCTACGCGCTCAACTTGGCGCGTCGGGCCGCGGGCGACCGCAGCCTGATCGTGGTCGAGGGCTATCTCGATTGCATCGCGCTGCATCAGGCCGGCTTCGAGAACACCGTCGCATCGCTCGGAACGTCGTTCACCGCGGAGCAGGCCGCCGAGTTGAAGAAGTACGCCGACTACATCTTTCTGTGCTTCGACGGCGATGCGGCCGGCTCGGCCGCTGCAACCAAAGCGGTGGACGTGGCGTCTAACGTCGTAGAGAACGCCGGTTTGTCGGTGAAGATTGTCGCGCTGCCACCCGGAGAAGATCCCGACAGCTTCGTTCGATCGCATGGCAGCTCCGCACTCACGAGGCTCCTCGAAACGGCTCCGCCCGCCATTCAGGTGAGGATCGATCAACAGATCGAGCGGCTTCGCGCGGGATTCGATTCGCCGGCAAAGGTCGCTCCGAAGGCCGAAACGCTCATTCGCGGATTAACGCCCCGTGAAGAGTGGGACCGGTGGCGCGTGTACGTCGCCGCACGACTGCAGGTGAGCGTGGACGACCTTCGAAATAGCCGCTTCCTGTCCGACAGCGCCAACTTCGCGCCGCGCATCCGCACCGCTCCATCGGAGAGCCGCCACGTCGCGGCTTCGGTCGAGCCCCTCTCGTTCGAGCGCGAAGTAATTACCATTCTTCTGGAAGAGCCACAGCTGGCAGCAGAGTTCGGCGATCGGATCGAAGCGAGCCGGTTTCGCAACGAGATTTACCGCCGGGTGTACGAAAAGATCATCGGTTCGGCGCGGCATCTGACCACAACGGCGGACATACTGGGGCTCTTCGCCGAAGATCAGGGCGTTCTCGAGTTGCTGTCGGAACTGAGCCGGCGCGATCGCAGCTCGACAGTTCGGTACGGCGACACGGATCAGCGCCGTGCGCACCTGGAACGAGTCGTCGACCGACTCAGGCTGCAGGACGAGCGGCAACGATACCGGGAGCTCTCGGATTTGATCGACCACCAGCTTGCCGACGGCCGGCCGGTCCCGCAAGAGCTTCGCGGAGAGTTTGAAGCGTTGGTGGCAAAGCTAAAACGGTAATAACGAGGAAACGACGGACAAACAGGCATGCGAGGGGAGGTGAACGACAAAAGAATGGCCCGCAAAAGGGGTGGCAGCACGGTTGCAGAGCCGCCGGTCGCGACGCTCGACGATATCAAGAAGAAGCTCTTAGCGCGAGGCAAGGCGCAGGGCTCCTTGACGTATGAGGAGATCAACGCCGCGTTTGAAACGCTCGAAGATTTGAATCCCGAGCAGCTGGAGGAGTTCTTTGAAGAGCTTGCCGGTGCCGGCATCGAGCTGGTCGAGGAGCAGAAGGAAGAGAAGGCCGAGGCGGAACGCGAGGAAGAGGCGGAGGAGACGATCCCCGACGGCCTTTCGCTTGACGATCCCGTCCGCATGTATCTCAAGGAGATCGGCCGCGTTCCGTTGCTCTCGATGGAGCAGGAGAAGTCGCTGGCAATGCGGATCGAGGCCGGCGAAATTGAAGCCCGCAGCAACGGCGCGGCGGACTGGAAAGTCGTTGACTCCGGCGAGGAGGCGAAGCGTCAGCTCACCGAGGCGAATCTGCGGCTCGTGGTTTCCATCGCCAAAAAATACGTCGGTCGCGGGATGCTCTTCTTAGATTTGATTCAAGAAGGGAACCTGGGCTTGATACGCGCCGTCGAGAAGTTCGATTATCGCAAGGGCTACAAGTTCTCGACCTATGCGACGTGGTGGATTCGCCAGGCGATCACCCGCGCGCTCGCTGACCAAGCGCGCACAATCCGCATCCCCGTTCATATGGTCGAGACGATCAACCGGTTGATCAAAGTTTCTCGCCAGTTGCTGCAAGAGTTGGGGCGCGAGCCAACCGTCGAAGAGATCGCCGAAGCGATGGCGCTGACGCCCGAAAAGGTGCGCGAGGTCATGAAGATCTCGCAGGAACCGATCTCCCTGGAAACGCCCATCGGCGAAGAGGAAGACTCGCATCTCGGCGACTTCATAGAAGATCAAGAGGCCGTCGCGCCTGCCGAGGCAGCCTCCGTGATGCTGCTCAAAGAGAAGATGCAGGACGTTCTCCAAAATCTCACCGAGCGCGAACGCAAAGTGTTGGTATTGCGCTTCGGGTTGGAAGACGGCCACCAGCGCACGCTCGAAGAGGTCGGCCAAGAGTTCGGTGTCACTCGGGAACGGATCCGGCAGATCGAGGCGAAGGCGCTTCGCAAGCTGCGCCATCCCTCGCGAGGCAAGGCGCTCAAAGACTACTGGACCAGCGAATAGAAAGAGTACGCTGCAATGGTGCAGCTTACTCTCGCCGCCGCGCTGCTTGCGCTGCTGCCCAGCCCAGCCCCGACGGAGCGGCCACCGCTCAAGACGATCATCACCGTTGTCTCGTCACCCTATTGCAATTCGCTGGTCAATCACTTCAACGGCGCGCTGGTGCCGATGTTGGGCAATGACCGTGCCATTGAAGTAATCAGCGTTCAGCTCGACGATCTCAACCAGCTCTTCAGCGACCCGAACTACCAGCAAGAGTTCGTGGACGTGCGCACCAAGCTGCTGCACCAAGAGTCCAAGGTGAACGAGTCGCTCGCCGCGATCGAGCAAGAGATCAGCCTCCTGCGCGACGGCTCGAAGCTCACGACGGACCCTCAAGCTCAGGCTGACATCAAGGATGCGGCGACGCAGTTACATACCGCCTGGGCCCGCCAGCGCGAACTCGCTATCGACCTCCATCACATGTACCAAGAGATGACCCAATACCCCATCGAACAGGCCAGCAACGATCCCGGCGGATTCGCTCCGGAAGACATGCGCGAACCCGCCGAGATGAAGGACATCAAGAGCTACCTGCGCTTCAACACGCAGATCAAGATCATCGCGAACGCCGAAGATAAGGCGGTCGACATCGCCTACAACACGGCGCAAACGTACTGCGTCCCGAAGAAATAGAGATTAGCTCGACCGCGCCGCCATGCAACGCTACTCTTCGTCGGATTTTGCGTTGGCGCTCGGAACTACCAGCGGATTTTTGTCCGCGAACGCGCCATTCGGGTTCGGCTTGACCCAGACGATCAAATCCCAGAGGGAAGGAAATAAGAAGACGCGCGTGACCAACGAGGGATCTTTGACGACGCCCATCTTGACCAGCGTGGCCGCTTGCGGATCGTCTACGTTACCGCCGGCCTTGGCGAACTTCTCGGCGCCCGTCGCACCGTAGGTCTCTTTGCCGTTCGCGCCGGCAAGGACGTAGTGGACGTGTTCCCTGAACGAGACCCACCGCCGCGGGTCGACGCCCCACATCTTCGGCGGCGCCGGCGAATCGCTCTGGAGCACCGAGAAATCGGCACCGAGGAGATTGCCGTGGACGTCGTACCAGAGCTGGCTGGGGTCCTTCGGCGTAGCGCTCGTCCAATGCAAGTTGGCGTAGCTTATGGCTCCGTCTTCATCCTCATTGGTGTAGCGAAAATATCCGGCCTTTTCCGCGGAGGCGGGCGTCGGGAAGCGCGCGGTCAAGTCTTTCTGAATCGCGCGAACGAACGCGACCTCGGTGCCTTGCGGCTGAGGCGGAAGAGCGGGCGCGGCGGATACAGCGGCTGGAAACGCCGCGGCAAGAACCGCCACGGCGACGATTGGGCGAAGCAACAACGGGAGTCCCTCACTTTCTGCGGCTGCCTTCGCTGAAAAACCAGCGAAAGCATCGCGCCCTACGGCGAAGGCGTTGGAGACGCGGTGGGAGACGGCGAGGGCGACGGCAACGGACGCGCCCGGCTCGGCGCTGCAGTGTCCAGCGGAGTTGCAACCGGAATTACGGGGAACGTCGCGTTCGGAACTTCGTCGCGTGGCAGCAGCGGCGCAGGCGTGACGATGGCGATCGATCCGTTCGGTGCCTTCTCGACGATTGCCTGAGTCCGCGCCGGAATTTCGGCGCCGGGCTTCAAGACAAAGTTCTTGCCCTTGCGCAGTATTTGCCAGAACGCGTAGTACGGCACGAAGATATCGCCCACCGTATCCTCGGCGCCCACGGTAGATTCGTGACCCGACGAGACGCGGGGCTCCAGACGCGCGAAGGGCGCGCGCAGCGGCAAAAGCCGCCCGTCGGGGAGCTTCAACGGCTCGAAGAAGATATCCACGAAGCCGTACACATCCATGATATCGGCTCCCGACGAGTCGGTGATTCGAATGAGTCCCTGCGTGCCGGCGGGCGCCACCGTGCGTCCTCCGACGACGATCGCGCTCTTCAGATGCACGTGAATCTCTTGGCCGGCCTTGGACGATCCCGACGAGATCGGATCGTCAAGAACGAATACTAGCGTGGAATCCAGGGGCAGGACGTTGCCCGACGGCGTCGGCGTGGTGCTGGGGGTAGGCGCGGGCATGGGAGTAGGAGGCGCGGGATATGCCTGCGCCACGCCGACGCCGATCGTCGCGAGTGCGAGAGCGAAGAGGCTCAGCGAGCGCCGCAGCGCTGGCCGATCAGCTCGCGCGCTTTTTCTGAGCCGTTGCGGCGCGCTTGCCTTCTTCGATGAGCTGCTTGACTTTCTGACCACCTTTTTGTCCGATTCGTTCATAAAAGTTGGGGCCGTACCGGTCCCGCGTTGCTTCGCCGCCCTTCTTGCCGCCCTTTTTGCCGATTTGCTCGTAAAATTGCTGGCCGTGGGCTTGTTTCGTGGCAAGTCCACCTTTGCGACCGATCTCTTCGTAGAACTGCGCGCCGTACTTATGCTTGACGGTCTCCCCGCCTTTTTGGCCGGCTTCGCGAACGGACATTCCGCCGCTGCGCGTGTTCTGGTCTGTAGTGCCTGACATTCTTTTCTTCACCTGTGTTAGTTTGCCGCCGAAATAGCGGGCGGCGGCGCTCTCCAACTACTACAACGCGGCGTTGCGCCTGAAAGTTTGACTGCAAGGTTGAGCGCGGATGAGATTAGCTTTGTGACCGGCCGAGCGGGGCCTAGGTCGCTCAGAACAGCCGCTTCGTGTCGATCAGTATGGTCACCGGACCCGTATTGACCAGCGCCACGTCCATTTTGGCGCCGAAGCGCCCGTACTGGACCGACAAGCCCAACTCCTCGAGCCGCCGGCCGGTCTCTTCGAAAAGCGCCACTGCCTGCGGCTCCCTCGCGGCGGCAATGAATGAGGGACGCCGTCCCCGGCGCACGTCGCCGTGCAGCGTAAACTGAGAGACCAGGAGCACCGCGCCTTCCGCGCTCTCGATCGACTCGTTCATCAGTCCGCCAGCATTCGGGAAGATCCGCAGTCCGGCGATTTTCTCTGCCATCGCACGCGCGTCGTCGGCGCCGTCATCGAGGCCCACGCTGAGGAGGACCAGCAGCCCGGCCGCGATGTGCGCGATCGTCTCGCCGTCCACGCGGACGCGCGCCTCCGACACGCGCTGCACCACCGCTCGCATTAGCGAGAGAAGATCGAGGAGAGCGCGAACAGCGCGTTCTCGCGCCGCTCCAGCACCCGCCGGTAAAAATATCCCGCCCAATGCGTCCCGAACGGCACGTAGATCCGCAGCCTATACCCTTGCGCAACGATCTCGCGCTGCACTCGCGGGCGGCAGCCGAAGAGCATCTGAAACTCGAAGCCGTCGCTGCGGACTCCGCGCTCCGCGGCAAACGCCTTGACGGCGGCGATCAGGCGCCGATCGTGAGTGGCGATTCCCGGATAGTTGCCGGCCGACAACAGTCGCTTCGCCAACTCCAGGTACCGCCTTCGAATTTCCGGCATCCGTTTGTACGCGATCTCCTCCGGTTCGTTATAGGCGCCCTTGCAAAGCCGGACGCGCGCCCCGCGCTCGATCGCCGCCTCCACGTCGTCCGGCGTGCGTCTGAGGTAGGCCTGCAGCACGGGGCCGACGTTCTTCCTGGTCGAGTACGCGCGCCAAACGGTGCGCAGCGTCGCTTCGAGCACTGCCGAGCCTTCCATGTCGACGCGCACGAAGGGATCCGCGTTGCCGTCGGCCTTTGCCATCACGGCGAGGAGGTTTTCCAACGCGAACTCTTCATCAACCAGTAAACCCATTGCGGTGAGCTTCACGGAGACGTTGGAGTCCACGCCCGAAGCGCCGATCGCATCGAGCATCTCGAAGTACACGTCGCGAACCCGTAGCGCGGCGTCGCGCTCCAGCACGTCCTCGCCTAGAAAGTCCAACGTGGCCGACATTCCGGCTGCATTGAGCTTGCGCACCGCCTCGATTGCGGTGTCGATCGTTTCGCCCGCGACGAATCGTCGCGCGAGAAAGTAGAAGTTCTTCTGCAGCACGGTCTAGTGTACGACGCCGCGGCGCAAAATCCACGCGATGGCCAGCGCGACGGCGGCCAGCATCACGAAACCGTAACACAGGGCGAGCGCCTCGCGAACGCCGGACGCAGAGAGCGCGACGTCGAGCGCGACGGGCAACGAGGTCGGATGAAACGCGACGATGCTCGTCGCGCCATACTCGCCAATCGCGCGCAGCCACGCGAACGCGATGCCGGCGCCGATGCCGGTGGCCGCGCCGGGCAATGCGATGCGCGTGAATATCTGCCATTCGCCGATCCCCAGCGTGCGCGCGGCATCGGCATAGATCGGGTCGATGGCGCTGAATGCGGCCGTCGCCGCGATCACTACGAACGAACCGGAGACGAAAAATTCGGCGATCGCGACGCCCAGCAACGAGTCGGTAACGATCACGCCGTGACCGGACAGCCACCCACCCAGCGCCGAGTTCGGCCCGAGCGCGTAGATCACCATCAAGCCCGATGCGACGGGCGGAAACGCGAGCGGTAGCGCCAGCAGGAAGAGCAACGCCGCGCGAGCCTGCGCACGAAGCCGCGAAAGATAGTATCCCGCCGGAACTCCCAGCAGCGTCGCGGCCACCGTCGCGGCGGCGGACGCCAGCAGCGAAACCCGCAATGGTGCGGCGCCGATGTTCGCGAAGACGGCGAACGCCTCGCCGGGAGACATTGCAGCGATGACGACGGCGACCGGCCCCAGTAGAGCCACGAGCAGCAATAGCGCCGCGACGATGAAGATGGGTGCCGGCGAGGCCTTCATGCAGGAAGCTTCACCAAGCCATCGCGCAAAGCGTGCCCATGAGCGCGGCATTCTTCAAAGTCTTCATCGTTGCGCTCGCGCTCGCGCTCGACGTCTTCGCCGTCGGCGTCGGGGTCGGCGTGCGAGGACTCTCGGCGAGAAGCAAAGTTCGCATCGGCCTCGCTTTTGCGTTTGCGGAGGTCGGGATGAACGTCGTGGGCGCCGGCCTCGGCTTGGCGGCGGGAGCGTTGATCGGCAGTTTTGCGGGCTACATCGGGTTCGCCGCGTTGTTTGCCGTCGGCGTGTATATGATCCGCGAGAGCCGAACGGAGCTCAGCGCCTCGTCACAACTGGATCTGTCGCGCGGATCCGGCCTGCTGCTCGCGTCGCTCGCCATCAGCCTCGATTCCCTGGGGATCGGTTTCTCGATTTTATACATCGGCGTGCCGATGCCGGTCTCGCTAATCATCATTGCCATAACGAACGTTGCGGCTACGTCGCTCGGGCTCACCATCGGGCGGTGGCTCGGGCGGTATGCGGAACGCAACGCGGCCCTGGTCGGCGGCCTCCTGTTGGCGTTGACCGGAATCCTCTTCACAGTGCTCAAGGCGCTGCGGCTGGGATAGGGTAAGGACGCTTTCGTGCGTGTCGGCGATGAGCTATTGGCGCTGGCGAAGGCCGGTGGCGACGGCACGATCTTCGTGGTCGGCATCGGGCGCGATGCCGGAAAAACCACGACGGTGCGCGCAATCTACTTCGCCGCGGTGCGGAAGAAGCTCCGCGTCGCGTTGGCGTCGGTGGGTCGCGACCGCGGAACGCTCGGCGATGGCGCCGCGAAGCCGCGGCTCTGGCTTTCGCCCGGCACCTGCTTCGTCAGCGCCGTAGGTGTGTTGCCGCAGTCGCCGGCATGCCGCGTCTTTCGCGTTTCATCGCTGCAGACGCCAAGCGGGAACATTCTCTTTGCCGGCGTCGAGACGCCCGGCCCGTACGAGGTGACCGGACCTCCGACGGCTGCCGGCATGCGCGACGTCATCGCCGAGTTGCGTGAACGCAGCGATCTCGTGATCGTGGATGGCGCCGTCGATCGGGTTGCGGCGCTCGCGGGAACGCGCGGAGCCGTCATCGTCGCCGCCGGGGCTGCGGACTCGGCGACCGTCGCCGAAACCGCGCTCGATACCGGCGCATTGGTCGCGCGATTGCGCGTGCCGGGCTTCGATGCGGAAGCGCCGGGCATTACGGTCGAAAACGCGCTGACGGAGACGCTGGTGGGCCGCTTTATTGCGGAGCGCGAGTCGCGTCAGATCGTCGTGAACGATCCAACGCAGATCGCCTTGCGGGGACGGGCGGCCGCGGAAGCGTTCGCGCGGCTGCGAATTCGCTGTCGCCGTCCGCTTCGAGTCGTTGCGGCGACCGTCGCGTCCGCTGCCGCAGAGCGGCAGTTCGAGCCGGTCGATTTCGGCACGGCTGTCGCGAACGCGACGCAGCTTCCGACCTTCGACGTCTATCGCGGCGCGCGCGCGGCATGAGGCGATCGAAGTTGCTCGATCGTCCGACGGCCGAGCTCATCGGCTTTTCCTGGCTCGTTGACGCGGTTGCACCGCTCAGCGCGTACGGGGAACGCAGCTTTTCGGAGGTCACGCCGTTTCTCGCCGGCGACGAGTCCGCCGCGCGATCGCGCACACGACGTATCGTGGAACTCGCCGCGGCGCTGGACCCTGGGAGACTCGAGGCACTGCGAGCGCTCTTGCGCGACGTGCCCGACGTCGCCGCCGCCCTCGCCGGCGCCGCAATCGGCGACGTGCTGAGCGATCCGGCTTTCCTCGAGTTGCGGCGCTTTTGCGCGACGCTCGCTCGCGTGGACTCACTCGTTGCGGATAGCGGTCAGTTCGAGCCGCTCTGCAACGCCGCCGTTCGCGGGGTGGGCGATGCGCTCGCTACGGGCCAGCGCGACGATGCAACGTCGTTCTATCTGGCCGACGCGTTCGATGACGGGCTCGCCGTCGCCCGACAACGCCGAGCGGATGCGCACGCCGAGTTCCAGGCGTTGCGCGGCCGCGAAGAGCAGCGCATTGCCGCCGCTCTCGATCGCGAGGATCTCGGCGACGAGTTCATCGTGATGCGCGGGGAGCTTCGCGGCGATCTTCCAGCCGGCGTGCACGTCATCCGTGAGGCGCCCACCTATTTTCTTTGCCGGGCGCAGTATGACGAAGCCACCGTAACGGCGCTGCAGCGCCGGGACGCAGCCGACCGATCCGCCGCGCAAGCCGAAGAAGAGGTTCGCGCGCGGCTCTCGGTGGTGGTGCGGGAGCGCGCAGTCGAGGTGAGCGCCGCAGGCGCGGCGTTGGGGGAGCTCGACGTGCTCGTGGCCGCCGCCGTTTACGCGCGGCGGCACGGCTGCACGGCGCCCGACATCTCGGCAGAGCCCACCCTCGAGTTCGAGCAGGCGCGCTTCTTGCCGCTCGAAGAGCAGCTTGCACTCGCAGGCCGTGAGTTCACGGCGCTCGACGTGCGGCTCGACGGCGCGGCCGTGCTCACCGGTCCCAACATGGGCGGCAAGAGCGTGTGCCTGCAGACGTGCGGTTTCGTCGCGCTTTGCTGCGCGTATGGACTGCCCGTACCGGCGACGCGCGCGCGCGCCGGTCTTTTCGACCAAATCGCTTGGCTCGGGCTCGGCCGAGACGAGCGAATCGGAGGATTGCTGTCGTCGTTTGCGCGGGAGGTCTTGGCGCTCAAAGAGGTCTTCGAACGCGCGGCCCCGCGTCTGTTGCTGTTGGGCGACGAGTTTGCGCGCACAACGACGCCGCACGAAGGCAGAGCGCTGCTGATCGCGTTGCTCGAGCGGCTGCGCAGCCGCAGCGCGTGCGCGATGCTCGCGACCCACCTCGGCGGCGTTGCGGCGGCCTCCGGCGCGCGCCATTTCGCCGTTCGCGGATTGCGCTCAATACCGCAGCCGAGCGGAGACGAGCGGATCGAGCAGGTGCTCGCGACGCTCGGCGCATCGATGGATTATCGCGTCGCCGAGGTCGGCGAGGCGGAGTCGGCAACCGGCGACGCCATTGCATTGGCCGATCTGCTCGGGCTCGATCGCGACTTTATTGCCGCCGCTTACCGCGCGGTCGCGCAATGAACGCGCGCACAACGCTCCGAAGATAGCAGCGAATGGACCCGCTCATCATCACCTGCGCGCCGGTCGGCGCCGAAGTGCGCATCGACCAGACGCCCTATCTGCCCCATACGCCGAAGCTCCTCGGCGAGACGGCGCGCGCCGTGCAGCAGGCCGGAGGCTCCATCCTGCACGTGCATTGCCGCAACGACGACGGCAGCAACACGCACAGCGTCGAGCGGTTTCGCGAAGCGTACGAGGCGATCCGAGCGTCGAGCGAACTCATCGTTCAGTTCTCGACGGGAGGCGCGATCGGCATGACGCCCGAGGAGCGCGCGGGCGTTCTCGAGCTGCGCCCCGAGATGGCTACGCTGACCTGCGGCAGCGTCAACTTCGGCGACGACATCTTCGAAAATAGCTTTCCGATCATGCGCGCGATCCTGAAGAAGATGAACGAATACGGCGTGCGTCCCGAGCTGGAGATCTTCGATAAGGGGCACATTGCTAACGCGCGGCGCCTCGCGCGCGAGCGCCTGCTGTCGTTCCCGCAACACGTGGACTTGGTGCTGGGCGTTCCGGGCGGCCTGGATGCGACCGTCGCGAATCTGTGCGACTTAGTGGACGATCTTCCCGACGGATGCACGTGGTCGGTCGCCGGCATCGGGCGCCAGCAACTACTCATGGCCATGGCGGCCATCGCAATGGGCGGTCACGTACGTGTGGGTCTGGAAGACAACCTGTACTACGGCCGCGGCAAGCTTGCGCGCAACGAGGAGCTCGTCGCGCGCGTTGCGCGGATCGCCGCCGAGGCGGGCCGTCCCGTCGCGACCCCGGAAAAGGCGCGTTCGATTCTCGGTTTGCCCGACCGAGCCGCCGCGGCGCGCTGAAGGCCTTTTCCCTCACGCCTATTAACTAGCCGGAGGTGTTCACGTACGTCGTGCGGCGGACGCTTCAGGCTATTCCGCTGCTGCTGGCGATCTCGGTGATCTTGTACGCAATCCTGTACAACATGCCGGGCGGCCCGCTCGCGCCGTACCTGCAGAACCCGCACATCACGCCGGCCGACATCGCGCGGCTCAAGCACAATCTCGGAATGGATCAACCCGTTCCGATCCAGTACCTCAAATGGCTCGGTCACGTGCTGGTGGGCGACATGGGCTACTCGACCAGTAACTCGGAGCCCGTCTTCCAAGCGCTGATCGAGCGCTTCGGCGCGACGCTCGAGCTCATGGGTGCGTCGCTGGTCATCGCGATTGGGATCGGCATCACGGCCGGCATCGTGTCGGCGGTGTTTCGCTACTCGGTGCTGGACTACGCGATCACGACCTTTGCGTTCTTCGGGCAATCCATGCCGGTATTCTGGTTTGCTCTGATGATGCAGCTCGCGTTTGCCGTGCATGGGATCCCGCTGCCGTTCGGTTATCAAATCCAACTACCGTCGGCGGGAATCTCCAGCAGCGATACGTTCGATCTGGGCGATCGGCTCTCGCACTTGATCCTTCCGGCCGTTGTGCTTTCGCTGTTGCAGATCGCGCTCTTCAGCCGGTTCATGCGGTCGTCGCTCTTGGAGGTCTTGGGAACGGATTACATGCGGACGGCCGCCGCAAAAGGGCTCGCGTTCCGGGCAATTCTGTTTCGGCACGGGCTCAAGAACGCGCTGATTCCGGTGGTGACCGTGATCGCGCTGTCGCTGCCGAGCCTGCTGGCGGGCGCGATCATCACTGAGACGATCTTTGCGTGGCCCGGTATGGGGCGCTTATTTATCAACGCGCTCTATCAAAGCGATCTCGCCCTGCTGATGGGTTACCTGTTATTGGTCGCGTTCTTGGTGGTCTTCTCGAACTTGTTCGCCGACGTCGTGTACGCGTGGCTCGATCCGCGCGTGAAGTACGACTAGGGACCCTAGAGGCATCATGGCAGCACCGAGCGTTCCCATGCCGACGATCGTTGCCGACGACGACGCCGTCTTTTCAAAGGTTACGTTCTGGACTCGACTCCGGCGGCACAAGCTCGCGCTGGCGGGACTGATCGTTCTCGCCCTGATGGTGCTGGCCGCCGCGCTGGCGGGCCAGCTCGCGCCCTTCGATCCGAACGCGATCGACAACGTGCACTGGCAGGGACAGCCGCTTCCGCCGTGCTTCCAAGGCGCGGCCGATTGCGGCGGTCACGCGCTAGGCACCGACGAAGTCGGGCGCGACCTTCTGTCGCGGCTGCTCTTCGGCGCGCGCATCTCGCTCACGGTGGGGCTCTTCGCCGTGATCATGGAGGTGTTGATCGGTGCGACACTCGGCGCGATCGCCGGCTACTACGGCCGCTGGGTGGACTACGCCCTGATGCGCGTCACCGACGTCTTTCTCTCGATTCCGCTCCTGCCGTTGCTGTTGGTGCTCACCGCGATCGTCGCTGCGAGCTCTTCGAAGGCGGCCTTGAGCTTCGGCGTCATCGTCGTGATCATCGGCGCGCTGTCGTGGCCGCCCGTCGCGCGTCTCGTGCGTGCGTCGTTCTTGAGCTTGCGCGAGCGCGAGTTCGCCGAGGCCGCCCGCGCCCTGGGGAACAACGATGGGCGGATCATCTTCCGTCATCTGTTGCCCAACGCGATCGCGCCGATCGTCGTTCAGGCAACGCTCGACGTCGCGAACGTCATTATCTTGGAGTCGACGCTCTCGTTTCTCGGGCTGGGCATCCAGCCGCCCACGGCGTCGTGGGGCAACATGCTCGCCAACGCGCAGAGTAATCTCCAGACGGCCTGGTGGGCGGCGGTCTTTCCCGGCCTCTGCATTCTGATCACCGTTTTGGCGATCAACTACATCGGTGACGGCCTGCGCGACGCCCTGGATCCAAACATGCGGTAACCACAAGGAGTACGCCATGCAAAGCAAATCGCTCCTCGCTTTTTCGCTGGCATCGATATTGACGGGTACGCTCAGCGCGTGCGCGGGCTCGAACGACCTCTCCCAACGATCCGTCGTGCTGCCGCCCGACGGTCGAGCGCGAGCCGCCTCCTCACAGCTCGATCTCTTCGTGGAAGGCTTCAGCCAGATCACCGAATACACGCTCGACGGACAGCTGGTCAAGACGATCACGGACGGATTCAGCACGCAAGGAACTTCGACGGGAGCCCTGGCGCTCGACGGTGCGGGCTATCTCTACGCGATTACGGGCGACTTCAGCATCGGCGTGTACGCGCCGTCGTCGAGACGCTTCGTGCGTACCATCAGCACGGGAGTGGGCTGGCCGTATGCGCTCGCCACGGACGCGCGGGGCAATCTCTATGTCGCGAACGGCGAGAGCAACACGGTGTCGGTCTACCCGTCCGGAGGCAGCTCGCCCTCGTTGACGATCGGCCAATCAATCAATGATCCGGCCTCAATCGCGCTCGACTCGCACGGCAACCTCTACGTCGCGAATCTCTTCGGAAACACGGTTACCGTGTACGGGCCCGACGGCTCGTTGCTGCGGACCATCACCGACGCAGTGGTCGGTCCCGAAGCGGTCGCCCTCGACAAGAACGACGATCTGATCGTCGGCGACGCAGACCTCGGCTACGGTAAGAGCGTGAGCGTTTATGCGCCGCCGAACGACACGCTCGTGCGCATCCTACGTCAAGGCATCTGGGCGCCGTGGGCGGTCACTGCAAACCCGCGCCGGATCTACGTCTCCAACGCCAACAAAGGCACCGTGACGGAATACGGGGCCAACCGTGGGAAGCTCGTGCGCAAGCTGCGTTTGGGTGCGGAACCGGGTGACGTGCTGCTCGATGCCGCGAATACTCTCTACGTCGCCTGCTATACCGAGCCGTCGGGCCAGGTGCAGATCTACGCACCGGGCGCCACGGCGCCGAAACTGACGATCAGCAACGGCATCCTGCAGCCGCTTGCCCTGGCGCTGGGACCGCCGTGAGTGCGGCGAACGTTCTTTCTTACCCTGTCGCTGCTCGCGGCGTGCTCTCGTAACGCATCGCTTCCGGAATATCCGCCTTCATCCGACTCCCGCGCATTCGAACGGGCGATTCGCCCGAATTTCAGCGCGCAGACGATCTACAGCTTCCAACTGAAGGCGAAGGCGAAGAGCGCCATCTTCCCCAGCAGCACGCTCTCTGTGGACGCAGTCGGCAGTTTGTACGGCGCGACGTCGGCGACGGCCGGCTTTCGAGGCGGCGCCGGGACCATCTTCAAATCATCCGCGAACCGCAATGCGACGCTTCTCGCGCGCTTTGCCGGTCGCGACGGCGCCTATCCGTCGGCGGTCGTGGCCGATACAACCGGCGCGCTCTACGGGACCACGCATGAAGGCGGCGATCTTCAATGCTTGCCGACCCTGGGGTGTGGCGCGGTGTTCGCGTTGCGCCCGCGAGGTTCGTCGTACGTCAGGAAGATTCTCTATCGCTTCAAGGGGGGCTCGGACGGCATCGATCCCGGCCAACTCACGATGGATGCGAAGGGGACGCTCTACGGCGTGACGGCCGAAGGCGGCGCGAGCAGCGGTTGCGGTGGTTTTGGATGCGGCACGGTTTTTCGTCTGTCGCACGAGCGATTCGGCTATCGCGAAAGCATTCTGTATCGCTTCCATGGACGATCGGACGGAAGCCGGCCGCTCGGCGCCGTCGTGTTCGATTCCGCCGGAAACTTATTCGGCGTTACGGCGCAAGGCGGAGAGTGCGATCGGGCGGGCAGCGGCTGCGGCACGATCTTCGAGCTCGCGGCGAGCGGGTCCAACTACGTGGAGAAAACGCTGTACCGTTTTGGCGGTGTATCAGATGGTGACGGAGCGTTTCCAACCTCGATCACGCCGCCGACGCCGGCTGGCACGCTCTACGGCACGACGATGGCCGGCGGAGACGATCGCTGCGCCGGCGGCTGCGGAACCGTTTTCAAGTTGCTCTGGTCGCGTGATCGGCCCGTCGAGAGCATCGTGCTGCGCTTCGATCCCGCTCCCGGCGGGGCGCCCCGGCAGCCATCGTCGCTGCTGTTGGTCGCAAATGCACTGTATGGCGCGACCGTCGTCGGCGGTGAGGAGACGAGCTACTTTTTCCCGCACGGCTACGGGACGATTTTTACCGTGGACCTCGCGACGCAAAGTCCGAGGATCGTTTACGACTTTCGAGGGCCGCCGGACGGCGCCGCGCCCGCCGGCGGACTCGTTGCAGGTCTCGACGGATCGCTCTACGGCGCGACCTCAAGCGGCGGCACCGGCGAGTGCATTGACTTCACCGGCTGCGGCACGATTTATCGCTTTTCGGCGGCGCCGGATCTATTTTAAGACGACGACGGTCGGCGCTCCGACGGGATTGGCGCTCGACATCGGATCCCAAAGCAGCCAAACTTTTCCGTAGGTCTCGGCGATTGCCGCGAGCGTCTTGGCGGCCTGCTCCGGCGTCATGTCCGGCAGCGTAGCATTCACCTTCGGTATTTCGACCTTGTGGTAGTGCCACAGCGCCTGTTCGGTCGGGCTGAACGATTGATACGTTGCCGGAGAAACGATCGTTTCCACCGCTACCAGACGCGCGTCGGGGGCATCGCTGTCGTAGATTTGGCACTCCGTTAGACCGCCTTGCACCGGTTTGCACCAGTGGTGCGCGATCTCGGTGGGATGCGCGTCGCCGAAATGTTTTTGCGCGTCGATGTGCAGCGTCCACCCGGTGGCGGGCGTCGTAGTCGCCGCCTGCGCGACTTGTATCGCGGGATGCGTTCGCGCGGCAAGCATTCCCCCGCCGAACGCGACGGCCAGCGCCGGGACAAAGAGATACTTCAGCATGGCCAAAACCTCCGGAGAAAAAAATACGGCGCTGCGTCAGGGGCCCCCCTGCTTCTGACCGCCGCGCCGAAAAAGGGCGTCATGCCGCGGCGCCCCGAACGCCCCCTAGCCCGGCGAACGCGTGCGCAAGTGGCGGAATTGGTAGACGCACTAGCTTGAGGGGCTAGCGGGAGCAATCTCGTGGAGGTTCGAGTCCTCTCTTGCGCAGTTTTGTACCACGAATGAGCCTGCAAGAGGATGGTCCTTCATCATCGAAGCAGGCGCTGAAGAGTCGTGGCGCGCAGGCGGCGCCGCGGCGTAGGATTTTGAAACAGCCGCCTGGTTCGCGGCGTACTGCTTATCGAATGGACGCGACGGTAGGTTTATCATGTGGTTGACGCGCTTCGCCATTAGCCGCCCTGTGATCACCGCCATGGTGTTCATCGCGCTGGCAATTTTCGGCGCGATTGCCTTCAACAAAATCGGCCGCAGCTCGGATCCACCGGGAACGGACTTCCCGATCGTCGTGGTCTATTCGGCGTATCCCGGCGCTTCGCCCCAAGAGATGGAACGCCTAATCGTCAAGCCGATCGAAGATCAGCTCGACGGGATCGACAATCTCGATCAGCTCAACGCGACGGCCCAGGAAGGCGTCGCGACGCTCATCGTGCAGTTCAAGCTAGGCACGAACCTCGATGTGGCGGCAATCAACGTGCAGAGCGCGGTCGACGCGGCGCGCGTCTATTTACCCGCCGACCTTGACCCGCCGACCGTCGAGAAGAACGGCGCCTCGCAGCCGCTGATCGATCTCGCCGTCAGTTCCAATACGCTTTCGCAGACGCAGCTCGCGGATTTTGCCAATAACCGTCTGCAGCCGCTGCTCAAAGCGATTCCCAACGTCCAGACGGTCGACATCCGCGGTGCGAGCGACCGAGAGTTCCACGTCGAACCCATTCCCGAACGGCTACTTGGAGCCAACGCTACGCTCGGGGACGTGTTCAACGCGGTCTCCGTTAACAATGCCAATCTTCCGGGCGGCATTCTGCGGCAGAGAACGCAGGAGACGAGCGTCTCCGTGCACGCGGAGGTCAACACGGCGCAGGATCTGCTGGGGATTCCGCTTCCGGTTCCGGGCAGCTCCAACAAGAATCTGAAAGTGGGCGACGTCGCGTACGCCTTCGACAGTCATATCGAACCTACGTCGATCTCGCACTACAATGGGCAGCCGCGCGTCTACATCGAGGTCGGGCGAAGCATCGCCTCCGACGAAATCAAGTCGACGCAGACCTTCCGTCAGAGCCTCAAGAAGATCGGCGCTCAGTTCCCCGAGCTGACTTTTAGCGAGATTGACGCGCCCGCCGACTACACGCAGAAATCTCTCAACGGCGTCTGGCAGTCGCTGCTCGAGGGCATAGCGCTGACGATGATCGTGATGCTGCTCTTCCTGCATTCTTTGCGCAACGCCATCGTCATCATGATCGCGATTCCGTCGTCCATTCTTGCGACGTTCGTACTGATGAATATGTTCGGGTTCCACTTCGATACGATGTCGTTGATGGGCTTGTCGCTGATCATTGGAATCTTGGTCGACGATTCGATCGTCGTCTTGGAAAACATTACCCGCCATCGGGACATGGGTGAAACGCCCGTCGACGCGGCCATCAAGGGGCGCAGCGAAATCGGCGGCGCCGCGGTCGCGATCACGATGGTCGACGTCGTGGTCTTCCTTCCGATCGCGTTCCTGCCGGGAATCGTGGGCGCGTATCTCCGCGAGTTCGGCACCGTCATCGTCATCGCGACGCTCTTCTCGCTGCTGGTTTCGTTTACGCTGACGCCGCTGCTCGCGGCGAAGTGGAGCGTCAAAGAGCGAACGACGGCAAAACCGCGCTGGATGGTTGTGCTCGGCGAGCGAAGGACTGAGTTGCTGCTGGTGGCGGCGGCGGTGCTCGCCATCGTTATCCCATGGCCGCTGGCCGAGTTGCGCGCGATCCTGCCGATCATGCTGATCGCGGTCGTGCTGCTCAACTCGTTCGTGCAGCGGTACGATCGCATTTTGAACTGGTATAAATCAGTCGGCTTGCCCTATGGATTGAGCCATGGGCTATTCGTGGTCTTCGTTTGCGGCGTGCTGCTGATCAACGCTCTAACGCTGGCAATGGGAGCCGGAGGCGCGACGATCGCAGTCGACGTTTTGATCCTCGTGCTGGCCGTCATCTGGCATGGCGTCGGCGTATTGCTGCGAAAAACGACCGACGAAGGAGCGCTTGCGTATCGCTGGACGCCGCCCGCCAACGGCACGCGCAACTTCGCGTTTCTCCGGAATCGGTTCGTCGATCTCTTGATGAACTTAGTTCGTGCCGTCGGCCGCTGGTTTTATGCGACGGGGCGCAGCCGCCGTCTGACCGTAGCAACGTTTGCCCTACCGATCGTCTTGGCGATCCTCTTCCCGCTGCTTGGCCCGATCAACTTCGATTTCGTACCGCAAATCCAGACCGGCGAGATCAGCATGACGGTCACGTATCCTCCCGGTACGCCGATCCTCGTTACCGAGAAGTACGTCAGCCGGATCGAGAGCGCGATCATGAAGATCGACGGCATCAAATCGGTGAGCTCTACGGTCGGCCGTAAGCCGCAAGGGTGGGGCAATGCGATCGGGGATAACTACGCGCGGCTCGACGCGCAGACGTTGCCCGAGCGCCGGCACGAAACGTACAAGATGATCGAACAGATTCGCAAGCTCGGCTACCTCGCGCCGGGCGGCGATTTCCAGGTGTCGGGCGATAGCGGCGGCGGTTCGGGCGCTACGATCTTCTACTCGCTCTCCGGCCCCGAAGACGAGATTGCCGCCGGGGCGGAAAAGGTGGCGCAGTTCCTCCGCAACACACCCGGCAGCGTCAACGTTCAGACCAGCAACGAAGCGGCCGCGCCGCGCTTGAACGTTAACGTCGATGCGCAAAGGGCCGAGGTAATGGGAGTGGCGCCGGCCGACGCCGCGAGCGCCGCGCGCCTCGCGATCGACGGCGGCATCGCGACCCGCGTTCGGTCCGAGAACGGCCTCGTCAACGTGCGCGTCCAGTTCCCGCTGGCCGACCGCAGCACGGTGGATCAACTCCAAGACGTTCGCGTCCGCGCGCAAGACGGAACGCTCGTTCCTCTGGTCGACGTCGCGAACTTCCAATGGACGAAGGCGCCGCTACAGATCAAGCGGCTCAATCGTCAGCGCGTGGTCGACGTCTACGGCGACACGCTGCCGGGGTACTCTCTCGGTGCGGTGACCGGACCGCTCGAGAAAAAGCTGCGCGAACCGGGATTCCTGCCCGAGGGCGTTGCGCTGACCGCACAAGGCGACACGCAATACATGAACGAGACGATGGCCAACATGGGCATCGCGCTGCTGACGTCGTTCATGCTGGTGTACATGCTGATGGTCATCCTGTACGGCTCCTTCCTCGAGCCGCTGATCGTCATGTTCTCGGTGCCGCTCGCCGTCATCGGCGCACTGGTGTCGCTGTCGTTCATGCACCTCGTCGAGCCGAACGCGGGGCAATCGCTCAACATCATCTCGATGATCGGCATCATCATGCTCTTCGGGCTTGTCGCCAAAAACGGCATTCTGCTTGTGGACTTTTCCAACACGCTCTGCCGGCGCGGCTTGCGCGTGCGTGACGCGGTCGTCGAAGCGGCCGGAACCCGCTTTCGACCGATTCTCATGACGACGTGCGCGATGATCTTCGGCATGCTGCCGCTTTCGCTCGGATTTGCCGAAGGCGGCGAATGGCGGCAAGCGATGGGCACGGTGATCATCGGCGGCTTGCTTAGCTCGCTGATCTTGACGCTCTTCCTCGTGCCGCTGATTTACAACACGTGGATCGGGTGGCTCGAACGCCGCTCGGATTGGCGTGCGGTTAGAGCGCGCAGCGAGCCGTTTGAGGAGCACATTGCTCGGGTAGAGGTCCGCGCATGAAGAGATCGTCATTGATTTTCGCATGCGCCGTGACGGCGGCGGCGTTGCCGCTGAGCGTACGGGCACAGTCCGTGAACGTCATCGTCAACGGACAGCCGATGAGCTTCGCCGTTGCGCCGATGGTTCGGGCCGGGCGCGTATTCGTGCCGCTGCGTGGAATTTTCGAGCGTCTCGGCGCGAGCGTCGTCTACTCGAATGGCCAGATCAACGCGACGGCGACCGGCCGTTCGATTTCGTTGTCGATCGGGTCCACGCAGGCCACCGTTGACGGGCAGCCACAAACGATCGACGTAGCGCCGTTCATCGTCGGAGCGACGACGTTTGTTCCGTTACGGTTCATCTCGCAAGCGTTGGGTGCGTCGGTCAACTGGAACGATTCAACGAGCACGGTAACGATTCAGGGCGGCGCACCGCCCGCGGCAGCGCCACCGCCGCACGCCGTGCGCTTCGTCAGCGTGTCGCCGACCGGCACGGTCTACAATCCGACGCCGGTCTTGCGCTTTGCGTTCGATCGCCCCGTGCGCGTTGAAGGCTGCCGCGTCTGGATCGACGGACGAAACGTCACGCTCGGTTTGCAGCAAGTCGGACCGGCGAGCTTTACGGTGACCGCGCCCGTTCCGCTCGGCTATGGGTCGCATCGCGTTCGCGTGACCGGCATCACTGCGGGCGGAGCCTCATTCGAGCTGTTCTGGACGTTCGTTCGCGGATAATCATCCTCGTCGACCGCCGCTTCGCCGCGCTCTGATCACGGGCGCGGCGAGTGGCCTCGCCGCCGGCATAGCGCCGGCCCTCGCGCGCGATGGTTTTGCACGCATCGCGATTACCTATCGCAACACGTTGCCGCACGCGACGCTCGCCGCGATCGAAGCCGCGGGCGCGCAAGGCGTCGCGCAGCGGCTCGACTTCCTGGACGATGCGGCCGAGGTTGAGAAAATCCTGAACGAAATGATCCGTGCTTTCGGCCCGTTCGATACCCTCGTTCACGGCGTCGGGCCACTGGTTGCGAAGCGCTTCGCGGCCTCAACGCTCGAGGATTACCGGTTGGCATTTGAGGGCAACGTGCGCAGCGCCGTGCTCGCCGCTCGCGCGACGCTGCCGGCGATGCGGGTCGCCGGTTTCGGCCGCGTCGTCTTCTTCGCCGCCCACGGCGCGGCAAACAGTCGTTCGTTTCGCGGCCTTTCGTTCTATCAAGCCGCAAAGAGCGCGTTGATCGTCTTCGCGCGAACGCTGGCGATCGAAGAAGCGCCGAGCGGCATAACGGTCAATCTCGTAGCGCCGGGCGACATTTCCGACAAGCGCATCGACCGCGTGGAGGCCCGCAAACGTACGGCGCTCAATCCGCGGGGTCGCGCCGGAAGTTATGAAGACGTCTCGGATGCGGTGCGATTTCTCGTCGCCGAAGAGCGTGACTTCATCACGGGCGCCGTCATCGAGGTGACCGGCGGTTTGCAAACCTCCGCGGAGCGAAAGGCACAGGACAAATAAAGATTCGGCTCGTAAGGTCGAGCCCACACGATGCGCGACGAAACATACGAACATCAGGTCTTTGCGCTGCCCGGCGCGCGTCCTCAATACGGTCCGGATAAAGTCGTTGCCGTCGAAGAGATCGACCTCCATTGCACGCCGCACATGGACGCGGAATCGCTTGACGGCATCTGCACGCTGACGCTGCGCGCACTGGACGAGCCGGTATCGCGGTTGGCGCTCGACGCGGTAGACTTAGAAGTGCTCGAAGTCAGCGCCGTTGCGAACTCGCATGCGAGGCCGCTGGCGCATGCGGTACGGCGAGGAAAACTGGAAGTTGAGTTCACGCCGCCGATCGCGCCGAACGCAGCCGAGAGGGTCCGGGTGCGCTATCGCGCGAGCAAACCGCGCCACGGGCTCTTTTTCGTGAAGCCGTCGGCCGCGCGTCCGCAGACGCCGGCGCACGTTTGGACGCAGAGCCAAGACCAGTACGCCCGATATTGGTTTCCGTGCCTGGATTATCCGCACGAAAAGCAGCGAACGACCACGACGATCGTCGTGCCGAAGGGCACGTTTGCCTTGGGCAACGGCGAGCTCGTGGAACGCCGCGATGAGGACCAACACACGGTCTTTCGCTATCGCCAGGAGATTCCGCACAGCACCTATCTGATGACGCTGGTCGCAGGGCCTTTCGTCGAAGTTGCGTCGGGGAAGGCCGGCAAGAACGCCGTCCCCATCTATTACTACGTCCTTCCCGGGCGCGAGGCCGACGGCGAACGCGCCTTCGGCAACACGTCCAAGATGCTGGACGTCTTCGAAGAACGAACCGGCACGCCGTACCCGTACCCGCGCTACTCGCAAATCGCCGTTTCGGACTTCATCTTCGGCGGAATGGAAAACACTGCGGCCACGACCCAAACGGATCGGACGTTGCACGACGAGACGGCACACCTCGATTTTTCGAGTGACCCGCTGGTGGCACACGAACTGGCGCATCAATGGTTCGGCAATTTGCTGACGTGCCGTGACTGGGAGCACGCGTGGCTGAACGAAGGCTTCGCGACCTTCATGGAAGCCGTGTGGCGCGAAGCCG
>JAFAXS010000161.1 GCA_019240755.1 Vulcanimicrobiota bacterium
CCTAAGCTCACGTCGCTCCAACCGGCAGTAAGCGGCGTACCCACCGAGGTCGTTTCGTAACTGGGCGCTCCGATTTCGAGATCGACGTGCGGATTCGCCGTGCCGAATCGGACCAACGCTTGCGGATAGTTTGCGTTGCTTCCACCTCCGGCGCCCGTCGTGACGGTATTGGTGTAACCCGTCTCGACGTCGAAATGCCCGGTTCGCACGGTGCACACGCCGGTCGATACCGTCGGACGGTTCACGATGGAGAGGATCGAGCCGCAGGGATCGCTGGGCGCAGTCGGCGTGGGACTCGGCGACGGTGAAGCGGCCGGCGTGGGGGCGTTAGCGGCAAGGCAGATCAGGAGCGCCGCGGTGCTGGTTAAGCGCGCAAAGAACATGGTGCCGCAAGTATATCTTTTTCAAAGTCATTTTCGCAAACCGCCACGCAGATGATCCGTTCGGATCATCCGAACGGATCATCCATCCGGCGGATGCCACTCGCGCGCGAACTGCGCTATGCTTGAACGCGTGTTGCTCGAGATCGGCATGATCCTGCTGTCAATAGTCTGTTTTGCCGCGCTCGAAGCATACGTCGCCGGCTGCGCGCGAGTCTAACGGCGATATGCTCTTCGACGATGGGTTAGGGCTCGTGTTGACGATCGCAGGACTCGCCTATCTCGTCTTTGCCATGCTTCGGCCGGAGAGGTTTTAAAAGAAGCGATGACGGGATTCGGATGGCTACAGGCCGTCATTTTCTTCGCGATCGTCTTAGCGGTCACCAAGCCGCTCGGCACGTATATGGCGCGCGTCTTCGAAGGCGAGCGGACGTGGTTGACGCCTGTCCTGGCTCCGCTGGAAAAGGTCATCTACCGACTTTGCGGCGTGCGCGACGCCGAAGAGATGAGCTGGTACGCGTACGCCCTTTCCATGCTGGCCTTCTCGCTGATCGGCTTGGCTTATCTCTACGTGCTGCTGCGAACGCAGAAGTGGCTGCCGTTCAACCCCCAGCACGTGGATAACATGTCGCCGGATCTTGCATGGAACACGGCGGTGAGCTTCACCACCAATACGAATTGGCAGTTCTATTCCGGCGAGACCGCGATGAGCTACCTCTCGCAGATGGCGGGGCTCGCCTGGCATAACTTCGTTTCGGCTGCCGTCGGCATCGCTATCGCGGTCGCGGTAGTGCGAGGCTTGGTTCGGACCAATGTCAAGACGCTGGGCAATTTTTGGGTGGATCTCACTCGCTGCTCGCTCTATGTACTGCTGCCGACGTCGATCGTGCTCGGATTGTTCCTGGTTTGGCAGGGAGTGCCGCAGAATCTGCACGCGTACCAGGCGGTGCACTCGATAGAGGGGTTTGCGCAGACGATCACGGGCGGCCCCATGGGCTCGCAAGAGGTGATCAAAGAGCTCGGCACCAACGGCGGCGGATTCGTCAATGCGAACTCCGCTTCGCCCAACGAAAACCCAACGCCGCTCACCAACTTCGTCGAGATGCTGTTGATCTTTTCTCTTGGCGCCGGCCTTACGTACATGTACGGCAAGATGGTCAAGGACACGCGTCAGGGATGGGCCATCTTCAGCGCGATGGCAATCCTATTCGTTGCAGGATTCGCGGTCGCGTATTGGGCCGAGGCGGCTGGGAATCCGATCGTTCATCAGATCGGCGCCGCGGGCGGAAACTTGGAAGGGAAAGAATGCCGCTTCGGCGTTGCCGCTTCGGCGTTCTTCGCGACCGTTACGACCGATACGTCGTGCGGCGCGGTAAACTCGATGCACGATTCGTTTACGGCCTTGGGCGGACTGGTGCCGCTCGTCAACATGCAGCTCGGTGAGATCGTCTTCGGCGGCGTGGGCAGCGGCCTGTACGGGATGATCGTCTTCGTCGTATTGACCGTCTTCATCGCGGGCTTGATGGTCGGCCGCACGCCTGAGTATTTAGGAAAGAAGGTCGAGCGACGAGAGGTGCAGTTCGCGATCTTGGCGGCGCTCGTGACGCCGGTGCTCTGCCTCGTGCCGACGGCGATCGCCGCCGTCCTTCCGGCGGGCCTCGCGACGCTCGGCAACAACGGCCCGCATGGCTTCTCAGAGATTCTCTACGGCTTTACGTCCACGAACGCCAACAACGGTTCGGCGTTCGCAGGACTGGGGCCGAACCTGTTTTACAATCTGTTGACGGGCGTCAACATGATGTTCGGACGCTTTGCCGTCGCCATCCCGGCGCTGGCCCTCGCCGGCGCGCTGGCGGGGAAGAAGGCGATCCCCGAGAGTTCCGGCACGTTCACCACACATTCCGCCATCTTCGTGGCGCTGCTCATCGGCGTGATCGTCATCGTCGGCGCCCTGACCTTTCTACCTGCCGACTCCCTCGGCCCGATCGTGGAACATCTGCTCATGCTGCGAGGAAAACTCTTCTGATGCTCAGCCAACGACGCTTGGAGCGACGTCCGAAAGCGCGGTCGCTCTTCGATCGGGCGATTCTGACTCGGGCGCTGCGCGACTCGTTGCGAAAACTCGATCCGCGCTGGCAGGCGCGCAACCCGGTGATGTTCGTCGTGGAGGTCGGCGCGGCGGCGACGACGATCTTCTTCGTGCGCGATTTGGTGGCGCATAGCGGATCGGCGGGATTCGATTTCGCGATCGCGGCCTGGCTGTGGTTCACGGTGCTCTTCGCGAACTTTGCGGAAGCCGTGGCGGAAGGACGCGGCAAGGCACAAGCCGATGCGCTACGGCGCACGAAGTCCGACACCAACGCGCGGCTCGTCCGCGAGAACGGCGCCGAGGAGCGTGTGGCGAGCACGAGCCTTCGAAAGGGCGATCGGTTCGTCGTGGAGGCACGTGAGGTGATCCCTGCGGACGGCGACGTGCTCGAGGGCGCCGCGACGGTGGATGAGTCGGCGATCACCGGCGAATCCGCGCCCGTCATCCGCGAATCGGGCGGAGATCGCAGCGCCGTTACGGGCGGAACGCGCGTGCTCTCCGACCGCATCGTCGTGCGCGTCACCGCCAATCCGGGAGAGAGCTTTCTCGATCGCATGATCCGGCTCGTCGAAGGTGCTGCGCGGCAGAAGACGCCGAACGAGATCGCGCTGTCCATCCTGCTTTCGGGACTGACGATCATCTTCTTGATTGCAGTGGCGACGCTGTCGCCGTTTTCGCTGTACGCAGGCGCGCACCAGAGCGTTACGGTGCTCATCGCATTGCTCGTCTGCCTCATCCCCACCACGATCGGCGGCCTCCTCTCGGCCATCGGCATCGCGGGGATGGACCGGGTGATGCAACGCAACGTGTTGGCGATGAGCGGTCGGGCCGTCGAGGCGGCCGGCGACGTGGACACGCTGTTGCTCGACAAGACGGGCACCATCACGCTCGGGAACCGGCAGGCGGTCGAGATCATCACTTCCGACGGCATCGCGGCGCAGGAGGCCGCAGACATCGCCTACCTGTCGTCGCTGGCCGACGAAACTCCGGAAGGCCGATCCGTCGTCGCGCTGGCGCAGCGGCTGGGGGTGCACGACGGGCAGGCGCGCGACGACGCGGTGTTCGTGCCGTTCAGCGCATATACGCGCATGAGCGGTCTCGATTTGCCCGACGGAACGAAGATCCGCAAAGGCGCGCCGGACTCAATTCTGACGTGGGTGCGCGACGCCGGCGGAAATCCATCCGACGAACTGGCGCCCACGATCGAGCGCATCGCGCGAAGCGGCGGCACGCCGCTGCTGCTGGCGCGCAACACGCTCGTGGTCGGCGTCATCTACCTCAAAGATATCTTGAAGCCGAACATGACGGAGCGCTTCAACCGGCTGCGCGCGATGGGCATCCGCACGGTCATGATTACCGGCGATAACCCGCTCACGGCGGCGACGATCGCAAAAGAGGCCGGCGTGGACGATTTCCTGGCCGAGGCGACGCCCGAGACAAAGATGGAGCTCATCAAGCGCGAGCAGAGCTCCGGACGACTCGTGGCGATGACGGGCGACGGCACGAACGACGCGCCCGCGTTGGCCCAATCCGACGTGGGCGTCGCGATGAACTCCGGCACGCAGGCGGCCAAGGAAGCAGCGAACATGGTGGACCTCGATTCCGACCCCACCAAGCTCATCGAGATCGTCGAGATCGGCAAGCAACTGCTGATGACGCGGGGCGCGCTCACTACCTTTTCGATCGCCAACGACGTGGCGAAGTATTTTGCCATTCTGCCGGCGATGTTCGTGATTGCCTATCCCGCGATGAACGTGCTCAACGTCATGCGCCTGACGACGCCGCAGAGCGCGATTCTGTCGGCGGTGATCTTCAACGCGCTAATCATCGTCGCGCTCATTCCGCTCGCGTTGCGGGGCGTGCGTTACGAACCGAAGGGCGCGAATCGCGTGCTCTTCGAAAATGTCATGCTATACGGCGTCGGCGGAATCGTCGTCCCCTTCATCGGCATCAAGGCGATCGACGTGATTCTCGCGGCGCTGCATCTCACGTAGGAGTCGTTCGTCCAATGATCAGGCACTTGGGAACCTCGGTACGGGTCACAGCGTTCTCCATCGTCTTGCTGGGATTGATCTATCCGCTCGCGATGACGGGACTTGCTCAGGCGCTCTTTCCGCGGCAAGCGAACGGCTCGCTGATCGCGGTCGACGGCAAGCTCGTGGGCTCGTCCATCATCGGACAACTCTGGACCAAGCCTCGGTACTTTCACGGACGACCGTCGGCAGCGGGCAAAGGCTACGATCCGACGGCCACCGGCGGAACGAATCTCGGGCCGACCTCGAAGAAGCTGATCGACGCCACAAGAAAGACGATCGCAGCGCTGCGGGCGGAGAATCCCGATGCCATGGGGCCGCCGCCGATGGATCTGGTGACGTCGAGCGGCAGCGGCATCGATCCCGACATCAGCCCGGAATCGGCGTATTGGCAGGCGCCGCGCGTCGCCAAAGCGCGAGGCTCCACGGTTGCGTCCGTGAACGCGCTGATCGCGAAGCAAGTGCGTGGCCGCACGTTCGGCTTCTTAGGAGAGCCGCGCGTCAACGTTCTAGAAATTAACCTCGCCCTCGACGGCGTCAAGCCGCAATAGCAGTCACTCTTCGGGGAGCGCTGCGGACGCCGATTCGCCGGGGCGCGCGAGAATGAGAAGTTCGCGGGCACCGGTGTCGAGCAGTCTGCGCGGGAACGACGGGCGCCCCAACCACCGCGGGGCGCGACGCGATCCCGCGAGCGCGATCGTCGTTTCCCGGCGCATTCGAGCGATGTCGATCAATCGTTTGGGAACGTCGTCGGCGACGTCTTCGATCCATTCGACGTTGGTCTTCCGCGCTTCCGCGTGGAGGCGTTCTACCAATGAGCCGTCGATCCGTTCGCGTGGGTTAACGACGTGTGCGATCGTGAACTCGATGCCGAGGCGCGCGGCGATGCGCCCGGCCCGAGAAATCATCGGCAGATCTATGGCCCGCGAGCCGAGCGCAAGCAAGATGCGCTCGAAGGGCGACGCGATCCGTTCGCGGTGACGCGCGCGGAGCGCCTCCCGCAACGCGAGCTCCCGAAGCACGAAAAGGTTTTCGGTTCGAAAGAAGTTCGCGAGCGCGGTCTCGCATCGTTCGGGCGGATAGATCTTGCCCTCTCGTAGCCGTTGCCGCAGCGTTTCGGGGGTAACGTCGATGAGGATCACCTCGTCGGCGAGCGCTAAGATTCCGTCGGGCAGCGTTTCGCGCACGATCGTGCCCGTCAGGCGCAAGATCGTATCACTCAAGCCCTCGAGATGCTGGATGTTCAGCGTCGTAATGACGTCTATGCCGGCGCGCAGCACCGCCAGAACGTCGTAAAAGCGCTTCGGCGCGATGCTGCCGGGGGCGTTGGTGTGCGCGAGCTCATCAATTAACGCGACCTGCGGCTTACGCGCGATCAGCGCGTCGCGATCGAACTCCCTGTACACGATGCCGTTGACGGCGATCGTCTTCGGCGGCATGACTTCCAGGCCGTCGAGGAGCGCCGCTGTTTCTTTCCGGCCGTGCGTCTCGACAAATCCGACGACGACGTCGATCGCCTCGCCCTTCAGTTGATGGGCGCGGTCGAGCATCGCATAGGTCTTGCCGGCGCCGGCTGCCGCGCCGATATAGACGGTCAGCGTGCCGTATCCCGTTCGCAGCCGGTCGCCGGCGGTCTGTGAATAGGGCGAAGTCACGGGATTCTCGCCCAAATACGTCTGATCCGATGCGACGACGAAGAGATCGTACGGCAGCGGAACGTTTGCCAACTTCGCGGCGGCTTTCCCCATGGGAAGCGCGACGAGCGCCGCGCGCAACGCATCCCCTGGCAGAGTCGCCGGATCGGCGGTGTCGTGCAGCATCTCGCCGCCCAGCTCGCGTGCGATGCGCTCGAGCGCGGCGCGGTCCACGCCGCGAGTCGCGACGACCTCGAGCCCGAGGTCAAGCGCTGCGGCCACTGCCGCGGTGCGCTTGAGATATGGCGCCGGCGCAACGCTGGGATAGACGAAGGCCGCCGCCATCGAGTTTCGGCCGGCCTTCACGGCCGGAAGCGTGAGGTTGTCGACCGTTCGCAGCAGAAGCTCGCGCAGC
>JAFAXS010000174.1 GCA_019240755.1 Vulcanimicrobiota bacterium
GCCGCCAGTCCGGCCGCGCAGGCCACCGCGCCCCCCACGCCTCCGCCGCTGGGCTTTCCGGCAACGCCGCTGCCAAACGCCACGCTCGTGCCTCTGGGAGCGCCCGCGAGCCCGGCCCCCAGCCCCTCTGCGAGCAACAGAAAGGGACTCGAAGGCGTCTGGGAAGTGCAGATCCAGCGTCCCAACTCCACCGACTACAGCCATTTCCAGCTCGCTCAGGACGGCGACGCGCTTCGCGGAACCTATCTCGACAGGTCCGGGAAACGCTATCCGCTCGTCGGGAACGTTGACGGACAGTCCATCCGGATGATCGTCACCTTGCCGAACGGCACGACGCTCTTGCTCGAGGGCCGTCTCGATGGAACGACCGACATGGTCGGCGAGCTGACGATGCCCGATGGGGCGGTACCCTTTACCGCCTCGTATCGGCCGAAAGAGAAGTGGATCGAAAACGTCAACCCGTCGCCGGGCGGAATCCCCAGCAACAACGGCGGCGGCTACACGCCTCCGCGGTAGCGGATTTCCTAGGCCGGCGAACGCTCCGCAAGCCGGCGCTCCACGTAAGGAACCAGACCGCCCGCCGCGATCAGCGACTGCATGAATGGCGGAAACTCCGCGGCGCGAAAGTTCGTCCCTTTGGTGACGTTGCGAATGATGCCCGCGGCCGCCTCGATCTCGATCTCGTCACCACTCTCGATGCCGTCAACCGCGGCGGCCGATTCGAAGATCGGCAGGCCGATGTTCAACGCGTTGCGGTAGAAGATTCGCGCGAAGCTCTTGGCAACGACGGCCGCGGTGCCCGATCCTTTCAGCGCGATCGGCGCGACCTCGCGGCTCGAGCCGCAACCGAAGTTGGTATCAGCAACGACGATGTCACCCGGTTTCATGCGCGCGGTGTATTGCGGATCCAATCCCTCGAGCGCGTGTTTTCCCAACTCGACGGGATCGATGATGTTGCAATACTTCCCCGGAATGATGACGTCGGTATCGACGTTCTTGCCGTACTTATGCGCGTGGCCGTGAAGTTTTGACTCCATGTCCCCTCACTGCGTTCAATTACTTTCGATAAGACTGACTGTGGTGCCGCGCGATCCCGCCCGCTCTCGCGTCGGAGTCCACTCCAGGTGTTCGACCGTGCGTGGATCGGTGATCTTGCCGCTCAGCGCCGACGCGGCGCAGGTCGCCGGGGATGCCAAGTAAATCTCGGCCTTCGGCGAGCCCATGCGGCCCACGTAGTTGCGATTTGTCGTCGAGATCGCGCGCTCGCCGTCGCCGAGCGTTCCCATGTGACCGCCAAAACACGCGCCGCATCCGGGCGTGTTGACCGCGCACCCCGCCGCCGCCAGCGTGCTGAGAATCCCCTCGTCGGCGGCTTGCATCCAGACCTTCTGCGAGCCAGGATTGACGATTACTCGCAGATTTGGCGCGATCGTCTTGCCCTGCAAGATGCCCGCGACTACGCGCAAGTCGTCGATGTAGCCGTTCGTGCACGAGCCGATGAAGACTTGATCCACCCGTAGGTCGTCGCGCACGACTTCGGAAATCGGGTGCACGTTGTCGGGCGTATGTGGGCACGCGACTTGCGGCTCTAGTTGCCCGACGTCAATCGCGATCGTACGCTCGTAGGCGGCGTCGGGATCTGCCTTCTCGACGATGAAATCGCGGTTCGTGCGTTCGCGCACGTAGGCGATCGTCTTCTCATCCGCGTGGAAGATGCCGTTCTTGGCACCGCACTCGATCGCCATGTTCGCCATCGTGATGCGCCCGGTAATCGGCAGCTCGTCCACCGTGCTTCCGTGGTACTCCATCGCGCGATACGTCGCGCCGTCGATGCCAAGCTCGCCCACGGTGCGCAGCATGACGTCTTTCGCGTACACCATCGTGCCGGGGGTGCCGCTATAGACCAGCTTGATCGACGCAGGGACCTTCAGCCACACCTCGCCGAGCACGAAGGCGGCGGCGATGTCGGTAGAACCCATCCCCGTCGCAAAGGCGCCGAACGCGCCGTACGTGCAGGTGTGGGAATCGCCGCCGACAATCAGCTCGCCCGGCGCCACGAGACCCTCTTCGGGCAGCACGACGTGCTCGATGCCGCCGCGTCCGACGTCGAAGAAATGCTCGATCTCTTGCTCGCCGGCAAAATCTTTCATCAGCTTCGCGATACTCGCCGACTGCGCGTCCTTGGCCGGAACGAAGTGGTCGGCAACGAGAGCGATCTTGGAAGCGTCGAAGACGCGGTCCGCGCCGCGGATTTGCCGCATCACCTTGATTGCAACGGCGGCGGAGAGCTCGTTGGCCAGTACCAAGTCAACCTTCGCGTTGATGATCTGCCCCGGCTCGACGTGGTCGAGGCCGGCGTGGCGCGCCAGGATTTTTTCGGTGAGCGTCATTCCCATGATAGTAACAGTATAGCGCGAACTATGCGCGGGAACCTCCGATGACCGACCACGATCACGAATTCGACTTTGCAACCAGGGCCATTCACGCCGGAACCCCACCGGACGCGGCCACGGGGGCGCGCGCCGCGCCGATTTACCAAACATCCGCCTACGTGTTCGAAAGCAGCGAGCAGGCGGCGGAGCTTTTTGCGTTACGCAGCTACGGGCACATTTACAGCCGGATCAGCAATCCAACGGTCGCCGCGTTTGAGGAGCGCATGGCAAGCCTCGAAGGCGGCCTCGGCGCGGTGGCCTGTGCGAGCGGCCTGGCCGCGCAACTTTGCACGGTGCTGTCGGTGGCGCAGGCCGGCGATCATTTGATCTGTGCGCAAAACATCTACGGGGGCACGGTAACACAGCTCAGCGTCACCGTGAAGCGAATGGGCATAACGACGACCTTCGTGCCGGCCGATGATCCGAGCGCTGTCCGTTCGGCGCTTCGTCCGGAGACGAAGTTCGTGTTCGTCGAGACCATCGGCAATCCGTCGGGGACCCTCGCAGATGTCGGTGCGTTGGCGGAGCTGGCACACGATGCCGGCGTGCCGCTCGTCGTCGACAATACGTTTGCAACGCCGTATCTCTTTCGCCCGATCGAACATGGGGCCGACATCGTCGTGCATTCCGCAACGAAGTTCATCAACGGACACGGCACCGCGATCGGAGGCATCCTCGTCGAGTCCGGAAAGTTTGCGTGGGCGAACGGCCGTTTTCCGCTGCTCTCGACTCCCAGTCCCGGCTATCACCAAAAAGTCTTCACCGAGACGTTCGGCGAGTACGCGTTCCTGATGCGCGCGCGCGCCGAAGTGTTGCGCGACGTCGGCGCGCAGATGTCGCCCATGGACGCCTGGCTGGCGCTACTCGGACTCGAGACGTTGGCGATCCGCATGGAGCGGCACGTCGCCAACAGGCGCCGGATCGTGGCATTCTTGAACGACCGGCCGGAGGTTGCGTGGGTCCGCGAGCCGCAGATGGGCTCCGTCTTTACGTTCGGCCTACGCGCGGGGCGCGATGGCGCGCGGCGCTTCATCGACCGGCTGACGCTGTGGAGTCATCTGGCGAACGTGGGAGACGCGAAGAGTCTGGTCATTCATCCCGCGTCCACCACGCACTCGCAGTTGTCCGACGACGAGCTGCGGCTGGCGGGCGTCGAGCCGGAGTCCATTCGCCTCTCCGTAGGGCTGGAAGATCCGGCCGATTTAACGTGGGATCTGGAGCAGGCGTTCGCGGAGCTATGATCCTGATCGCGCCCTCTCAACGACGGGAGCTTCTTCGTCGCACGCGAACGGTCGCCGTCGTCGGCGCGTCGGGCAACCGGTTGCGCCCGAGCTACACGGTGTTCTCCTACCTTCGCCGACAGGCTGAATTTACGGTCACGCCGATCAATCCGTCGCTGACGGACATCGACGGCATCACCGCCTACCCGTCGCTGCGGGCGTACGCGGCGGAACACGGCCCACCGGATTTGGTTGACGTATTTCGCAAGCCGAGTGACGTCGCCGGAGTGGTTGAGGAAGCGATCGCCGTACACGCACCGGCGATTTGGTTTCAGTATGGCGTGATCAACGACGCCGCGATCGCGCTCGCCGACGGGGCCGCCATGGACGTTGTCGTCGACCGCTGCTTGAAAGTCGAGCACGCGCGCTTTGTCGGCGGCCTCTCGATGGCCGGCCTGAACAGCGGCGTCATCACCTCACGGCGGCCGTAAGCGGACGCAGGCCCTCGGCGCCGAGGGAGCAGCCGCGCGGCGGCGCATTAACTGCGCGGCCGACCAATATGAAGCCATCGTCGAACTGCACCCCGATATCTTCGGTCTGCACGGCGACGCACGAGGAACGATTCGCGAGGTCCACGTGCAGGAGCGAGCCGATCTCGCCGGGCGGCAGCGTTTTTCGATCCGGACCGACAACGCGCGCGCGCAGCCACGGCGGACCGATTTTTCGGCGAGTCGCCGGATTGTCGTAATACTGTGAGGTGAGCTCCGTCATGCCGTACTCCGCGACGATATTCTCCGGCTGCACTTCCAGCCGATCGCCGATGGCCGCGTAGAGCTCCTCGCGCTCAACGGTACGAGCACGGCCCTTGAAGCCACCGGTCTCCATGACCCGCGAGCCTTTGGGAAGCCTCAGCTCGACGCCGTCGCGCCGCATCGCATCCACTAAGTGTACGAGCGCAAACGCGGTCGCCGCGATGCAGACGGGTTGATCTTGCGCGATCGCCTCGCGTAGATCGCGTTCAAGGCGGTCGAACAAGAGCGAGTCGCCCTCGAGATACCAGCCCGTGCGGCCATGTCCGCGCAGCTGCGCGACCCGGCCGATCATGTAGCCGAGCGACGACGTCGGTCTCTCCAGCGGATTCGGGACGAGGTTGAAGTAGCGCAAGCGCGCACCGTCGGGCAGCATCAAGCGGTCGAAGCCGGCGATCAACGCAGCGTCATATAGTGCCGGACGCTCCATGTAATGGCGGCCCGGCGCTCCGACGGTCGTGCCGCTCGTTTCGAAAACGAGCGCCGCACCCGTGGGATCGAACGTCGTAATTGCCGCCTCTTTGAATGCCGGCGACGGCACCGCCGGAATCGCGCCCCACGACTCCGGCATTGCAGCGAGCGAAACGCCGAGGTAGGAGCAATAACGCGCGTAGGGGGCGTTGTATCGCAGTTGGTGCGCGAAAAGCCCCAGCGCAAGGTCGTTGAACGCGCCGTCATCAAGTGTTGCTCCGCGCCGATGCCAGGCGTTAATGACGCCCAGAATTTTTCGATCGAGTGCGTCCGCTTCGGCTCGGTACGTCATCGGACCCGAGTCACTATTCGAAGCTACGTCACCAGTTCGATGACCGAGAGCTCCGCGGCGTCACCGGATCGGACGCGAGTCTTCGTGATGCGCGTGTAGCCGCCGTTGCGACCTCTTAATGCGGGAGCGATCTGCTCGACGAGCTTTTTCACCACCGCGGGCTCCGTGATGTACTCGGCCAACTGCCGGCGCGCGGACAGGTCTCCGGCGAGCGCCGTGGAGATGCACCGCTCGGCCAAGCGGCTTATCTCCTTCGCTTTCGTCGACGTCGTCTCGATCTTGTCGTGCTTGAACAGCGAGGTTGTCAGATTGCGCAGCAGCGCGCGGCGATGCGCGTCCGTGCGTGACAGGCGTTTGTATCCGATCGAATGCGGCATTACCGAAGCGCTACGTTTGGCGCAGCGCCAACCCCCTCTCTGCTAAGACCTGCTTGATCTCGTCGAGCGACTTCTTGCCGAAGTTTCGCATCTTCATGATCTCGTCCTCGGTGAGGTCGAGAAGCTCCGAGACCTTCGAGATTCCCGCGCGCTTCAAGCAGTTGAACGAGCGAACCGAAAGGTTGAGCGTCTCAACCGGCACGTCCCACTCGTTGGGCGGGGTTTCCGGTAGAGGCTCGGCGCGGCTCGTGAACGTGATGAAGAGCTCCAGCTGCTCCTGCATGATGTTCGCTGCCGTGGAGAGCGCCTCGTCGGGGGTGATCGATCCGTTCGTCTCGACCTCGACCGTGAGGCGGTCGTAGTCCACGCTCTGACCGACGCGCGTATCGTCAACCGTGAAGTTCACCTTGCGAATCGGCGAAAAGATCGAGTCGATCGGAATCAACCCGATCATGTGCTCGACGTTGCGCTGGCGATCGGCCATCACGTAGCCGCGCCCTTGCTCGACGCCGATCTCCATCGTCAGCTTCGCGTCTTTCGACGACAGGGTGCAGAGCCGATAGCTCGGGTCGAGAACCTCGACGTCGGCATCGGGGACGATGTCCGCCGCCGTCACTTCCCGCGGGCCCGTGACCGACAGCGTGAGCACCTTGGGCTCGTCCGTATTCAACTTGACGGGCAGGCCCTTGAGGTTGAGCATCAGCGCGATCGTGTCTTCGACCATTCCTGGGATCGTCGAGAACTCGTGAAGCACGCCGTCGATCTTCATGTACGTCACGGCGGAGCCGGGAATCGAGCTGAGGAGCACGCGGCGCAGCGCGTTGCCGAGGGTTATTCCGAAGCCGCGTTCGAGCGGCTCGATCACGAACTTCGCGTGGTTTCCGCGGCGCTCGCGCACTTCGATGTTGGCGCCGACCGGCGCTTCCATAATGGTCATTTGCTTTGGCGTTTCCTTATTGCTGCTTACGTTATCCGCCGCGATCTCCGGATAGCGACGATCGTACGCCTAGCAGCGGCGCAGTGAGATTATCGCGAGTAGTACTCGACGATCAGTTGCTCGTCCACCGGTGCGTCGATCTGCTCGCGCGGCGGGAGTTGCAACACTTTCGCGGTCTTCTCTTGATCGTTCCACTCGAGCCACTCCGGCGGTCGCCGGTTTTGGGCGACGTCGAGGTTCGATTCAAAGACCGTTGATTTTAAACTGTTCGGCGCAATAGACACGACGTCGCCGCTCCGCACGATGTACGACGGGATGTTGACGATGCGCCCGTTCACGCGGAAATGCCGGTGGGTCACCAGCTGTCGCGCCTGCGCGCGGCTGGTGGCCAGGTTCAGGCGGTAGACGACGTTGTCGAGCCGGCGCTCGAGCAGCTGCAGGAACGTCCGGCCGGTCTGGCCCGGGACGCGCGCGGCCTCGCGAAAATAGTTCTCGAACTGCGTCTCGTGCACGCCGTAGTACCGGCGCATTTTCTGTTTCTCGCGGAGCTGGCGGCCATACTCGGAAACCTTCGTACGAGACTTGCCCGTCGTCTTCTGACCCGGCGCGGTGCCGCGCCGCTCGACCGCGCAGTTGCGCGATAGACAACGGTCGCCCTTGAGGAACAGCTTGATCTTCTCGCCCGTCTTGCTGGCCGCGGTCTCACGCCGGCAGAGCCGGCAGACGGGTCCGATGTAGCGCGACATCGGCTACAC